>JAABPV010000049.1 GCA_011391865.1 Desulfobulbaceae bacterium | reverse complement strand
CCTCCGCTTCGCGATCCGCGAAGGTGGTCGTACCGTCGGCGCAGGTGTCATCGTCAAAATTCTTGAGTAACAAGCGGTAGCAGGCGGACTACGCAGTCCGCCACTCCGTCATAAGGAACCGCGCAGAAACTGCCGCCGCGCATCACGCCCGGCGGCAGTTTCTGCTCCAATCTGAAGGGCTGCGTCAATGAGAGACATCATCACCCTTGCCTGCAAAGACTGCAAGCAGCGGAATTACACCACCACAAAAAACAAGCGCACCATTCCGCACAAACTGGAGCTGAAGAAATTCTGCCCGTTCTGTAAGGCGCACACGCCGCACAAAGAAACAAAGTAAAACCAACGTCCCCGCCGCCGCATTGCGGCAGGCCGCACACAAGAGTCGCGCAGGTCAGTAGCTCTAATGGTAGAGCATCGGACTCCAAATCCGAGGGCTGGGGGTTCGAATCCCTCCTGGCCTGCCATGATTCAGCCGCCGGGTGTTTTTTTCGGAGAGATGATGACAGATTTAAAAAAGAAAAGCGGTGGACAAAACGACAGTCCGCCTGCTGTGTCTCCTTATTCTCCTGCCGCCATCCGGCAGTTTTCTCAGGAAGTCGCCGCTGAATTCAAAAAAATAGTCTGGCCCGACCGCAAGGTTACAATGGGTCTTTCCGGTTTTGTCATTCTGCTCACTGTTGTGCTGTCGCTCTATCTGGGCACAGTCGATTTCATCTTGGGCAAGCTGGTCAGCCTCGTGCTGCAGCGTTAGGTTTTCATCATGGCCAAACGCTGGTACATAGTGCACACCCACACTGGGTTTGAGGCGAAGGTGAAAACCACGCTGGAGGAGAGTATCCGCCAAGCCGGACAGGAAGAGCTGTTCGGCGACATTCTGGTGCCGACCGAGCAGGTGGTCGAGATGGTCAAGGGCGAGCGCAAGACTTCCTCGCGCAAATTTTTCCCCGGCTATCTCATCGTCAACATGGAGATGAACGAGCGCACATGGCACACCGTGGTCGAGACCAGCCGGGTCACAGGCTTTGTCGGCATCAACGCCAGCCAAGCTCTCGCAGGCCGGGATATCTACAAGCTGATCCCCGCCCTCACCGAGCAGGAAGCCGCCAAAATCCTTCAGCGGATTGAGCAGGGATCGGAAAAGCCCATTCCCAAGGTCGTGTTCGAGGTCGGCGACGTGGTGCGGGTCACAGAAGGCCCCTTTGCCAATTTTGAAGGCGAAGTAGATGAGGTCTTCCCAGACAAGGGCCGGGTTCGTGTCATGGTGTCCATCTTCGGACGTTCAACACCTGTTGAGCTGGAATACATGCAGGTGAGCAATAATTAGATTCCGCCCTTGCGGGGGACGAAGAAGAATTATGAAAAAAGTACAGGCATACATAAAGCTGCAAATTCCTGCGGGCAAGGCGAACCCTTCGCCGCCCATCGGTCCGGCTCTTGGTCAGCAGGGCGTGAACATAATGGGATTCTGCAAGGAATTCAACGCCCGGACACAGTCAGAAGGCGACATGATCATCCCGGTGGTGATCACGGTTTACAGTGACCGCTCCTTCACCTTTGTCACCAAGACTCCGCCAGCGTCGGTGCTGCTGCTCAAAGCCGCAGGATTGCAGAAAGGTTCCAGCAATCCGAAAAAAGACCGCGTCGCTGAACTCCCTGTTGAGAAAATTCGTGAGATCGCGGAGCGGAAGATGCCTGACCTGAACGCCTATGATGTCGAGCAGGCGGTCAAGATCATCAGAGGCACGGCCCGTAGCTGCGGCATCACCGTCATAGGCTGAACCAGTAGCTCCCATTCATCAACAATTCGTTCGCACCTGTCCTCCTGACCGCAGGATGAGGGAGAACTGAAGAGGTCTGAATCATGCCAAAACATGGAAAGCAGTACCGGCAGGCGGCTGAGGCCATCGACCGGAGCAGGCTCTACGAACTGCGCGAGGCCGTCGAGCTGGTGATCAAGAACGCCTGCGCCAAATTTGATGAAGGCGTGGATGTCGCCGTCCGCTTGGGCATTGACCCCCGCCATGCTGATCAGATGGTGCGTTCGTCGGTCATTCTGCCGCACGGCATCGGCAAGACAGTGCGGGTGCTGGTCTTCGCCAAGGGCGAGAAAGAGGCTGAGGCACTGGCCGCCGGAGCAGATTACGCCGGTTCTGACGAAATCGTGAAAAAAATTCAGGAAGGCTGGCTGGATTTCGACAAGACTATCGCCACACCGGACATGATGGGCGAGGTGGGCAAGATAGGCCGCATTCTTGGGCCGCGCAACTTGATGCCCAATGCTAAGCTCGGCTCTGTTACCTTTGACATCGCCCGCGTTGTCGCCGAGACCAAGAAGGGCAAGGTTGACTTCAAGGCGGACAAGGCCGGAGTCGTGCACGCTCTGATCGGCAAGCGGTCATTCAGCGCGGACAAGCTGACCGAGAACATCGTCGGATTCATTGACAAGCTGGTTCAGCTGAAACCCTCCACCAGCAAGGGCATTTACCTGCGGGCGATTTCCCTCTCTACCACCATGGGGCCAGGCGTGAAAATTGATCCGACGCAGGTCCGCACGCTGGTCAAAAGCTGACCGGCGGATTGGCGGTCTTTTGTGAAAATGCCGCCGTATTTTCCATAACTTTGGGAAGGTCCGAGACAGCAGGCACGTTTGTTTAATAACCGCAAGGTTGCCCGCCGAGACCGCCGATGTTTCTTCCTCGGTTTTTTAGAGGAAAAATAGCTGCATCTCTGTGTTTCCTGTTCCTGCTGTCCTGTTCCTGTCCCGTGTTTTCTATCAAGGAGGTGTGCCAGTTGAATCGCGAAAGCAAGGTTCTGAAGGTCAGTGAGCTGAAAGATACCTTCAACAGAGCCAAATTTGCCGCCGTGGCCGACTATCAGGGCCTGAAAGTCACGGAGCTGGAAAAATTGCGCATCAGCCTGAGGAAGGCCAATGCGCAGCTGCAGGTGTCTAAAAACACCCTGCTGAAGATCGCCGCGCAGGACACGGCCTACGAAGGCTTGCAGGCGGACTTCACCGGCACCACAGTGGTCGCCTTCGGCTTTGAGGAGCCAGTCGGCCCTGCCAAAGCCTTGGTTGAGTTCTGCAAGGATGTTGACAAGCTGAAAATCCGTTCGGCCATGTACGAAGGCCAGCGGATGAACGCGGAGCAAATGACCGCGCTGTCCAAGCTGCCTTCGAAAGAGCAGCTGCTTGGACAGCTCTGCGGTCTGCTGGCAGCGGTGCCGACCAAGCTGGTCCGCACCCTCAACGCCGCGCCAAGCAACTTTGTCTATGTCCTGCAGGCCATCAAAGAGCAGAAAGAACAGCAGGAAAACTAACCTACGATTTGTTTCAATATCCGATCAGGAGGAACACAAGATGACCGAAGCTATTCAACAAGTGCTTGAGCTTGTCTCTAAAATGACCATTTTGGAGCTTGCCGAGCTGATCAAGGCTCTGGAGGAGAAATTTGGCGTGAGCGCAGCTGCTCCGGTGGCTGTAGCCGCTGTCGGCTGCGCCGCTCCTGCCGCAGCCGTTGAGGAGCAGACTGAGTTTGATGTCATTCTGACCTCCGGCGGCACCGAGAAGATCAAAGTGATCAAAGAGGTGCGCGCCATCACCGCCTTGGGCCTGAAAGAGGCCAAGGATCTGGTCGAGGGCACCCCGGCTCCGCTGAAGCAGGGTGTTGCCAAGGCGGAAGCCGAGGACATCAAGAAGAAAATTGAGGCCGTCGGCGGCAGCGTCGAGATTAAGTAGTTTCTGCTTCGCAGGTGTTCCCTTGGCCAGCAGCTCTCGCCAAGGGAAGATGTGCAGCACAGCCAGTAACGCTATGGGGGAAGACCCTCGTGGCGTTACTGCGTTTTTTTGCAGGCAGGGCATGAGAGCTGCTTTTCAGTTTTAAAAAACCGGCTGAAGCGGATCAGATCAGAGCTGATTTTTCTGCGGACTGCATCACGAGGGGATCATGACGAGAATACGCAAAGGGTTTGCCAAAACACGCAAAATTGTAGAGCCGCCGCATCTCATCGCCATGCAGCGGCATTCTTATGACCGCTTTCTGCAGATGCACATTGATCCAGCTCAGAGAGAAGAGATCGGTTTGCAGGCCATATTCAAAAGCATTTTCCCCATCACCGATTTCAACGGCCTTTGCACGCTTGAGTTCGCCTACTACTCCTTCGGCTCGCCGAAATACACGGTGCAGGAGTGCATTGAGCGGGGCATGACCTACGAGGCGCCGGTGAAGATCACCGTCCGCCTGATCACCTTTGAGAACGACGAGGCTGCCGGGGTCAAGTCGGTGCGGGACATCAAGGAGCAGGAGGTTTTCCTCGGCGCTCTGCCGCTGATGACCGACGACGGCGTGTTTGTCATCAACGGCACCGAGCGGGTCATTGTCAACCAGCTTCAGCGTTCGCCCGGCCTCTTCTACACCCATGACGGCGGCAAATCGCACATCTCCAGCAAGCGGCTCTATTCGGCCCGCATCATTCCGGTGCGCGGCTCGTGGCTGGATTTCGACTTTGACATCAAAGACATTCTTTACGTCCGCATCGACCGCCGCCGCAAGCTGCTTGTCACCACCCTGCTCAAAGCCCTCGGCTATTCCGACGAGGCTTTGCTGCGCGAGTTCTACAAGGTGGACAAGGTGCGGCTGGAGGACGGCGCGTTCTCAATCCTGTTCCAGCCGGAGACCTTCATCGGCCAGCGGCTGTCCATGGACATCATCGATCCGGCGGACGGCAGCGTGATCGGCAAGGAAGGCCGCAAAATTTCCAAGGCCCTTGCCAAGCGGATGGAGAAGGCCGGAGTGGAGTCCCTGCGGGCCGCGCCCGAAGACCTGCTGGGCCGCTATTTGGCCGCCGCGCTTTATCATCCTGAGACCAGCGAAATCCTGGCCGACTGCAACGAGCCGCTGACCGAGGGCCTGCTCGAAAACATCCGCGAGTGCGGCATCCGCGAGTTTGAGCTGCTTTTCATCGACAACGTTACGGTCTCCGATTCTTTTCGCAAGACGCTGGCGATGGACAAGGTGCGCGACACGGCCCAGGCATTGGTGGAAATCTACCGCCGCCTGCGGCCCTCCAGTCCGCCCACCGTTGACATTGCGCAGGATTTCTTCAACAAGCTCTTCTACGATCCGGCATCCTACGACCTCTCCGAGGTGGGCCGCTACAAGATCAACTCCCGGCTGGGCCTGAGCACCCCGATTGAGCAGCGCACCCTGACCAAGGAGGACATCCTCCTCAGCGTCCGGCAGCTAATGCGGATCAAGGACGAATTGCAGGAAGGCGACGACATCGACCATCTTGGCAACCGCCGCGTCCGCACGGTCGGCGAGCTGTGCGAGAGCCAGTACCGGATGGGCTTGGCGCGGATGGAGCGGGCGATCCGCGAGCGGATGAGCTTGCAGGAAATTGACACCCTGATGCCGCATGACCTGATCAACCCCAAGCCGGTCAACTCGGCGATCAAGGAGTTTTTCGCCACCTCCCAGCTCTCGCAGTTCATGGATCAGACCAACCCGCTCTCGGAAGTCACCCACAAGCGGCGGCTTTCCGCGCTGGGGCCGGGCGGTCTGACCCGCGAGCGGGCTGGTTTCGAGGTCCGCGACGTGCATCCGACCCACTATGGCCGCATCTGCCCGATTGAGACCCCTGAAGGCCCGAACATCGGCCTGATCGTCTCGTTGGCCACCTACGCCACGGTCAATCCCTACGGCTTCATTGAAACGCCGTACCGGCTGGTGCAGGAGCGCAAGGTCACAGAAGAAGTCAAGATGTTCACCGCCTTGCAGGAGCAGGGCCATGTGGTCGCTCCGGCTAACGTGCCGGTGGGCGACGACAGCGCGCTGTCGTCTGAACACCTCATCGCCCGGCAGGAAGGCGAGGTTGTCACCGTGCCTGCGGACGAGATCACGGCCATGGACGTGGCCCCGGATCAGATGGTTTCGGTCGCCGCCGCCCTGATTCCCTTCTTGGAGAACGACGACGCGAACCGCGCCCTGATGGGATCGAACATGCAGCGGCAGGCTGTGCCGCTGCTTAAGCCCGCTGCGCCGCTGGTCGGCACCGGCGTGGAGCGCAACTTGGCCTTGGATTCCGGGGCCTGTCTGTTGGCCGCCGGGCCGGGCGTGGTCGAGGAGGCGGATGCCAACCGGGTGGTGGTGCGCTACGATGAGCCGGGCACGGACGGCTTCGACACCGGCATCGCGGTCTATCATCTCTTCAAGTACAAGAAAACCAACCAGAACACCTGCTTCAACCAGAAGCCGCTGGCCCTGCCGGGACAGCGCGTGGAGAAGGGCACGGTGCTGGCCGACGGCCCTTCCACCGAGCTAGGCGAGCTGGCTTTGGGCAAGAACGTGACCATCGCCTTCATGCCGTGGCGCGGCTACAACTTCGAGGACTCGATCCTGATCAACGAGCGGCTGCTGAAGGAAGACACCTTCACTTCCGTGCATATTGAGATTTTCGAGACCGTGGCCCGCGACACCAAGCTGGGCAAAGAGGAGATCACCCGCGACATTCCCAACGTCGGCGATGAGGCCCTGCGCAATCTTGATGATTCGGGCATCATCCGCATCGGCGCTGAGGTCAAGGCCGGCGACATGCTGGTCGGCAAGGTCACGCCCAAGGGTGAGACTATGCTTTCGCCGGAGGAAAAGCTCCTGCGGGCGATTTTCGGCGAGAAGGCGGGTGATGTCAAAGACTCCTCCCTGCGGGTGCCGCCGGGAATCGAGGGCGTGGTGATTGACGCGAAGGTCTTTTCCCGCAAGGGCGTGGACAAAGACGAGCGCAGTCTCCTGATTGAGGAGGAGGAAATCCGCAGCCTCAACCGGGACATGGAGGCCGAGCTGCACAGTCTGAAAAATGGTGTGCGCAAAACCCTCTGCGGCCTGCTTGCCGACCGCACCGCCAAGCGCGACATCCGCGACCGGAGCGGCAACGTCATCCTGCCCTTGGGCAAGAAGCTGACCGCCGAGGCCGTCGCTCAAGTGGAGTTTGAAGACCTGCGCTCCTTGGATTTTTCTGAAAAGGCCAAGTACGAGGACGAGATCGAGAGCATTTTCAGCAGCTACTCGCGGCAGGCGCAGGAAGTGCGCTCCCGCTACGAGGGCATGGCCGCCCGGCTGGAAAAAGGCGACGATCTGCCGCCCGGCGTGGTGAAAATGGTCAAGGTTTATGTGGCCACCAAGCGCAGATTGGCGGTGGGCGACAAGATGGCGGGCCGCCACGGCAACAAGGGCGTGGTTTCGCGCCTGCTGCCGGAGGAGGACATGCCTTTCTTCGCCGACGGCATGAGCGTGGATGTGGTGCTCAACCCTCTCGGCGTGCCTTCGCGCATGAACGTCGGCCAGGTGCTGGAATGCCATCTCGGCTTCGCCGCCAAGCGGCTGGGCGAGCAGTTCCACAAGCTGGCTGCGGCCAAGGAGCTGGAGCAGGTCAAAGCCCGGCTGCAAACCATTTATTCCGAAGCGGAATACAAGGCGATCACCGAAGGTCTGACTGATGAGCAGCTTTTGGACAAAATGCGCAAGGTCGGGCGGGGCATCCATGTCGCCACGCCGGTCTTTGACGGCGCAACCGAGGCGGATATCAGAAACATGCTCACCGAGGCCGGAGTTGACGAGGTGGGCCAGTCCACCTTGTACGACGGCCTCACCGGCGACCAGTTCGACAACAAGGTGACGGTCGGCGTGATGTACATGCTCAAGCTGCACCACTTGGTGGACAACAAGATTCACGCCCGCTCCACCGGCCCCTACTCGCTCGTGACCCAGCAGCCGCTCGGCGGCAAGGCCCAGTTCGGCGGCCAGCGGCTCGGCGAGATGGAGGTCTGGGCAATGGAGTCCTACGGCGCGGCCTACACCCTGAAGGAGTTCCTCACGGTCAAGTCCGACGACGTGGAAGGCCGCACCTCGATGTACGAGAAGATCGTCAAGGGCAACAACTTCCTTGACGCGGGCCTGCCGGAATCCTTCCACGTCTTGGTCAAGGAGCTGAAGGGCCTGTGCTTGAATGTCGAGCTGCTTGCCGACGACGAGAAATAGGCGGCGGACATCCGGGACGAGCTTGCGGATGTCCGCAACGTCATCCGCGATCTTCCCGACGAGGTTTCGGATGCCGCCGACGCTGTCCGGGACGTGCGAAACGCCGTCCCGAATGTTCCCAACGTCATCTTGGACATCCGGGACGGCGTTGGGAACGTTCCAAACGTCGCTCTGAAGATCCAAGATGCCGTCAGGAATATCCAGAACGAGTCGGCGCATGTCCGCAACGAGCATCTGAATGCTCCTGACGAGACCGGGAATGTCCGCAGACTGTTCGGGAACGAGCCAAAACACATTTTGCAGATTGAAAACCGGCTCCGCAGCCTGACTGCTGACTGCGGGCTTGGCCGCTCAATAAATCGAATTATGCTTCCAGTGCAGCCTGCTGTCGCCGCCTTGGAAGCAGAGACATAAACAGAAGAGGGAGGTGCACTTCGTGGAAGAACTGTTCAGCTTTTTTGACAAGCCGAAAGGGCCGCTTGTGTTTGACAAGGTCAGAATCTCCCTCGCCTCGCCAGCCAAGATTCTCGAATGGTCGCACGGCGAAGTGAAGAAGCCGGAGACCATCAACTACCGCACCTTCAAGCCGGAGCGCGACGGCCTCTTCTGCGCCAAAATCTTCGGCCCGGTCAAGGACTACGAGTGCAACTGCGGCAAGTACAAGCGCATGAAGCACCGGGGCGTGATCTGCGAGAAATGCGGGGTTGAGGTCATCCAGAGCAAGGTGCGGCGCGAGCGGCTGGGGCATATCAAGTTAGCCGCGCCCGTGGCCCACATCTGGTTCCTCAAGTCGCTGCCCAGCAAGATCGGCGCCATTCTGGACATGACCCTGAAGGAGCTGGAGCGGATTCTTTATTTTGAATCCTACGTGGTGCTCAGTTCCAATATCGAGGTGCTGCCTAAAGGGACGCTCCTGAATGAGGAGCAGTACCGCGAGAGCTTGGAGCAGTATCCGGGCGAGTTCGAGGTCGGCATCGGTGCCGAGGCTATCAGCGAGATGCTCAGAGAGCTGGAGTTAGTCAGTCTGTCCATTCAAATCCGCAAGGAGATGAAGGAGACCGCCTCCATCACCCGCCGGGCCAAGCTCGGCAAGCGGCTGAATGTGGCCGAGGCCTTCCGCGACTCCGGCAACCGGCCTGAGTGGATGATACTGGATGTGATTCCGGTGCTGCCGCCGGATCTCCGTCCGTTAGTGCCGCTGGAGGGTGGACGTTTTGCCACCTCCGATCTGAACGACCTCTACCGCCGGGTGATCAACCGCAACAACCGCCTCAAGCGACTGCTGGAGCTGGATGCGCCGGACATCATCATCCGCAACGAAAAGCGGATGCTGCAAGAGGCGGTGGATGTGCTCTTCGACAATGGCCGTCGGGGCCGGACTATCACCGGGCCGAATAAGCGGCCTCTGAAGTCGCTCTCGGACATGCTCAAGGGCAAGCAGGGCCGCTTCCGTCAGAACTTGCTCGGCAAGCGCGTCGATTATTCAGGCCGTTCAGTCATCGTCGTCGGCCCGCATTTGCGCTTGCACCAGTGCGGCCTGCCGAAGAAGATGGCTCAGGAGCTGTTCAAGCCCTTCATCTACAATCGGCTGGAAACCCTCGGTTATGTCACCACCATCAAAAGCGCGCGCAAGATGGTGGAGAAGGGGGTGAAAGAGGTCTGGGACGTGCTGGACGAGATCGTCAGCGAATATCCGGTCATCCTCAACCGTGCGCCTACGTTGCATCGGCTTGGTATGCAGGCCTTTGAGGTGGTGCTGATCGAGGGCAAGGCCATTCAGCTGCATCCTCTGGTTTGCGCCGCTTTTAACGCCGACTTTGACGGCGACCAGATGGCGGTGCATCTGCCGCTTTCGGTCGAGGCGCAGGTCGAGGCCCGCGTGCTGATGATGTCCACCAACAACATCCTTTCGCCCGCGAGCGGCAGCCCGGTCATTATCCCCAGCCAGGACATCGTGCTTGGCCTGTATTATATGACCCGCGAGCGCTACGGAGCCAAGGGCACCGGCATGGTCTTCAGCTCGTCCGCCGAGGCCCGCATGGCCTATGACCACGGCGCGGCCCATTTGCAGGCGCGGGTCAAGGTGCGGATCAAAGGCGAGCTGGTGGACACCACTGTCGGCAGGATTCTGGTCGGCGATCTGCTGCCGGAAAAACTGCCCTTCGCGGTGGTCAACAAGGAGCTTTCGAAAAAGGAACTGAGCTTCCTCATCGACTACACCTACCGCCATGCCGGAACCAAGGACACGGTCATCCTCGCCGACCGGATCAAGGATTTGGGCTATGAGCAGGCCACGCGGGCCGGCATCTCCATCTGCATCAACGACATGAAGATTCCGGTCAACAAGGAAAAATTCATCGCCGAGTCAGAGCGCAAGGCCACTGAGGTTGACGAGCAGTATTCCGACGGTCTGATCACCGACGGCGAGAAGTACAACAAGATCGTTGACATCTGGTCCAAGGCCACGGACAAAATCACCCAGGAGATGATGGCCGAGATGGCGGTGGAGTTTGTCCCGGACGGCAAGGGCGGGGTGAAAGAGGTGAAGAGTTTCAACTCGGTCTATATCATGGCCGACTCCGGCGCGCGCGGCTCGAAAGATCAGATCCGCCAGCTGGCCGGTATGCGCGGCCTGATGGCCAAGCCGTCTGGCGCGATCATCGAGACCCCAATCAAGGCCAACTTCCGTGAGGGCCTGTCGGTGCTGGAGTACTTCATCTCCACCCACGGCGCGCGTAAAGGCTTGGCTGACACCGCGCTGAAGACCGCCAACTCCGGCTACCTGACCCGCCGTCTGGTCGATGTGGCCCAAGATTCGACCATTGTCGAGAAGGACTGCGGCACCATGCGCTACACGGTCGCCGAGCCGCTTTTGGACGGCGGCGAGGTGATTGTCCGCATCGGCGAGCGCATCTTGGGCCGGGTGGCCAGCGACGACGTGATGGATCCCCACAGCGGCGAAGTGCTGGTGGGCATGGACGAGGAAATCACCGAGGACAAGGTGGAGGCCATCGAGGCCGCAGGCATTGACCGGGTGAAAATCCGCTCGGTGCTGACCTGCGAGTCCCGGCGCGGAGTCTGCGCCATGTGCTATGGCCGCGACTTGGGCCGGGGCCACATGGTCAACATCGGCGAGGCGGTCGGCATCATCGCCGCCCAGTCCATCGGCGAGCCGGGCACTCAGCTGACCATGCGCACCTTCCACATCGGCGGCACAGCCAGCCGTTCGGTCGAGCAGGCCGAGGTGCGCAGCCAGCGCAGCGGCGTGGTCAAGTACCACAAGCTGCATTTCGTCACCAACTCCGCCGGGTTCAATGTGGTCATGAACCGCAACGCCGAGGTGATCATTGTTGACGAGCAGGGCGTGGACCGCGAGCGCGTGCCGGTGCCCTACGGCGCGGAGCTGAAAGTGGCGGATGGAGCCAAGGTGGATCCTGGCGCGGTCATCGCTGACTGGGATGCCTTCTCGATTCCGATTGTCGCTGAGGTCGGCGGCAAGATCAAATACGGCGACGTGGTCGAGGGCGACACCATGCAGGAGCGTGTTGACCAAGTCACCGGCAAGGTTTCCCGCGTCATCATCCATCCGCTGGTCTCCAAGCACGGCACCCCGCGCATCTCGATCAAAGACGAGCGGGGCCGGACCTGCAAGCTGCCGGGCTTGGAGCATGATGCCCGCTACCCGCTGCCGGTCGGCTCAATCATCTCCGCCGACGAGGGGACAGAGGTCTCCGCCGGCACGGTGGTGGCTAAAATTCCCCGCGAGACCACCAAAACCAAGGACATCACCGGCGGTCTGCCGCGCGTCGCCGAGCTGTTCGAGGTGCGCAAGCTCAAAGAGCAGGCCATTGTCACTGAGATTGATGGCCGCGTGACCTTCGGCAAGGAGCTGAAGGGCAAGCGGAGGGTGGTCATCACCCCGGAAGCGGGCGAGCCGAGAGAGTATCTGGTGCCCAAATCCAAGCACGTCATCGTTCACGAGGGCGACTACGTCAAGGCGGGCGACGCGCTGATGGACGGCTCTGTCCTGCCCAACGACATCCTGCGGATTAAGGGCGAGGAAGCCTTGGCCCGTTTCTTGGTGGACGAGATTCAGGAGGTCTATCGCCTTCAGGGCGTGAAGATCAACGACAAGCACATCGAGACCATCGTCCGCCAGATGCTCAAACGGATCAAAATCACCGATCCGGGCGACACCAAGTTCATGCTGGACCAGTTGGTGGAAAAATGGGTCTTCCACGACGAGAACGAGCGGATGCTGACGCAGGGGCTTCAGCCCGCCTCGGCGGAGCCGCAGCTTCTCGGCGTGACCAAGGCTTCGCTGTCCACTGACTCCTTCATTTCAGCGGCCTCCTTCCAGGAGACCACCAAAGTGCTGACCAACGCGGCCATGACCGGCAAGGTGGACACCTTGGACGGCCTGAAGGAGAACGTGATCATGGGTCGGCTGATCTCCGCCGGCACTGGTTTGTCAAGATATCGGATCAGCAAGGCAAAATGAGGAGCATCTTTTTGTTTGACATGCGCCTCTGTCCGTGCTACATTGGTGGGCTTCACGCGCCGCGCAGGGCGTGAACGCCGTTTTCTATTGGAAAGGAAAGGATTTTATGCCTACGATCAATCAGCTTGTTAGAAAAAGAAGGGAGAAGCAGGTTCAGCGCTCCAGCACTCCGGCGATGCAGGAGTGTCCGCAGAAGCGCGGCGTGTGCGTCAGAGTGTACACCACCACCCCGAAAAAGCCCAACTCCGCGCTGCGGAAAGTCGCCAGAGTGCGGCTGGCCAACGGGATTGAGGTGACTTCCTATATTCCCGGTGTCGGCCATAACCTTCAGGAGCACTCAGTGGTGCTGATTCGCGGGGGCCGCGTCAAAGACTTGCCCGGTGTGCGCTATCACATCATCAGGGGCACCCTTGACACGTTGGGAGTCAACGATCGGCGGCAGGGGCGTTCCAAGTACGGCGCCAAGCGGCCTAAATAAGCGGCGGTCACGCGCAGCAATTGCCGGAGTGAAGAATAGAACATTATGCCGAGAAAAAAAGTTCAAAACAGACGGTCCATTGAGGCTGATCCGAAATACAATTCCATGCTGGTTGCCCGCTTCACCAACGGCCTGATGAAGGACGGCAAGAAGACAGTGGCCCTGCGCATGTTCTACGAGGCCATTGACGCTGTGGGCAGCAAAATCGCGGACACAGAGCCGATGGCAGTGTTCGAGACAGCGATGGAGAATGTGCGGCCCAAGGTCGAGGTGAAAAGCCGCCGCGTCGGCGGTGCCACCTACCAAGTGCCGATTGAGGTGCGTCCTGAGCGGCGCAACGCGCTGGCCATCCGCTGGATCATCAATTTCGCGCAGAAGCGGCCCGGACAGTCCATGTCCGAGAAGCTGGCGGCTGAGATTCTTGATGCCTACAACAATCGCGGCGCAGCGGTCAAGAAGCGGGACGAGACTCACAAAATGGCCGAGGCCAACAAAGCCTTTGCTCATTACCGCTGGTAGTAGCAGGTTTGCGCAGATTGGCCACTGAAAAAAAAGTGGCAATCTGCGCGGGTCGTAAAAAGAAATACTTGACAGCCGCAGGAAAACAGAGTAAAAAAGCAGATTTTTTCTGAAAGGACACAGGAGGGCGGCTGGAGAACAAACAACAGGGTACGACAGTGGTTGAAGGCGGAACGTTGGCCAAGGTGCGCAATATCGGGATTATGGCCCATATTGACGCAGGCAAGACAACAACTACTGAACGGATACTGTTTTACACAGGCCGCTCGCACAAGATGGGAGAAGTTCATGACGGCACAGCGGTCATGGACTGGATGGAGCAGGAGCAGGAGCGCGGCATAACGATCACTTCCGCCGCCACCACCTGTTTCTGGCGGGAGCACCGGATCAATATCATTGACACACCGGGGCATGTGGATTTCACCGTCGAGGTGGAGCGCTGCCTGCGGGTGCTGGATGGAGTGGTCGGGGTTTTCTGCGCCGTGGGCGGAGTTGAGCCGCAGTCAGAGACAGTCTGGCGGCAGGCAGATCACTACCACATTCCGCGTCTCGCCTTTGTCAACAAGATGGACCGCATCGGGGCGGATTTTGAGCGGGTGGTCGAGGAAATTGAAACCCGGCTCGGAGCCTGTCCGGTGCCAGTCACTCTGCCCTCTGGAAGCGAAGACAGCTTCAGCGGGGTGGTTGATCTGATAGAGCAGAAATTGCTCGTTTTTGACGAGCAGACGCAAGGGGAAACAGTTCATGTGCTGGACATCCCTGAAGCATTGCGAAACAAATCATCGGCTGCACGATCGCATCTCCTCGAGAAGTTGGCCGACTTCGATGAGGGGATCATGGGAAAATATCTGGAAGAACAGGATATCTCTCCTGATGAAATACGCAGGGCCCTGCGGAAGGCGACTTGTTCCCTGAAGTTAGTGCCTGTGCTATGCGGTTCAGCATTTAAAAATAAAGGCGTTCAGCTACTGCTGGACGCGGTGACGGACTATCTGCCCTCGCCGCTGGATGTGCCACCTGTCGAAGGAATTGACGGACAAGGCGGAACAGTGACAAGGCAGGCGGACAGCGGTGAGCCATTCTGCGCATTAGTGTTCAAGTTGCAGAGTGATCCCTTTGTCGGCACGCTGGCTTTCATCCGGGTTTATTCCGGTGAGTTGAAAGTCGGCAGCAGGGTCTTCAATCCGCGTAAGCAGAAAAAAGAGAAAGTTTCCAAGCTGATCAAGCTCCATGCTAACAAGCGGGAAGAGGTGGCCAGCATTAGTGCCGGGGACATCGGCGCGGCGGTCGGCCTCAAGTTCGCCACTACTGGCGACACCCTCTGCATGGAAGGCGACTCCATCGTGCTGGAAAGCATGGATTTCCCGGAGCCGGTGATCAGTATCGCGATTGAAGCGAAGACCAAGGCCGATGAGGACAAGCTGGCGGAGAGTTTGAATAAAATCGCCTGCGAAGACCCAACCTTCCGCGTCAGCCGCAATGAGGACACCGGCCAGCAACTGATTTCCGGCATGGGCGAGTTGCATCTGGAAATTATCGTTGACCGTCTGGTGCGGGAATTTAAAGTTGCAGCCAACGTCGGCACGCCGCAGGTGGCCTACAAAGAGGCTGTTACCCGGTCTGCCGAGGGCGAAGGGCGGTTCTTCCAGACGCAAGGTGTCGGCAAAGAGCAGTACGGCCATGTCGTGCTGCGGTTTGAACCGACGGAGCGGGGCAGCGGTGTCAATTTCGAGAACAAGATCAACGAGGAGCTGATTCCGGCCTTGTACTTGAAAGCGATCGAGAAAGGCATTCGGGATTCTTTGGACTCCGGGCCGCTCATCGGCTACCCGCTCACCGATTTGAAGGTGCAGTTAGTCGGCGGTTCTTATGACGAGGAGCATTCCACCGAGATGGCCTTCGGTGTGGCCGCCGCGCTGGCCTGCCGCAAAGTGGCGGCTGAGGCGGGAGCGGTGCTGCTGGAGCCAGTTATGGCAGTGGAAGTCATCACCCCGGATGAGTATCTCGGCGAGGTGATCAACGATCTGAACCGCAAACATGCGCAGATCGAGGCGGTGGAGGCGGCGCGGAACCTTCAAGTGGTCAAAGCCAACGTGCCTTTGGCCCAGATGTTCGGCTACTCCACAGCACTGCGTTCCGCGACTCAGGGCCGTGCGTCGTTCACGATGCAGTTTGAGGCATTTGCAGAGGTTTCGAGCCGACAGGCCGAGGTCATCATACATAAGATTAGAGGCGTGTAAGCGTAGTTAAGGACAAGAGGCGGCAATGGCAAAAGAAAAATTTGAGCGGACGAAACCGCACGTCAATGTCGGGACCATCGGTCACGTTGATCACGGCAAGACCACGCTGACAGCGGC
>JAABPV010000048.1 GCA_011391865.1 Desulfobulbaceae bacterium | reverse complement strand
TTGGCTTCAACACGCCAAAAAAGCTATTCTTGGGAACTTGCCAAAAAATTGCACTTGGAACTTGAATCCACGCACCATTATCATCTATCCGCAAAAAAGTTATCCTAACCATCTCATCTTTTGGAGAATTTTTTAAAGCGGTTATCAGATCATCCATCTCGTTTGTAATTTTTCCGTTATAATCAATGATTATATCACCAATTTTAAATCCTGCTTTCTCAGCAATGCTATTTTTTGATATTTCATAAATATAAATGCCGCCATCAAGTTTCAGATCAGCAATCTGAGTTGTGAACAATTGGGCTGTTTTGGCATATTGCTTTGCACTAGGGTCTTTGTCAGAAAACATTTCCCCGTATCGAGAAAACACAGCAACAGCATCGGTGATTCTACCAAGCTGTCGCAACGTTTTTGCTTTTCCTGTCACTTGATTCCAAGTGTCCGTCGGTTGAATTTTTAATTTTTCTTCAAGGTCAGCCATTGCTGTCAAGGCAGACTCTGTGATTCTCTTCGCCTCAGCAACTAAATACTTACGTTCGACAAGGAGTTGTTCAGCCTCTACAATGGATTCATTTATCAACTGTGTTATCTCAGAATTACTTAGTATACGATTAGGTTTTAGATATTGCAGGACAATTATTGTATCGTTGAGTTGAGAACTAGGTGCTTCCAAATTTTTCAAAACAATCCAGCCAGACAGATAAGCTGATTGGGAACGATTTTTGAGCATATTTTTTGCGAAAATGATCTTTCTTTTTTGATAAGCGACAGTGTCTTTGTTTCCAGAGGATGCAAGCGCAATATCACCTATTGTTTCAAGCATTGCTTCGCTTTGATGTTGGGCCTCACGAAGGTCTTTGTAGAACGCATTGATTCGATCATGGCTAACGTTGCCATCAACAAGCACTTGAACCAATGAGGATTCTAAATCAGTTCGTAAAGGATAACTGTTAAACGTTGCTCGCAAAGAGGCGGCCTGTTGCTGTGACATCAATTTTCCATAATTTTCTTTTGCAACAGACTCAATTGCCGGAGCAACTTTCTTGCGGGTTTCATCGAAACGATCTTTAACATTATCAGTGTTATCTAAAGATAACGAGTGTTCCGCAAAACCAAGTCTTGTGTCAAGATTTTTAATATTAAAAATAATTTCACTCGTGATTAGCTGTTTAGCTTTTTCTGCCTTATTCTTTCTTTCATCAAGAGGAAAAACAGTTTGCGGTGTAAAGAAATATGTAATAACAAAAAGTGCCAATGCGCCTCCAGCACGAATTAATAACCCATTTGCTTGCAAATCTATACTTAAAAAACCTGGAATAACTGCGCCTAAAATCGCGCAAGCTAAACTGAGCAATATCCTGATGAAAATTGGAAAACTGCTGTCAGAAAAAGGTTTATCTCGAATAACAAGGAAAGAAATCAGCCCTACAATAAACAAGGCCACAATCGTGGCCACAATTTTTTCCCATTGAGCTGGATGGTAAGTCAGTTGACTGTTCATATTCGATAATTATTTTAACTTGATCAGTTTAAGACATTCTTTAACTCAAACTAAGATAGCATTCATACTTGCTCGTTAGGCGTATTTTTTTGTTTTTAATCTTTGTTAGCTTCTCTGCATAAAAATTTCTCTTCTTCCTGTAGTCATCGCATATCGCCTTGATATCATAATTAAACATCTCGGCATGTTCATCCCGAAACTTCCTTATTTCATTCACTATCGGATCATTCATCGCTTTTTTTGGCAATTATTACTCATTTTAGTTGCAAAAGCAAGCAGAAACGTTGAGACATTTTTTCTTGATGCCGCGCAGGACAGCGATGCTGTCCTCCTTGCCCGGCTCACCGATCAGCACCGGGTTGTTCTTAGTACGGCTGCTGAGAACCTGAATGATCCGGCGCACTTCTTCATCGCGGCCAATGACCGGATCGAGCTTGCCTCTGCGGGCTGCCCGCGCTGGCCAAGCGTAGGTGATTTTGCAGGCAATTGCTCGTTTCTTCAAAGTGAAACCTACAGAGTTTCGCAAAATTAATGAATTGACAAATTACGTCAAACATGATAAGTGAAGATGTGTGTGATATAAAAATCGCAAACTATCAACATATTGGGTGTCTATCAACATTTTTTAGTTAATCAAATCGATTATACATCGACATGTATCTCTGGATACAGCGAGAGATTCATTATAGATGATCTAAGCAGCTGGCTTGCAGCAGAAGATTTGACACCAAACTTGGTTTGAGAACTTGATGTTCTTAGCCCAGAACCGCTCTTAATGAAAGATTGCGCCGTGCGCCGCGCTGCATTGAACAGAATGAACGATCTCGGCCTCTACCTCCACGTTCCATTCTGTCTTCGGAAGTGCGGATATTGCAGTTTTTATTCCGAAGCAGGCCGCCGAGACAGCAGCCGCTGGCTTGCGGCGGTCATCAGGCAGCTCCGTCAGTTTTTCTCGCCGCGACCGCTGACCAGCATCTTCTTTGGCGGCGGCACTCCGACCATGCTGCCGCCTGAGGTTTTGCGCGACCTGCTGGCTGAATGCCGCCAGCATTTTTTCTGCGCCGAAGAGGCGGAGATTTCCCTTGAGGCAAACCCGGCCACAGTTGACCTGTCTGCTCTGCAAACGCTGCGGCAGGCAGGCTTCAACCGTCTGTCTCTTGGCGTGCAGTCTTTGCATGACACTGAACTGCGGCGGCTGGGCCGTCCGCACACGGCGGCGGAAGCCGCTCAAACAGCCAAGCTGGCGCAGCAGGCGGGCTTTGCTAATCTCAATATAGATTTGATGTGCGGCCTGCCTGACCAGACCCTGCAAAGCTGGAGCGAGACCTTGACCCAAGCCCTTGCCTTGCGCCCGCAGCATCTTTCGATATACGAATTGACTGTTGAGGAGGGAACGCCCTTTGCCCAGCAGCAGAAAGAGGGTAAGCTGCTGCTGCCGGACGAGGACGCGGCACTGCGGATGCTGGAGACAGCGCGGCAGATGACCGAAGAAGCTGGTTTTCACCGCTATGAAATTTCCAACTATGCTCTGCCCGGCTGCGAATGCCGCCACAACATCAATTACTGGCGGAACAGCGACTATATCGGCATCGGGCCAGGCGCGGTTTCCTGTCTTAATGGGATGCGAAAGAGCGCGGTCGCTGATGCAGTCGAGTTTTGCAGTCGGATTGAGAATGGGCAGGAAGTTTGGGAGCACGAGGAGTGCTTGGAGCCGGAGGCCGCTTTCCGCGAAACAGTGATTATGGGCCTTCGGATGACGGAAGGGCTTGCCTTGGATGAGCTGCGCCGCCGTTTCAGCATTGATGCGGCGGCGTATTACGGAGAAACGCTCGCTCGGCTGACCAAGCAGGGGCTGCTGGAGCTGGCCGACGGGCGGTTGCGCCTCACCGCGCAGGGGCTGCTGCTGGCCAATCCGGTGATGGCGGAGCTGGTGTGAGGGAAAATCTATCAGGAATTACGGAAAATCAGAATTGCTGGCGGTGCTTGTCATAATCGACTCAACTTTGTTTTGATCGCCGCTTACTCCGCACAACCGCTCTACAAAAAGATCATGACTCTGCCGAGCAGTCCGCTTGCCCAAGCCCTTTTCGCCGCCCTCTTCACTTGGGGCCTCACTGCCGCCGGGGCGGCCTTGGTTTTCCTCACCAAAAGCGTCAACAGCAAATTGATGGACGCGATGCTCGGCTTTGCCGCCGGGGTGATGATCGCGGCCAGCTTCTGGTCGCTGCTGGGGCCGGGCATTGAAATGGCGGAGCAGCTCGGCCAGACTGCTTGGCTGACCGCTGCGGCGGGCTTCATGGGCGGCGGGGTCTTCATGCGGCTGATGGACAAGTTCCTGCCGCATTTGCATCCCGGCCTAAGCATGGACAAGCAGGAGGGTGTACGCACCTCGCTCCAGCGCAGCACGCTGCTGGTGCTGGCCATCACCCTGCATAATATCCCGGAAGGACTGGCGCTCGGCGTGGCGTTCAGTGCCGGGGCTTCGGAGTTAAACGCCGCCACCTTGGGCGGCGCAGCAGCCTTGGCAATAGGCATTGGCATTCAGAATATCCCTGAAGGCGCGGCAGTGGCACTGCCTCTGCGCCGCGAAGGGCTGTCCAAAGGCTGGAGCTTCTTCCTCGGCCAGCTCTCCGGCGTGGTCGAGCTGCTCTCCGCCCTTGCCGGAACGCTGCTGGTCATGCAAATTCAAAGCCTGCTGCCCTTTGCCCTCTGCTTCGCCGCCGGAGCGATGATCTTCGTGGTGGTGGAGGAGCTGATCCCGGAGTCCCAGCAGCGATATGAAAACATTGACTTGGCGACTATGGCGACGATGACCGGCTTCTGTCTGATGATGGTCTTAGACGTGGCAATGGGCTGATGATGCGCATCCTCATGATTGACGACGACCGCAAGCTCTGCCGCTTGGTGGCTGATTATCTGGAGCCGATGGGCTACGCGCTTGATGCAGCGCACAACGGCCCGGACGGCCTGCGGCTGTTCCAAAAGGGTGAGTATCAGGCCGTAATTTTAGACGTGATGCTGCCGCAGATGGACGGTTTCGCGGTGCTGAAGGAGCTGCGCCGCGAGTCGGACATCCCGGTGCTGATGCTCACGGCGCGAGGCGAGGAGACTGACCGCATCGTCGGCCTGGAGATGGGCGCGGACGACTATCTGCCCAAGACCTTTTCCTCGCGCGAGCTGCTGGCCCGGCTGCGGGCCGTCACCCGCCGCTGTCAGCTGACCGAAAGCCGAAGCAGTGCCGAGGCGGCGGCAGAGCAGACCCTGCGCTTCGCCGAGCTGGAGATTGAGCAGGCATCGCGCACTGTGCGTCTGCACGGCGAGCTGCTAACGCTGACTCCGCTGGAATACGACCTTTTGGCCGCGCTGGCCAATGCCGCCGGGCGGGTCTTGAGCCGCGACCGCCTGCTGGAGGCGGTGTCTGGCCGCAACTACGATGTCTTCGACCGCTCCATTGACGTGCATATCTCCTCGCTGCGGCGCAAGCTGGGCGACAATCCGCGTGAGCCGCGCTTCATCCAGACCGTGCGCACCGCAGGCTACATGTTTATCGCCCCGCCGCTGTGAAGGCCGCCCGCTCGCTCTTCGCCACAATTCTCGGCTGGCTCTTCCTCAATCTGCTCCTGCTTGCCGCCGCGCTGGCAATCTTCTTTGCCGTGCAGCTGAAGATGAACCTGCACGAGTTCTTCGGCCATCAAGGCGCAGACCGTCTCCGCGCCGCCGGAATGCTCATCGTTCACGATTTGGAGCAAACCCCGCCGGACGAGTGGCCAGAGGCTCTCGAACGTCACGGCAAAATTCACGGGGTGGATTTCCTCCTTCTCCTGCGCGAGGGGCTGGTCTTCTCGCCAAAGAAGGAGCCGGTGCCTGAGGAGGTGCTGGTTAAGGCCAAAGAGGCACTGCTACGACATGGCCCGCCGAACAACGGTGCTGACTGCGCGGGCGGCGGGCCGAAGCCGCCTGCTTGGGGGCGGAAGCCGCATCTGATCATGCACACCAGCACGCCCAGCCGCTGGTGGTTTGGCATCCGGGTGCCGATCTACTTAGAAGCCTCGGAGCGGCATCTGCCCGCCCTGCTCATCGCCGCCTCTGACTCCATCACCGGCAAGGGCTTTTTCTTCGATCCCCTGCCGTGGATGGTGGTGGCCGCCGCAGTGATTCTCATCTCCGTGCTCTTCTGGCTGCCGCTGATCCGCAGCATCACCAAGCCGCTGGAGCGCATGACCCGTGCCGCCGAGGAGATTGCCAAGGGCAACTTTGCCGTCTCTATCCACGAGCAGCGGGCTGACGAGATCGGGCGGCTGGCCGCGACCATCAGCCACATGACCGCCCGGCTTTCCGCATTCGTTAAAGGCCAGAAACGCTTTCTCGGCGATGTCTCGCACGAGCTTGGCTCGCCCGTGGCCCGGATTCAGTTTGGCCTTGGTGTGCTGGAGCAACGGCTGGATGGCGCGAACCGCGAGCGGGTGCAGGATGTGATGGAGGACGTTGACCACATGGCTGCCCTGATCGGTGAGCTGCTGGCCTTCTCGCGGGCGGAGATGAACGCCCAAGCCGTGCGGCTGGAACGCATTCCCTTGCTGCCGGTGCTTGAGACCGCTATGCGGCGCGAGGCGGCGGAAGCTGCGGTGCAAGTGCGGGTTGCGTCGCAGCTGCACGTTACCGCCTCTGCCGAGCTGCTGACGCGGGCAATTGCCAATCTCCTTCGCAATGCAGTGAAATACGCAGGTTATGCCGGGCCGATCACAGTCACTGCTGCGGAGAACGGCGAGCAGGTGGAAATAATTGTCGAGGACTGCGGCCCCGGCGTGGCTGAGGAACATCTTGACCGGATATTTGAACCCTTCTACCGGCTTGAGCTGTCCCGCGAGAGCGGCTCCGGTGGCGTGGGTCTTGGTCTTGCTATAGTCAAAACCTGCGTCGAGAGCTGCGGCGGCTCAGTCTCAGCCTGCAACCGCCAGCCAAATGGCTTTGCGGTGCGGATTGCGCTGAAGCATTAGCGTTGCAGCAAGCGCATTTTGTGACAAAACGGAGGTTGGAGCGAAAGGATTTCTCGCTCCAACCTCCGTTCTTTTTTTGATAGGTCTTGAGGCGTGGCGGCAGGTTGAAAATCTCAGCCCAAAATCGCCTTCAGATCCTCTTCCGGCGTGGCTGCAATCGGACTGATGCCAAAGGTGGCGACGAGGAAACTCAGCACTGCCGGGCTAATGAAGGCAGGCAGCGTCGGCCCGAGGCGGATGTTCTTGATGCCCAGCGAGAGCAGGGTCAGCAGGATGGCCGCCGCTTTCTGCTCATACCAAGAGATGATCATCGACAGCGGCAGCTCGTTCACGCCGCAGCCGAAGGCTTTGGACAGGGCCACGGCGATCTGAATGGCCGAATAAGCATCGTTGCACTGCCCCACGTCCAAGAGGCGCGGGATGCCGTCGATGTCGCCGAGCTGCTTGTCAAAGAAGCGGAACTTGCCGCAGGCCAGCGTCAACACCACGCAGTCCTTGGGCACCAGCTCGACAAAGCGGGTGTAGTAGTCGCGACCTGGCTTGGCACCATCGCAGCCGCCAACTAAGAAGAAGTGGCGGATTTTCCTGCTCTGCACCGCCCTGATCAGCCTGTCCGACACCTGCACATTGAGCACCGCGTTGCGGGCAAAGCCGACCATGACCGAGCCTTTGTCCGCGTCATCTTGCCAGCCGTCCATGGCCAAGGCTTTCTCAATCACCGGGCTGAAATCCTTGCTGGCAAGATGCGTCACGCCCGGCCAACCAACCAAGCCAGTGGTGAAGATGCGCTCTTTGTAATCCTCGCGCGGCTTCTGGATGCAGTTGGTGGTGAAGAGCACCGGGCCGGGGAATTCTGGGAACTCCTTGTGCTGATTCTGCCAAGCTGTGCCAAAGTGGCCGTAGAAATGCGGGTGCTTCTTCAGTTCTGGGTAGCCGTGGCAGGGCAGCATCTCGCCGTGGGTGTACACGTCAATGCCCTTGCCTGCGGTCTGCTCAAGGAGCAAATCAAGGTCGTGCAGATCATGGCCAGTGATGAGGATGCACTTGTTCTTGCGATGACCAAGCGGCACTGAGGTCGGCACTGGATGACCGTAGCTGCCAGTGTTGCCCGCGTCCAACAACTCCATGGCCCGCAGGTTGATCTGTCCTGCCTTCATGGCCACGGGCACGCACTGCTCAATCGTCAGTCCCTCAGCCAGCAGCGCAGACATGGCCTCATACATGAAGCCTGCCACAGCCGGGTCTTCCTGGCCAAGAATGGCGGCATGGTCAGCATAGGCAGCAATGCCCTTCAGGCCGTAGAGCAGTGTCTGTTTGAGCGAGCGGATGTTCTCGTCCGCATCCAAGCTCTCAATGAACTTCAAAGCCGCGCCCTGTTCAGCCAAGCCGTTGACCGTGTCCGCCGGAACAAAAGAAGCCGCCGGATGGGCGATATCAGCCGTGCCGAGCTTGGCCTTCAGAGCCTCGCGCAGCTCGACCGTCTTACTGATCAGCGCGGCAAAGCGGTCAGGATCAAAGTTGACGTTGGTCAGGGTGGAGAACACCGCCTTCATGGCGAAGCGGTCAAGCTCCGCATCCACGATGCCCTGCTTGCGGGCTGCATCAGCATAGAGCGACAGTCCGCAGAGGGCGTAGATCAGCACGTCCTCGATGTTGGCCAGCTCGCCGCTCTTGCCGCAGACTCCGGCATTGGTGCAGGCTATGCCCTTGGCGGTCTGTTCGCATTGGTTGCAGTACATGTACTTTTCCTCCTGAAATAAATTTGATTACGCGCAGCAGCAGTTCCTGAGTATAGGAACACTGTACCTGTAATAAGACCCCTTTCCCTTGATCCATGTCAAGAAAAATGAAAATTGCACCGAATTTGCGCCCGCCTCTGAGCGGCAGAGAGCTGCTGGGCTGCTTTTCGCCGAATTTGGATCTCGTAGGCGTTTAACACATAAATGCCTACGTGTTTATATGTTAAATGCCTACGTGTTTATGTGTTAAATGCCTACGTGTTTGTTTTCTGTCCATGCTCGCTGTGCTCTCGCGGCGGCTGCGCCAGTTCGCGGCACCAGCCCGGAAACCCTGTCGCGCATCTGCAACAGCATGAACGCAGAAGGGTTGTTCCGGGTGGACGGCAGAAAGATTGACCAGCTCAAGGAGGAGGTGCTGCGGGGAATGCGCTGAATCGACTGTCGCCCGACGACTTTTTCTTGACAAACAAATGCGCTCTCCATAGGATGGAAATATACCGTTCTCATGGGGAGAGCGGGTTTGCTCAACTACAAAGGAGATGCAAAATGGCTATAGCCTATGCGGGACGTACCGAACCCGGCAACACCAATTGGAAGCAGGTTTCTAATGGCCGTGGTGTCTTTGTTGATGTTGACACATCGGCTGCTGGTTTTGATGAAACAGAAGACGTGCCCGTGTACCTCACCTCCTTGGGCGGCAAGAACCAGCATTGGGCAACAACAGGCGCGACTTCTATCTATAAAGCAACACACAAAGGCTTTCGTGTATTTGTTAGATGGATAGACAGCAGCCCCATTACACCGGACTATGCCAATGACGTTGAATGGCACATCAACTGGCTGGGCAGACAGGAATAGACAGCGGCATGATCGTGGCTGTTTTCCTTCTTCATTCCGAGCTGCTCCTCGGCCTGCTCCGCGCAACCGAGACTGAAAAAGACATGTTGTGCTGATGATCAGAAAAGCGGGAAATCTCCACGGCCACAGCTCAGTGTATGAGCTGTGGCTTCTTTATTTCAGGCGTGGGGTGCGGGTGTGAAAAGGCAGATGCCGTCTTGCCGGTCAAGTGTTTTTGCAACAACCAGATGCACCCTGCCGCTTTGCCCGCATCTGCGAGACATCAGCGGCGCAGAGATGCGGGCGAAGTAGCAGGCAGCAAAAAAATGATATTTCTTCAGAAATATTGGATTCTGCCTGCCTGAGGCTGTTTCACGCAGGAAATCAGCAAAACAGCCGAATTTTCCATCAAAAAAACTGTATTTCCTGCAAGGGTGCCGATCTGAAAAACCCTTGGTTGCGTGCAGGGTAACATCTTGACTCAATTTGTTTTTTGCGGAAAAAAGCTACCGCTGAAAAATCTGGCACGTTTTTTGCATAAACCAAGGTGTTCTTCATCTCTTCTTTTTTTGGCCGGTTTCTCCTTCGCAGGGGAAACCGGTTTTTTTATTGCAGCACGTCGTCGCGTCGTCCATGCGGCAGCAAAAGGTGTGGCGAATAAGCAGCAATCTCTGTCGGGCTTATCTCTTTTTTTGCGTAGAAACATTGCTTTCAGCCGCAGATTGAGGTATATGCTTTCCGGCAGGAATGACTCAACCTCCCTGATTCCATGCCGACCATCCCTTTCAACATCGTTCTTGTCGAGCCAGAGATTCCGCCCAACACTGGCTCTGTGGCCCGGCTTTGCGGTGCGACGGACTCCGTGCTGCATCTTGTCCATCCGCTTGGCTTCAGCACCGACGACAAGCATCTGAAGCGAGCTGGGCTGGATTACTGGCCGCAGGTTCGCATCCAGCACTGGCCGAACTTTGCGGCATTCCTTGCCGCGCAGGACGTGCGCAGGCTCTTTTTCTTCACCACTAAAACGGAGCGGCCCTACTGGCAGGCATCTTTCCAGTCTGGCGATTTCTTCGTTTTTGGCCGGGAAACCAAGGGGCTGCCGGAAGAAATCCTTGCGCTCCACGCCGACCGCTGTTATACCATCCCGATGAGCAATCCGCAGATCCGCAGCCTCAATCTGGCCATGAGCGCCGGGATTGTGCTGTATGAGGCGTTGCGGCAGCAAGTCAAAATGTAGGGGCGAAAACTCTTTCTCCCCTACTCCTTTATTTATATTACAAGGAGACCGAACAATCATGCCTGAGAGAATCTTCAACTTCAGTGCCGGCCCAGCCATTCTGCCGCAATCCGTCCTTGAGCAGGCGGCCCGCGACATCGTTAATTTCAACAACAAGGGCATGGGCCTGATCGAGATGAGCCATCGGTCTAAGGATTTCATGGCCGTTCTTGATGAAGCCGAGGCTCTGATCCGCGAGCTGCTGGCTGTGCCTGCGAATTACAAGGTGCTTTTCCTGCAAGGCGGCGCGTCGTCGCAGTTTTTCATGGCCCCGATGAACCTGCTGGGGCCGGGCAAGAAGGCAGCCTACCTTAACACCGGCGTTTGGGCGGGCAAGGCGATCAAGGAAGCCAAGGCATTCGGACAAATTGAGGTGGCCTATTCCGGCGAAGCGAACCGCTTCCGGCACATCCCGACAGACGATGAATACAGCGTGGCCGCTGATTCGGAATATCTGCACCTCTGCTCAAACAACACCATTTACGGCACTCAGTTCGCCCAGTTCCCGGACAAAGGCTGCATGATGGTCTGCGACATGTCCTCAGACATCATGTCGCGGCCTGTTGACGTGTCGAAATTCGGCATCATTTATGCCGGAGCGCAGAAGAACATGGGGCCTGCGGGCGTGACCATCGCCATCATCCGCGAAGACCTGCTCGACAGATGCCCGGCCACAGTGCCGGTCATGCTCCGCTACAAGACCCACGCCGACAAGGGTTCGATGTACAACACCCCGCCGACCTTCGCCATTTACTGCGTCGGCTTGGTGATGCGCTGGCTGAAGGAGCAGGGCGGCCTGACGGCTGTGCAGCAG
Organism: Desulfobulbaceae bacterium; assembly: GCA_011391865.1. Taxonomy (GTDB): domain Bacteria; phylum Desulfobacterota; class Desulfobulbia; order Desulfobulbales; family Desulfobulbaceae; genus Electronema. The sequence goes on along the minus strand of JAABPV010000048.1, from coordinate 5,793 downwards.
CGCAACGAGGAAAAGGCAGCACTCGTCTATCAGGCCATTGACGCAACCGATTTTTACCGTGGTCATGCGGAGGAGGCAGCTCGCTCGCGGATGAATGTTACCTTCAACCTGCCCACCGCCGAGCTGGAGGCCAAGTTAGTCAAGGAGGCCGCTGCCGCAGGTTTGGATGGACTGAAAGGCCACCGCGATGTGGGCGGCTGCCGCGCCTCAATCTACAACGCCTTCCCTCTGGAGGGCGTGCAAAAGCTGGCGGAGTTCATGGCTGATTTTGCCAAGAATAACGGCTGATTGTTTGCTGATGACGCAAGGGACGGCCCACTGCGGTCGTCTCTGAGCCAATCCCTTCTTGAAAAGAAAAGGATAGAAATTGTCTTCAAATCAGTTTTAATTGAAATGCAAAAGGCTATGCTGTATCACGATGAATAATTTCAACATCCAGCGATGAACCTCACCCTCTCGCATCTTCTTGCTGGGCTGCTGCTGCTTGCCGCAGTTTGGCTTGCCGCCGTCCGCTCTGCGCTCTGCGTCCTGCGCAAAAAGAACGTTCCGCTTGATTCGGCCAAGGAGATCAGCAGGATACTCTCTGTTGCCTTTTTTATCATCTACTTGTGCTCTGGCGCGCTTGCCGGTCTCGCGCTTGCCCCGCAGGCGACGGGATTTCTGCACGGCATCCTGCCGCAGCCCGCTGTGATTGCGCCTGCTCCGCCGCCTGATGAGCTGGAGCTGCCGCAGGGTAGAATGCCTGCCGAGCAGAACCGCACTGAACGGCACCGGCTGTTGGCGGAAGCTGAAGCCATTGAGAAGCAGGGCGACCAGCCGATTGCCGGACAGGATCAAATTTACGTGATGCCTGAAAGCATTTTTGGCACCAACGAGAGCGAGGCGCAGCGGTGGCAGCGTGCGCTTCGTGAAGCGGTCGCCTCGCAACAGCAAACACCGCCGCGCTCCGCTATCAGTTCAGAACTGCCGCAGCAGGATGCTTCTGTGCGCGACGACGAACGGGTTTCTGTGCAGGAATTGGTGCTGATCGCAGGCTCCATGCCTCTGCCGGATGATATCAAACCGCCGCAAACCGCTGCTCCGCTCCCGCAAAATCCAGTGCCAATGCAAACTCCGCCGCCTGTGCCTCCTAAAGCCGCCAGCAATGAAATAGAATTGTCTGTTCAAGGATTGCAGCCGCCTGCTTCTCTCCCGCAGAACCCAGTCCAAACTCCACCGCCAAGTCAGCAGGTTCAGATGCAGATGCAGCGGCCTTTGCCGCCAAGTCAGCCAGTACAAGTGCAGCAGCAGCCCGCGTTCCGGCAGGTCCGCTGCGAGGAGATAAAAATTTTCATGGACGGCACCGACATCGACGTGCTGCGGGCAATGAGCGCGAAACCTGTCGGCAGCAGCGATTCATGGAAGGGCCTCAGAGGCAGATACACCATCAACAGAACAGGCCGCAAGGGCAGTTGCGCCGAATACACCCTTCAGGCTGATTTGAAGGAGACGGTTCTGCAATGCCGCCAGCTCTGTCAGAACGCTGTTGCGCAGCAGCAGCCTCCGCAGCCCGCTGTCAGCAACAGAGCAATGCCTGCCCAGCAGAATGACAAGAACGTGATCCGCGAGGCGATGGACGACGCTGACGTGGACAAGTTCCTTGATATTCTTGAGCAGGCGGAATCGACCGTTCCCCGTGTCTGGAGGAATCCGCGCAGCGACAACCGCTACACCGTCACTCTGATCAGCAGCCGGGGGTCATGCCGGGATTTTGACGTGCAGGCGATCATTCAAGGCGAGCCGTTCCGCTACCGCGAATCCAACTGCGACTGAGCGGCCCCGTGCACTATCAAGGCAGCATCATCCGGCCTCCAAGCGAGGCGGATGCGATCATCCTCCAAGTCGCGGTCGGCTGCCCGCACAACCGCTGCACTTTCTGCGGCGCGTACCGCGAGCCGGAGCAGCGGTTTCAGATCAAGGACGAGGAGTTTGTCGAGCGCGATCTGGACTTTGCCGCCCGGCATTGCCGCAGACTGACCACCGTCTTTCTTGCCGACGGCGACGCGCTGATCATTCCGCAGCAGCGGCTGCTCGCGCTCTGCCGCCGGATTCGGGAGCAGCTGCCTTGGGTGCGGCGGATCAGTCTCTACGCCAATTGCCGCACTCTTCTGAAGCGTTCGCCGGAAGAGCTGGCCGCGCTCAAGGCGGCTGGCTTGGGCCGCATCTATATGGGCTTGGAGAGCGGCTGTGATCAGGTGCTGCGGGACATCAGCAAAGGCGCGTCCGCCGCCGAGATGGTCGCGGCAGGCCGCCGGGCGCGTGAGGCGGGGATTTTTCTTTCTGTCACCTGCCTGCTCGGCATTGGCGGCGCGACCCGCTCGCAGGAGCACGCCAAGGCCACAGCGGCGGTACTCAGTGAAATGCAGCCGAACCAAATCGCCGTGCTGACCCTGATGCTCTTGGACAACACCGAGCTGGGACAGGCAGCCAAGGAAGGGCGTTTTCAGCTGCCCAGCCAGAGCGGCCTGCTGCATGAGCTGCGCACCATGCTGGACGGTCTGGCGGAGTTCCGCTGCCAGTTCCATGCCAATCACGCCTCGAATTATTTCAGTTTGGAAGGCCGTCTGCCCAAAGACCGGGAACGCTTTCTCGCCCAGATCGGCTGCGCTTTGGCCGGAACAGCGCGTTTGAAGCCGGAATGGCTGCGCGGGCTGTGAGCAGAAACAGCTTGTCGCCGCAGCTCCTTGCCCGTATCATGCACGTATACAACAATACGTGCAAGGAGGCCGCTCATGCAGAAGAAACTCACCATCACCATGAACGAGCAGGTGTACGAAGGGCTGCACCGGGTGATAGGCCGGAGAAAAATCAGCCGCTTCATCGAATCGCTTGTCCGTCCCCATGTCGTGGATCAAGACTTGGAAGCGGCGTATCAGCGCATGGCTCAAGATGAGGCCCGCGAGGCGGAGGCCTTGGAATGGACGGAAGCGTTGATCGGAGATGTCAGCGATGCGCCGAGGTGAGCTGTGGTGGGTTGATTTCGATCCTTCGCTGGGCGGAGAAATACAGAAGAAACGGCCAGCAGTGATTGTCAGCAGCAATCCGGCCTGCAAATTCCTCAACCGGGTGCAGGTGGTGCCTCTGACCAGCAACACTGGCCGTCTCTATCCCAGCGAAGCCTGCGTGACAGTGAACGGCAAAGAAAGCAAGGCAATGGCCGATCAGATCGCCACGGTCAGCAAAACCAGACTGCTCAATCTGATCGGGCAGCTATCCAGCGCGGACATGCGCAAGGTGGAGCAGGCCATCAAAGTGCAGCTGGCCCTGTGCGATGCGAAATGACAGACAAGACAAAAACCGACCTGAAGAATCTCTCCCAAGACGAGCTGGTGGACTACGCCGTCTCGCTTGGCCAGCCTGCTTTCCGGGGCCGCCAGCTGCTGCCGTGGCTATACAAGCCCGGCATCACGGATTTCAGCCAGATGACCGACTTGGCCAAGGAGTTTCGCGCCCTGCTGACGGAACGGGCCTTCATGAGTAGCTTCGTCGACCCCATCACAGAAATCTCAGCGGACGGGGCGGTGAAGTTCGGCTTCCGCTTAGAGGACGGCCTGCTGATTGAGTCGGTGCTGATCCCGGAGGAAGACCGCAACACCCTCTGCGTCTCCTCGCAGGCAGGCTGCGCGATGAAATGCCGCTTCTGCCTGACCGGCCAGATGGGCTTTCGGCGCAATCTCAGCCGGGCCGAGATCGTCAACCAGATCTGCGCGGCGCAGGACTGGATGCGGGCCAACGCGGCGCATCTGCCCGGCCCAGAGCAGAACCTGACCAATCTCGTCTTCATGGGCATGGGCGAGCCGCTGGCTAATTTTGACAACCTGCTCGCCGCGCTCTCCATCCTCACCGAGCAGCGCGGCTTGGATTTCTCCGCCCGCAGGATCACGGTCTCCACCTGCGGCTTAGTGCCGCAGATGCTGGAGCTGGGCCGCCAGACCACGGTCAATCTGGCCGTCTCGCTGCACGCGGCGGACAACGAGACCCGCAGCAGTCTGATGCCGGTCAACGACCGCTGGCCCATTGAGGAGCTGCTGGCTGCGTGCACGCAGTATTCCAACAAGAAGCGGCAGCGGATCATGTTTGAATACACCCTGTTCGAGGGCATCAATGACTCGGACGCGGATGCCCGCCAGCTGGCTGCCCTGCTGCGCGAGGTGCCCTGCAAGATCAATCTGCTGGCCATGAACGAGGGCGGCGGCCTGCCTTTTCACAGCCCGCCCTTTGAGCGGCTGCTCCGCTTCCAGCAGATCCTCATGAGCGCGCACTACACCGTCTTCATCCGCAAAAGCCGAGGCGCGGACATCTCCGCCGCCTGCGGTCTGCTGGCGGCGAAGAGCAGCGCAGCGGAGCCAGCTGCCTGCTGCTGAAGCAGGCAGCCACGTCACACCTCCTACGCCACCCTCACATCCAGCACATCCACCAGCCTGCCGCCGTAGTCATTGCGGATCATGTCCCATAGCGCGGCGTAGTTGTTCACAGTGATCTCCACGCTCGACACAGGAGAGCCAGCAAAGCCCGGCAGGATGTATTCCCCGTTCTGAGGCACGCTCACCGCTGCGCCTGCCGCGCCGCCTTCTTGCATGTCCAGCAAGGAGAAGAGTAGCCTCCCCCCTTGCAGATCAAGAACAGCCTGGATGCGCAGCAAGGTGTCCGCGCTGGTCAAGCCGCCGTTGATGCTGACATGCGCGAAGGCGCTGTTGTCCGTAAGGATGCCTGCCGCCGGCGGATTGGGGCTACCGAGGCCATGCACAGTCAGCGGCGAGCGCAGCTTTCTGGCGTATGTGCCGGTGCGCAGGGTGCCGCGCTCGCTGTAATAGGTGCTGACTGAGACGGTGTATTCGTTGTTCCACGGCTGCGCCTGCGCCGGGATCGTCGGCATGAGCATAACCGCTGTGTTGGTGATCATGGGGAAGCGCGTCTGCACGGCTCGTCCGCTCTGCGTGCCCTCAATCACGCAGCCGCCGCTGCCGCCTTCCGGGTCAAACAGAAGATCATCGCCCGTGAGCTGGAGCACGCCCTGCGGCATGAGCACGTCATTGAGCTTGAGGAGCGTGTCCTGCGCGGTCGTGATCAGCGGTAGCTTCTTCTCCATCGGCAGGCGTTCGGTCTGCGCGGCTTGGCGCACAGCCTCAACAAAGGGCGGCGAGACGCGGACATTGACCTGAAGGCAGTCGTCCAAGGGCGGCAGCAGCTCGTCCGGGCTGTTCATCCTGCCGGTGAAGGTCAGGGAATAGCTGAACGCGCCTGACTTCGTCACCTGCTCGCCGTTGAGCAGCCGCGCCTGAATGGCCTCGTCCTCGGCGTTAAGAATGGTTAGGATGTCGGCCTCGCTGAAGTTCGGATGCCGCAGGGCGATGTCGGCGGCGATGTCGTCGCGGCTGGCCACGTTGCGGGGTACGAAAAGGATTCTGTACGACTGCGGCGTGGTCAGGGCGTTGACTTCAGGCCGCCATTGAATCGTTGCCATGATGCTCCTCCTGTTCTATTCAACTGACTGAGATAACTTGCCGAACCTGCTCTCTACGCATTGTGGAGCGGAACGCCGCGCCTGTCAAGCATTTTCTCGCCTCAGCCACAGGAGGCTGTGCGTTTCCGTCACAGCAGGCTGTGGCTGAAATTCACAGGAGGCTGTGGCCAACCTTCACAGCCTCCTGTGGCGGATGGTCACAGGAGGCTGTGGCGGATCTTCACAGGAGGCTGCGGCTGAAATTCACAGCCTCCTGTGACGGACAGAGAAACCGCTTGTGTTCATGAAAG
>JAABPV010000047.1 GCA_011391865.1 Desulfobulbaceae bacterium | reverse complement strand
GCAGCGGCATCGGTGAGTGATGATTTCTTGTATCATCACCCTATACTAACTCATCACTTGCTGTTTTGCCACTACCCAGAATGATTTTCGCGTCAGGAATCAGACGGCGCACTTGCTCTCGAATTTGATGAAGAAAATGAACGACATGCGGAGAGCTATTCTCCCATTGCAGCACCGGTTTCATAGTTTTTTCCTCGCAGGCAGAATTGCAAACCTTCCGTATCCATTATAGAGGAATTCTGCCTGTCTATCAAGAGGCAGCCAAGCTGATCAGCATCCTCCTGCCGCAAGCCTTGCCGCTCCGTCCCTGCTGCGGTATAGTAGCATCTCGATCTTCAACAGCCTTTCCTTTAACAAAGTTATCCCTTTTCCGCTGCCATGAACGATACAAACACGCCCTCCGCCGCCAAATACGACCTGCCCAAAGCCTACGAGTTCGCCGAAGTTGAGGAGCGGTGGTATCAATACTGGCTTGCGCACAAGACCTTCAGCGCAAAGATGGAGGAAGGCCGCCCGGCCTTTTCTATCGTCATTCCGCCGCCGAACGTGACCGGCGTGCTGCACATCGGCCATGCCCTCAACAACACGCTTCAGGATTTGCTCACTCGCTACCACCGCATGAAGGGCGACAACACCCTCTGGGTGCCGGGCACCGACCACGCGGGCATTGCCACGCAGAACGTGGTCGAGCGGCAGCTTGCCGCCGAGAAGACGACCCGCCACGAGCTGGGCCGCGACAAGTTCATCGAGCGGGTCTGGCAGTGGCGGGCTGAGAAAGGCGGCACGATCATTCAGCAGCTCAAGCGGATGGGCGCGTCCTGCGACTGGGACCGCGAGCGGTTCACGATGGACGAAGGGCTGTCCAAGGCCGTGCGCGAGGTCTTTGTCCGACTCTATAATGAGGGGCTGATCTACAAGGGTGACTACATCGTCAACTGGTGCCCGCGTTGCCTGACTGCGCTGGCGGACGATGAGGTGGAGCACGACCCGACCGCTGGCAAGCTCTACCATATCCGCTACCATTATGCGGACGGCTCCGGCTCGGTGGTGATCGCCACGACGCGGCCAGAGACCCTGCTCGGCGACACAGCGGTGGCTGTGCATCCAGAGGACGAACGCTATGCGGGCTTGGAGAAAATCGGCATCCGCCTGCCCATTGTTGACCGCATCATTCCGGTCGTGCTTGACCATCACGTGCAGCGCGACTTCGGCACGGGCGCGCTCAAGGTCACGCCTGCGCACGACCGCGACGACTACGAGATCGGCCTGCGCCACAATCTGGAGCGGATTAAGATCATGGACGAGCGCGGCATCATCAAAACCAAGCATGATACTGCCAAAAAATACGATGGCCTCGACCGTTTCGCCTGCCGAAGCCAGATCGTCAAGGACTTGGACAGCCTTGGTCTGCTGGTGAAGATTGATGACTACGAGCACGCGGTCGGCAAATGCTACCGCTGCGCCACGGTCATCGAGCCGACCACCTCCAAGCAGTGGTTCGTCTCCGTGCGCCCGCTGGCGGACAAGGCGGTTGCGGCGGTGCGCGAGGGCCGCATCAAGCTCTACCCCGACACTTGGTACAACACCTTCTACGCTTGGATGGACAACATCCGCGACTGGTGCATCTCGCGGCAGATTTGGTGGGGCCACCGCATCCCGGCCTGGAACTGCCTTGAATGCGGCTATCTCATCGTCGCCAGCGAGGAGCCGAGCTACTGCCCGCGCTGCGGCAAAATTCATATAGTGCAAGAGAATGACGTTTTAGACACTTGGTTCAGCTCCGCGCTCTGGCCTTTTTCCACCCTTGGCTGGCCGGAGAATACCAAGGAATTGCAGATCTTCTACCCCACCTCGGTACTCATTACCAGCTTCGACATATTGTTCTTCTGGGTGGCGCGGATGATGATGATGGGCCTACATTTCATGGACGAGGTGCCGTTCCGCGACGTGTATTTGCACGCCCTCGTGCGCGACAAGCAGGGCAAAAAGATGTCCAAGTCAACGGGCAACGTTATTGACCCGCTGGACATGATCAAGCAGTACGGCACCGATGCTTTCCGCTTCACGCTCACTGCCTTTGCCGCGCAGGGCCGTGAAATCAGGATGGATGAGGAGCGCATAGACGGCTACCGCCGCTTCATCAACAAGCTCTGGAACGCCGCCCGCTTTGCCCAGATGCACATCAAGGAGAGCGAGCCGGGCATTGTTGTAGCGGCGGACAGTCCTGCTGATCTCGCCCTGCCGCACCGCTGGATATTAAGCCGCACCAACGCCACCATCCGCGACGTGCGCAAGGCCTTGGACGGCTACGATTTCAACCTGATCGCCTCAGCCATTTACCAGTTCACGTGGCACGAGTTCTGCGATTGGTACGTGGAGTGGATTAAGGCGGATTTGTTCAGCGACGACGTGGCCAAGCGTGATCAGGCTCGCGGGGTTTTGCTCTGCGTCATAGAGCATATCCTGAAGATGCTGCATCCGATTTGCCCCTTTGTCACCGAGGAGATATGGAGCCAGCTGCCCGGCACACGCGGCACCATCATGCTGGAGCCGTTCCCGGTCGAGCAGCCGCTCTGGGAGAACGCCGAGGCCGAGCAGTCCATGCAGCTGCTGATGGAGGTGATTACTGCCATTCGCACTATCCGCAGCGAGGCGGACGTGCATCCGAGCGCGAAGGTGCAGGCCGTGCTGATTTGTCCCGATGGGGGCAAGCGAGAGCTGCTGCGTTCCTTCACTGGCTCCATCTGCGCCATGACCCGCGCCGAGAGTATAGAACTTGCCGAGTCCGGTATCGTGCCTGATGATGCCGGTCACGCGCTGGTGAGCGGCGTAGAGGTGGTGGTGCCGCTCAAGGAGCTGATTGACGTGGAGGCAGAGTTAGACAAGTTAGCCCGCGAGCGCAGCAAGATCGAGCAGGATTTGCAGCGGGTCAGCGGCAAGCTGGGTAACGAGAATTTCCTCAGCAATGCCCCGCCGGATGTGGTTGCTAAGGAGCAGGCCAAGCTGGAGGAGCTGAATGCGCGGCTGGCGAAGAATGAGGAGTCGAGGGGGAGGTTGGGGAAGCTGCGGTAAAGGAGGAAAGAAGGGGGCAGGTGCAATGTCTGCCCTTAAAATGCCGTCCTGTCCCAGCTACGGCTCTGGCGACGTTACCGTTACGCCGCCAGACAGCATTTTCTGATCTCTCCGGCCCAGACCTGATAGCCCAGAGTGGAGAGATGCACGCCGTCGCTGAGGAAGCAGGGCCGGGTGATGGGCAGACACTGCTCAGTGAAGGGGCCGGTCATGTCTAAGAAGCGGCAGCCGCTGCCCTCGGCGGTCATGCGCAGCTCGCGGTTGACTGCGGTGACAGCCTCCTTCGTCATGCCGGGCGCGGTCATAGGCAGGATGGAGTTGACGAAGACAGTGCTCTTGCCGCAGAGCAGGGCCAGCCGTGGCAGCATGGTCTGAAAAATGGCGGTGAAATGCGGGCTGCCCATGAGCAGATTATTGGTGCCGGACATCAGGAGGATGCAATCCGGCTCCGGCACGCTGTCGATCTCATCGAAAAGGCGGGCGGACAACGCCTCAGTCAGCTCACCGGCGCGGCCCCGGCTGATCACCGCAAGGTCCGGCAGCAGCGTGTCCCAGTCGCCCCATTCCACCAAGGAGTCGCCGAGCATAAGCAGGCTCTTTTTGCGCGTCATTTTGTCCTCCGGGCTGCTGTTTTCAAGGTTTCGCTCTGCAAAACCACGCAACCCATGGCCGCGACATGCGCTGCCGCGCCAACGGCGATCTTCGGAGCCTGATTAAGGTCGCGGAAATCATTCGGCGAATCGAGTCCAGTGTCGATGATCTTCTTCCAGACGCAGCGCCGCGTGCCGGTATTGGTCGGCGGCACAGTGAAGAGCGCGGTCTGAGCAGGCTGACCGTTGAGCATGACGAAAAAATTGGCATCTGTGCCGTCGTTCAGCACAATATCTTTGAGGAGGAAGGCCAAGGTGCGGCTCCCGGACGACCAGTCGGGCCGCCACGGCTCATGGCCGTGCCAGATGATCTCCTGCGAGGAGGGCGGCCTGTCCGGGCTGCTGATCTCGAAGAACTCGGCGCGACGGAAGATGGCGTGGTCGCGGCGGAGGCGGATCAGTTTTTGGAAGAAGCGGAGCTGGCCTTTGTTCTTCTCCGCCAGCCGCCAGTCGAGCCAGCTTATTTCGCTGTCCTGGCACCATGCGTTGTTGTTGCCCTGCTGCGTCCTGCCAAACTCGTCCCCTGCGACGAGCATCGGCACCCCCTGCGAGAGGAGCAGGATCACTGCCATCGTCTTGATCCGGCGCAGGCGCAGCTGCTGCACAAGCGGGTCGTCGCTTGGTCCTTCGCAGCCGGAGTTCCAGCTCAGGCTGTGATTGTCGCCATCGCGGTTCTCCTCGCCATTGGCCAAGTTGTGTTTTTCATTGTAGCTGACCAAATCGGCAAGGGTGAAGCCGTCGTGGCTGGTGATCAAGTTGATCGAGTTGCAGGGGCGGCGGCCATTGTGCTGGTAGAGGTCTGAGCTGCCTGCGATGCGCGTCGCCAGCGCGCCGCTCAGGCCCGGCACGCCGTTCATGAAGCGGCGGACATCATCGCGGAACTTGCCGTTCCACTCGGCCCAGCGGTGATGATCAGAGAAGTTGCCGACCTGATACAGGCCCGCAGCGTCCCAAGCCTCAGCAATAATCTTGGTGTCGGCCAGCACCGGGTCTTCAGCGATCATCTCCACCACCGGCGGATTGCTGAGAACGTGTCCCTGCTGATCGCGGCCCAGTATCGAGGCGAGGTCGAAGCGGAAGCCGTCCACGTGCATGTCAATCACCCACCAGCGCAGCGCGTCCATGATCAGACTGCGGACGATAGGATGGTTGCAGTTGCAGGTGTTGCCGCAGCCGGAGAAGTTCAGGTAGGCCCGCGTCCACGGGTCAAGCAGGTAGTAGATCGGATTGTCAATGCCCCGGAAGGAGGAAGTCGGGCCGTCCCAGCCGCCCTCGGCAGTGTGATTGTACACGATGTCGAGGATGACCTCTATCCCGGCCCGGTGCAGGGCCTTCACCATGTCGCGGAACTCGCGCAGCGGATGGCTGCTGTCGCTCGAATAGGCGGCCTTGGGCGCGAAAAAGGAGAGCGGGCTGTAGCCCCAGTAGTTTTTCAGCTGCCCGCCAGTGCTTGGATTGCGGAAGACGCAGTCTGTCTCGTCAAATTCAGTCACCGGCATCAGCTCCACTGCCGTCACGCCCAGTTCCTGCAAGTAGGGTATCTTTTCAATGATGCCCCGGAAGCTGCCGGGAAAGCGGCACTGCGATGACTCATGCACGGTGAAGCCGCGCACGTGCAGCTCGTAGATCACCGTGTCTTGGATCGGGGTTTTCAGAGGGCGGTCGCCCTCCCAGTCGTAGCTCTCGTCGGGTATCAGGCAGAGGGTCTGGCTGCCCGCCGGATTGCGCGGCTCGCCCCAGCGCGGCGAGCGCAGCTCTTTCGCATACGGATCAAGCAAAATCACGCTGTCATCATAGGCGAGGCCGCTGCTCTCCGGCTCATACGGGCCGGTCAGCCGCCAGCCGTAGCGGATGCCCGGCGGCAGGTTGTCGATCAGGACATGCCAGATGTCGCCGGTCTTATGCAGCTTGGGATCAAGGAATATCTCGAAACGGGCTGCATCCTGGTCGTCTTTCAGTCCGAGCACCAAAGAAGCTGTCTCAGCGTGCCGCGAGAAGAGGGCGAAGTTGATGCCCTTGGGCGTGGCTGTCGCGCCCAGAGGCTGCGGGCTGCCTTGCAGGATGGGGAATTCTATTTTCATATTGACGAGCGGGCTGCGTTGGCGTAGTCTTTTCTTTCTGCCGTTTCTGCATCCTACACCAGCGGCAGTGCTTTCCCAAAGCCGAAAGATTTTCCCATGCCAAAGAGTTTGAACATGCCCCGCCAATCCGTCCTTGTTCGCCGCCTGATTGCGCTCGCTGCTGCCGGATTCTTCGCCTTCATCTGCTGGATCATCTGGCTGGCCGACACAGGCCGGAGCAGCATCTTTTTTGATCTGGTCAAAATGCTGCCGTATGGTGACAAGCTCGGCCATTTCTGCCTCTTTGGCCTACTCACGCTCGGCAGCAATGCCGCCTTGCAGTTCAGGAAAGTGCGTCTTGGCTGGATAGCCGTTCCTCTCGGTAGCCTGCTGGTGTTCTGCTTTGTCCTGCTGGAGGAATTCAGCCAGCATTTCGTTCCGGGTCGGACCTTGGATCTGCTCGACCTGCTCGCCGACAGCGCGGGCATAGCCTTGTTCACGTGGCTCTCCTTCCGCTTGGAGCGGAGAATCCGGGCAAGAAATCCCGCCGCCTCTTCTCATCTCCCTGTTTCGCCTTGACAGCGGTTTTCCGGGCTTATATAGTCCTACTTGCCTTTCAATAATGAAGCAGCTGACTCTGCGCACGGGCAAGCCGGGCGTTCACAACCACTTTAAGGAAGAACCTATGAGCAAAATCAAAGGCGCGAAGGCCATAGTGCAATGTTTGGTGGAGGAAGGGGTTGACACCATATTCGGCTTTCCGGGCGGCGTGATCCTTGACTTGTATGACGAACTAATGGATTCTCCGATCAAGAATCTGCTGGTCCGCCATGAACAAGGCGCAGTCCATGCGGCGGACGGCTACGCTCGCGCCAGCGGCAAGGTCGGTGTCGCGCTGCTCACCTCTGGCCCCGGCGCGACCAACGGCGTGACCGGCATCGCCACCGCCTACATGGACTCCATTCCGATGGTGGTGCTGACCGGCCAGGTGCCCCGCGCCCTGATCGGCAATGATGCCTTCCAAGAAGTGGACATCGTCGGCATCACAAGGCCCTGCACCAAGCACAACTATCTGGTGAGCAATCCTGACGACTTAGTGCCGGTGCTGCGCGAAGCCTTCTATCTTGCCTCATCAGGACGGCCCGGCCCGGTCTTGGTTGACATGCCCAAGGACGTGATGGCCTCGCTCGTCGCCTACCCAGAGAAGACCGAGATCAAGATGCAGACCTACCAGCCCACGGTGGAGCCGCATCCGGGTCAGGTCGCCAAAGCCTGCAAGGCCATGCTCAAGGCCAAACGCCCGGTGCTCTATGTCGGCGGCGGAGTCATCCTCTCCAACTCCAGCAAGGAGCTGACCGAGCTGGCTGAGAAGACGCAGATTCCCGTGACCATGACCCTGATGGGTTTAGGCGCGTTTCCGGGAACCAACCCGCTCTCAATGGGAATGCTGGGGATGCACGGCTCCTACGCGGCCAACATGATGGTTGCCAAAAGCGACCTGCTGATTGCCGTGGGTGCGCGCTTTGATGACCGAATTACCGGCCGGCTTGACACCTTTGCCCAGGAAGCCGAGATCATCCATATAGACATTGACCCGACCTCGATCTCCAAGAACGTCAAGGTGGACATCCCCCTTGTTGCCGACTGCAAGAACGCGCTGCTGGCCATCAACGCTTGGCTTGACAGCTCGGCGGAGTTTGATAAAGCCGCCTTTGCTGAGAAGCACAAGGTCTGGATTGAGCAGGTGCAGGAGTGGAACGCCAAGCACCCGCTCTCGTATCAGGACGAAGGCGAGATCATCAAGCCCCAGTACGTGATTGAGACCATCAACCGGCTCACTGGCGGCGATGCGATCATCACCACCGAGGTCGGTCAGAACCAGATGTGGACGGCCCAGTTCTACAAGTTCAACCAGCCGCGCCAGCTGCTCACCTCCGGCGGCCTCGGCACGATGGGCTACGGCCTGCCTGCGGCGATTGGCGCGAAGATCGCCTTCCCGGACAAGACGGTCATTGACATCGCTGGCGACGGCTCCATCCAGATGAATATTCAGGAGCTGGCCACAGCCAAGCAGTACGGCGCGGCGGTCAAGGTCGCGATTCTTAACAACGGCTACCTCGGCATGGTGCGGCAGTGGCAGGAGTTGTTCTACGACAAACGCTATTCCGGCACACCGATGGAAGTCACGCCGGACTTTGTCGAGCTGGCCAAGGCATACGGCGCGGTCGGGCTGCGGGCTAGGACTAAGAGCGAGGTGGAGGCCGTGATCAAAGAGGCGCTGGCTATCAACGACAAGGTGGTGATCATGGATTTCGTCATCAAGCGCGAGGAGTGCGTGTTCCCGATGATTCCCGCCGGAAGATCAACCACTGAAATGCTCTTGGCATAATTATTTCCAGCGAGGAATCAAGCTATGAAACATACTCTTTCCGTTCTCCTCCGCAACAAGCCCGGCGCATTGTCGCGGGTGACTGGCCTGTTCAGCGGGCGCGGCTTCAACATCGAGAGCCTCTGCGTGGCTGAAACCCTTGACCCTCAAGTCTCCTGTCTGACCTTGGTGACACGGGGCAACGAGCAGATCATTGAGCAGATCATGAAGCAGCTGCACAAGCTGATTGACGTGATCAAAGTCAGCGACATCAGCGAAGGCGAGTACGTCGAGCGCGAGATGGTGCTGATCCGCATGAAGGCTGAGGCGGGCACGCGGGCCGAAGTGCTGCGGGTGATTGACATCTTCCGGGGCAAGGTCGTGGATGTCAGCCCGACTTCCTACACCGTGGAGATCACCGGCTCCGAATCCAAAGTGCGGGCGGTGATTGACATACTGCGGCCCATCGGCATCAAAGAGATCATCCGCACCGGCACGGTTGCGATGGCCCGCGCGCCGAAGAAGTAAGCTGAACTCATCTCGAACCCTAATTCGAGTTTGTCTCGAATGCTCATTCCAGTCTCCTTCGAATACTAATTCGAGGGAGACTGGAATACTAATTCGAGATTGCCTCGAATACTCATTCGAGATCATCCCGATGCTTGGTTCCAGTTTGTCCCGAACCAAGGTTCCAGTTTCCGCGCTCCTGCTCTCCCCTGATCACACCCCATGAAAACACCTGAATTCTCTGTGGCCAAAGAGGGCCTGCCCTTCATCCTCTTTGCCGGTTTCGCCGCGCTGATCTGCGCAGTGCTCCAATATCGCTACGCCGCCTTTGCCGGGCTGGCAGTGACGGCCTTTGTCACCTACTTCTTCCGCGACCCGGAGCGCACGTTGCCGGAAGACAGCGGCGCGCTCGTCTCCCCGGCAGACGGCAAGGTCATCCGCATTGAGGAACTGCACGACGACCGCTTCCTGCATCAGGACGCGCTGCGCATCTCCATCTTCATGAATGTCTTCAACGTGCATGTCAACCGCATCCCCTTGGCGGGCGCAGTGCGGCGCGTGGTCTTTCAGCCGGGCCGCTTCTACGCTGCTGACCAGGACAAGGCCGCTCTGCACAATGAAAGCTGCGCTGTGCTTGTTGCAACCGCTGCCGGGCAGCAGTATGCGGCAGTGCAGATAGCCGGACTGATTGCCCGCCGCATTGTCTGCCGGGCCGAGCCGGGCGATCAGGTGCGCACTGGCCAGCGCTACGGCCTGATCCGCTTCGGCTCGCGGGTGGATTTGTATTTGCCCAAGGGAAGCGCGGCGATGGTGCAAGTCGGGCAGAAGGTGAAGTCGGGCGAGACAGTGATCGGGCGGCTGAACTGAATGAGTAGCACCCTGACAAAAGCAGAGACGCAGACATGACGGTAAATCGAAGCCAAGAATATATTGCTGGTCTAGTCAGAGAGCTGGTCAAATATCCACATGAAACTGAATGGATTGAGTTTAAGACGAATAATGAGCATCCTAAAGAGATCGGTGAATATATCTCTGCTTTGAGCAACAGCGCAGCTCTTTGCGGAAAAACATCGGGTTATCTTGTCTGGGGGGTGGAAGACAACACGCACCGAATTGTTGGCACTCGATTTATCCCCTCTGCGGCAAAAGTAGGCAACGAAGAACTGGAAAACTGGCTCCTTCGGCTTCTTGTCCCGAAAATTCAATTCAAGTTCTTTGAGATCGATCTGGAAGAACGCCGAGTTGTTTTGCTTGAGATTGGATGCGCATTTCGGCATCCTGTTCAGTTTGAAGGGGTTGAGCATATCCGTGTTGGTTCCCACAAAAAGAAACTGAAGGATCATCCTGAAAAAGAGCGTGAACTTTGGCGGATTTTTGACCAGACACCTTTTGAGCAGATGATTGCCGCTGAAAATGTGCCTGATGATGAGGTGCTGAACCTTCTGGATTGTCAGGCATATTTCGAGCTGCTTAATCTGCCTGCGCCTGAGCGGCGCACATCAATGCTTGATGCGATGCAGGCGGAACGAATGATCTTGCGTTCTGAAGCAGGAAAATGGAACATCACCAATCTTGGCGCGCTGCTGTTTGCCAGACAGCTTTCTGCGTTTCAGAGATTGAAACGCAAGGCCATTCGTGTCATTGTGTACAAAGGCAACACTCGGATAGATACAGAGCGCGAACAGGAAGGTAAAAAAGGTTATGCTGTTGGCTTTGAAGGGTTGATCGAATTTATCAATGCCCTGCTGCCTACCAATGAAGTGATTGAAACAGCTCTCCGCAAAACTGTTCCGATGTATCCTGAAATAGCTGTGCGTGAGCTTGTTGCCAATGCTCTGATTCATCAAGATTTTTTCATATCTGGCACTGGCCCTTCAGTCGAAATATTTTCCGATCGAATGGAGATCACCAATCCGGGTGCGCCGCTCGTGCGCACAGAACGATTTCTTGATTCTCCCCCTCGTTCCCGCAATGAAGCATTAGCCTCCCTCATGCGGCGTGTTGGTATATGCGAGGAACGAGGCAGCGGCGTTGACAAAGTTGTCTTTCAGACCGAATTCTATCAACTGCCAGCTCCAGTATTTGAAGAAACAGGTACCAACACACGCGTTGTTCTTTTTGCACCTCGACCTCTCAATCGAATGGACCGCGCTGATCGGGTTCGCGCCTGTTATCTTCATGCTTGCCTGAAATATGTCAATCGAGATTTCTTAACTAATTCAAGCGTAAGAGAACGTTTTGGCATTTCGGAACATAATAAGGCAATGGCCTCAAGATACATCCGGGAGGCAATAGATGCTGAAACAATTCACCTTGATGACGCGAAGGCACCGCCTAAATTTATGCGATATGTGCCATTTTGGGCCAAGACTGGGTAGTTGACGGGTAGTTGACTGAATGGTTTTATTAAGGCTTGGAGGTATTTTTAACGCCCTAAAAAAATATAGTTTTTATTAGTTGACTGGTTGTTGATTCGGCTGAATAAAAAAAGGAAACAAGTTGAGCCATGAACAAACTCATCCTCAAAGAAGGCCGCGAGCGTTCGCTGCTGCACGGACATCATTGGCTGTTTTCCGGGGCGGTGCAGCGGGTGGAGGGCAACCCGCAGCCCGGCACAATTGCTGAACAGGAAACCGTTGATGAAGCCTTTTTCGCTCGCCGCATTCAAACCGCTGTGCAGCTGCGCGAATCATTGAGCAGTTGCAGGCTGAATTCACTATCGTCAACGGCAAGCTGCTCGTCGAGATGCCTCAGGCGGCGGTCTTCCGGCGTGTTATAGCTGAAGCAGGATAAAATGAGACAGAACTTGTGTTGATATTGTCCAATCTTAACAAGATGATACCTGTTAAGTATAATGTCAAGTTATCACGCTCCAGCTATAAGTGCTTGGAAGAAGGCCGCCAGCTGCGGGCCAAGGTCGCTGCCGTCCTCGTGTGTGCGCTGCTCGATGTAGTCCTGAAACTGCTGCGGTTGAAAGATGCCGGTGTCCTCAGCAAAGAGGCAGAAGAGCAGCCGGACCAGATAGACCTCCAGCGCATGGCCGACGTAGCCGGTCTCCTTCATCAGGTCGTGCAGACGGCCCATGCGCTCCGCAGCCTTGATGTTGACCGGATCCTGCTCGCGCACCGCGTGGCTCTGATAGCCCGCAATGAAGCCGAAGAGCCGCAGGTGCTTGTGCAAGTCCTTCAGCGCAAAGTCGTGGCGGCTGTCTTCGTCTAAATCATAAAGGCGGAAGCGGGCGAAATCGGAAACAAGGAGATAGCGCGGCAGCTCGCGCTCCTTTAGGCCGGGGAAATAGCCGAGTGCTTGCTCGTGGGCGCGGTCAAGGTCTTTGCCCCGCGATTTGTGCTCGACTAAAAGCACCCCTTTCCAGAGCAGATCAATGTAGCCGTCGCAGCCATCGAGCTTTTTCACCCGCTGCTCGAAGTTACCCATCCTGCGGCGGCTGATGCCGAAGATCTGGAAGAACTCGTTCCAGAAGGTTTTGGCTTCCGCATCTTCTGAAGCCTCGTCCGCCCATTCGCGGGCAAAGGCGAGAGCGCGGGATTTGATTTCGTTCCAGCTTAAAGGGGGCATAATTTTTTTCTTGTCTGCTTACGCCTGCGCATCGTCTTCCGACAAATACCGCCCAAGCCACGGCCAAAGCTGGTTTTCCTGCACTTTCCAGCCGACCAAATGATCTTTAAGATTGAACGGCGATTCTTCTTCGTTTTCCTTGATGGCCTTCACGATAGACTCACGGCAGGCGCGGTAATGTTCAAACCGTTCATAGGGCACATCCGGCGAGCAGATCATCTTTTTTCCCCAAAGCCAGAACCGGCGGTCAACGCAGCGTAGAAAGAGACGGAATGCCGCCCATGCCTGAAGCGTTTCTTTGTGAGTGATAAATCGTTCAAACCAGTGATGCGCCCATTGATTGCGCTCATGAATTATTTTGGCTTGTTCGGCGCAGCTTCGCAGCCAAGACGGTTTTTTCTCCGCTATCCAAACGTCCAGCCGCTCACTGTCTGAAGAATCATCCATGAAGCCGAGCAGGAAAAGGCCCTTAGCGTTATCCAAGGCAAAATCAGAATCTAAATATGTAGTTATGACTTCTTCAAGCCATTCATTCCTGTCGTGCTTTTGCGCAAGGAAAGTTATTTCAAACAGATCGTTATCCGTAACTGCTTTTTTCAGCAAGGAGTGACGTATACTGAGAACCTCAGTTGAATCTCCAGCACTAAAGACAAATTCAGCTATTCTATTAATTTTATTACGATGTAACTTCCAGAAGAGTCGTTTTCCCTGTTCCGGTTGTTTTTCCAGTATGACTTCACATAAAGATTCATAGAAAAATTGACGATGCCGGATCATATTATGATCTATGCCAGCCTCCACCCATTGGCCGACATATTCTGGGCATAATTTTATAACTTCAGCAAGCGCGTCTGTTTGAACATGGCTGTCCGGCATCCTTAAATTCAGAATTTCTCCGTAAGCAACAACTTCTTCAGGTTTAAAACCACGTTTTTTGACCGCATAACCAAGATGATTAGGTGACACACGCCGAGAAATTTCGGCGAAGAGCAATTTTTGACCATATTCAGCCAGCAACCAGCTTCCCCAAGCGCACTCATCGTTACTGCCAGCCGAATCAGAAGACCAATCACTCTGCAAGACAGACTGAATTGCCTTCTGATTTTTACTGCGGTAAATAATTTGCAACGCATAACAGAGGGTGAAGCTGTTGTCAACTTCTGATAATTCTGGCAGTAGACTCATAACCTGCTCATCAAGTTCAACAATGGATGGAGCGAGAGAAAATAGGAAATTGTACCGCTGAGATGGAGATGAAATTTTTTTGAGCTTCTCTGCGAGGGGAGCTTTTTTTGAAAAATCGATCCGTTCGATAAAAGGATAATGATCCGTAAACCAATGATAGTCTTCTGGCTGCTTGCAATAACTCCATCGTTCTTCAAGAAGATCAAGCTGCTGTTCAAGAGTTCTCCCGCGCAGCACACAAGGAAACAAAACTTCCTCAGCTACGCGATAGTTTTCATCTTCTGCATTGGCAAGACTGCTGCGCCAAGCACGATCAACCGCCTCGCGGGATGTCTCGTTCAAAATCAAGATATGCTCATAAATCTGCCAAGATAAACTTCGCCGGGCCATGCCTGATCTTTCTGGCAATTGACGGGCAAGCTCGTTGATTATTTCAGCGAATCGTTCAGGGCAGTATGCATACAATGCAGGTTCTATTTTAGACAGTTGAAAATCTTCACTTGTCGTACCCATGATTGAATGTACCTTACTTTTATCGATATTTTTTCCTGACTCCGTAAAGTAAGTTAGCAGGTTATTAGGAACTCCATAGGCTGGATTCAAAGCAACGCTGCTGAGATGCTCAACTATCAATACAGGTTTATCCCTGAGTTTTTCAATGCAGTCCAGATAGTTCTCTTCGCTGAACAAGTAGCGTCGGCAAGGCTCTTTTTTTTCATGGATTCCATGATATTCAGATGGAACTTTATCACGCAACTGCCACGCCTTTTCTGTACCCAAAGAATTGAGAAGCCACCACGCTGCTTTTTGCGCCACGGGTTCAGGGCAATTCAGTAATTTTTCCGCTTCCTGCAAGAAAACACCTTCAATATCATCTTTGACGGTGCGCAGCACCCAAGATAAGTCATCGGCAAAATGTGGATACCCCATAACCGCGCCTGCCACAACGCCAGTTACGATAGCACGGATATATGGATTACGTGGCTGATTTGAAATAATTGTCAG
Organism: Desulfobulbaceae bacterium; assembly: GCA_011391865.1. Taxonomy (GTDB): domain Bacteria; phylum Desulfobacterota; class Desulfobulbia; order Desulfobulbales; family Desulfobulbaceae; genus Electronema. Next base: position 3,191 of record JAABPV010000047.1, on the reverse strand, counting down.
CACTAATTTAGATAGCCATAACAGCTTTTCGTCTTCTATAACAGTCAAGCTGCAATCGAACAATTTTCCTGAAAAATTATTACCTAATGCCTCTTGAACATGCTTCTTTCCTTCTTCACGAATTTTCTCATCATTAAAAGATCTCTTATGCCCCTGATGATGAACAAATCCCATCCAGCGTTCAAATGCGGGGGTAAGTACCTGCTGAACAGTATCATTTTTGCTAAAGTACAAAAATCGATCTTTAAGAGTATTTCTCAAATATATATGATCTGTATCTGAAAGCCACTCCTGCTCCATCATCCGCAGATAGATTTCAGGCCGAACCGGGAGATAGGCTGTAATGCGCCACCAATCCTCTTCTTTTATATTTCTCTCGGAAACCCACGCATTGAACAACGCCAGATGAATTTCTTCCGGCCATTCCTTTTCACCGAGCGCATGATAAAGTGCCATAGCGCAGATTGAAACCTTGAGGTCCATATCCGGCTGCGGCTCTTGGAAATGGGCAATGACTTCAGCGAGATTCTTTTTCGTTTCCAGCGCATCTGCTGCCTCATAAGCAAGCAGCAATCCAAGGCCAAGAATCATATAATCTCGGTTGATTGTCCAACCGTTACCATGCCGCTCAAGAACCCGGCCTGTACTGAACTCAGTCAGCAAAGAGTCGCTGTCACCATACCCAGAAAGCTCGTTATGCAATTCTCTCCGTAAGAGCCGCTTGTCTTGCTGTATCCGGCTGCTCAGATTGCTGATCAATTCCTGAAAGTCCTCATGACTCAACGAATTATCCAGCTTGCGTCCCAATTTATCCCGCCAGTCTTCGTAAATCAGACGCTCTCTGGTGATCTCCCCTTCGCTGTCCATGCGCTCCCGAAGGCGTACAGTTAGGTCAAAGTAACGGGGGATGCGGAGCAGATCAATGAGGTTTGCATCGAAATCCTGACGAGTCAGATTCTTAGCGGCAAGTGCTTTGTCCAACTCGGCATTGTCGTATGAACCTAATGTGAAGACAGCGGTCTTTGTAGCGGACAGATGTTCATCCCAGAATTTTTTCCGGCAAGTCATCAGCACTGCTGCACGATTGCACCACGGTTCCACAGCAAATTTTGCCAAAAGCTGCCGCCATTCCATGTCAGGACGTTCATTCAAGCCGTCCATGACAAGGAGAAAAAGCGGTGTGTCGCCAGCCGGACGTTCCTGCCAACGCTGCAATCGCTTTTGCCAGTATCCTTCGTATGGTTCTCTCAACTGCTTCGCCATAATTTCAGGCAGCAGAATGTCCAATTCCTTGCAATCAGCCATGCCGGAGGGAAGGAAGATGACAGAAAAATTATCTGACAGCTTGTCATAGAGCCAATCTGCAACCGCCCATGTTTTGCCGTCGCCTTCTTCGCCAAGAACAACGAAGAATTCGTGCTGATCAGGCCAATTGGCAAACCAGTTGTCCAAGGCTTCCTGCGCGGCTTTCCGGGGAATGAACAACTCTCCTTCAGCCCGCACCGCCAAATTCTGCGAAAAGGCCGCCTTTGACTCATCCTTATTCCGCAACCGTCCGCACAGCCAAGCATTTTGTGTGTCCCGCCAGTGGTCATAGCCGATATTCTGCCGGGACAATTCCTGTTTGAGATTTTCGGTCTTGGCTCTAACCTCTTGATCTTCTTTCAGTGCATGTAAATAGCTGGAAAATCCGTCTTTCAGAGTTTGGGCGTATTCTTCCGCTTCAGAACTATTTTGAAAATACTTTTTCTTTTTGTCCCCCTTGTACTTGTCGCAAAATTCTTCGAGATGCCGAATAGTAATCTTCGGTGCATAAGCACATAATGCAGCAAGAAAGCTGTGTCCTTCTCCCTGAGCATCAATGGAAAAATAAGCGATGCCATGCTCCTGACTGAATAGCCGGAGCTGATTATGATGCTGGTCACTCAGCCGCTTGGTAGTGACAACCATCCAAAGATCAGGCTTCAAACTGTTCTGGGCCGCTGCGGAAAACTTGGCTAACAGTTCATCACCTTTAAAATCTGTTGAATCAAGATGTTTCTTGCATTCCACCATCAGATAGTTGCTTGCCATATCCCGTCCTCCCTGATCGCCTGTTCGCGAGAGATGAAAACGCTGCCCGGTCAGCCGCTCAAGCAGCTTGGCGACAAGTCCTTCAAAGCCATCCTGTCCGGCGGCGGGCTGTTTCCAGATGATGTTCAGAAAATTTTCAAAATTCATAGCTGGTGAGCGAATAGATGATTCCTGACAGCAAGAGAGACTGACGGCAAGCCATCCTATCATGTGGCGGCAGGCAGGGCAACGTGTCTTTTTCGTTGCCGCGCAAGAGGACGCGCAGTATCATGAATGAATGCAACATTCTGGAAGAAATGCGGAATTCCTATTCACCGGCCCACGAGAAAACTATGCGCACAGCAGAACTCATAGAAATCATCCGCAACGGCGGACTGCACATGGAAACCCTGCCCGTCGTCGGAACCTCGATAGACTCTCTGGACTTGGACCGGCTCAACTTTTATCTCGCCTCCATCATCGAAGACCCGGAACTGCCGACCAGCCGGAAGCAGTGGATTGAACGGCTGTTCGGGCTGGGCCTGATGGCTGAGGACGGACTGGGCAACAAGGTCTGCTCCATCGCCGGACTGGTTTGCTTCGGCATCCGACCGCGACGCTATTTGCCCCAAGCTGGTCTGCGGCTCATGGTCTTCGACGGGAAGGACAATGAATATCAGGCCCGTCTCGACACCGTGCTTGACGGCCCGCTCGCTGGCCGCTGGCGCATGATCGCTGGGCAGCGGGAGCTGGTTGACCGGGGCCTGATTGAGCAGTTTGCCGTCGCGATTCAGCCATTCATCTCCTGTGAGGAGCCGGATGTGGATGAGACCATGCGGCGCGGCAAAGAGTTTTTCTATCCTTGGCAGGCGGTGCGGGAAACTGTGCTCAACGCCTTGGCGCACCGCGATTGGTCACGGTCAGTGGATATTGAAGTCAGCGGCTATGCCGACCGGCTGGAGGTCATCAGTCCGGGCGCGCTGCAAAACTCCATGACCGTGGCCAAAATGATCGCCGGGCAGCGTTCGCCCCGCAATCCCTTGATCATGGAGATTCTACGCGATTATAGCCAAAGCAGTATAAAATGACTACACTGTGTGTATGGCATACTCAATAGATTTTCGTCGGAAGGTCTTGGA
>JAABPV010000046.1:5343-18728 GCA_011391865.1 Desulfobulbaceae bacterium | reverse complement strand
GAAGAAAACTTGGCTGTTCGACAGATGAGATTTTTCAGCAACCATGCTTATAGTCAATTTATTGTGCTACGGCTATACGGCTATGTTGACGCGAGAGGAATGGGCGTGCGCACCAAAGTCATTCCCTTGATGCGGCAGCACAACGGCGCGGAGCCGGTCTTCGAGGCCAGCGAGGACTGCCTGAAAATTGCCCTGCCGAGAAAAGGCCGCTGACGCGCGTCCGGCGGAGGCGGCTGGGAGCAGCAGCCCCCGCCTCAGTCATAAATAATGCTGTTGTGCCGCTCCAGCTGCTTTTCCATTTCCGGGTCCAGATCCGCCGCCACCTCATGAATCCGGTATTCCTTGCCGCAGCCTTCACAGCGGAGGCGCACCTGCCGGCAGCGCCGCACCACCTCCAGCTTCTGGCCGCATTGTCTGCACTGCATGGCACGCCTCTCAGCCGATGAGCTGGGAACGGGTGAAGATGGCCTTCAGCGGATAGCCCGCCTGCGCCAGCACCTCGGCTCCGCCTTCCTCGCGATCGACAACGGTCGCCACCAGCCCCACCTTGAAGCCTTCCTTCTCCACCCGTTCAATCACCTTGAGCAGGGTGCCGCCGGTGGTGACGACATCCTCCAGCAGAGCCACGGCGCAGCCGGGCTGGAGATTGTTCTTTCCTTCCAGATAATTGCCAGTGCCGTGACCCTTGGCCTCTTTGCGGACGATGAAGGCCGGAATCGGGCTGCCCGCAAGATGGCTGGCGATGGCCGTCGCAGTCACCAAAGGATCCGCGCCGAGGGTCATGCCGCCCACGCCGCCGATGGGCTGCGGTGCCTGCCGGATCAGCTCAAAGAGCAGTCTGCCGCAGAGCCAGCCACCTTCCGCGTCCAAGGTGGTCTGCTTGCCGTCAATATAGAAATCTGAAGTCTTGCCAGAGGTCAAGGTGAACGTGCCCTGCCGGTAGGATTTCGCCAGCAGCAGCTCCTTGAGCCGCTGCCGCTCCTCGGCGCAGCGAAGCGTCCGCATCTTCTCCTGCGCGGCGCGGGCCACAGGATGGAAAATTTCCGGCAGCAAGGCAGCGGCCTGCGAAAGCGGCATCCACTTCCGTTCGCGGTCTTGTTCCCACGTCTCCGCCTCGCCTTTTTCCTCAGCTATATAAAAGGTGAAGCGCACCGGTTTGCCGCTGTCCGAAGTGTCATTCACTTCCGTCAGCAGTTCACCGAGCTGAACATGATAGCCGGACTCCTCTGCGCATTCCCGCGCCGCCGCTTCCGGCAGGGACTCGCCCTTCTCCACGCTGCCGACCGGGAACACCCAGAAGCCAGGCAGCTTGCGGGAGGTGACAAGCAGCACCTGCGGCTCCGCGCCCGGCATGTTTCTGCACACAACGGCCCCTGCTTTCTCTTTCACGGATTTTTTCACCGATTTCATGTCGTTCTGATCAAGTTGAGGATTATTCAGGGCAAATGATTTCAGGATTCTATCTGTACCAGACCTCCTGCGGCACCGCAAGTCTTGATTGACCACGCCCCGCGCAATTTCACAGCCCGGCAGGATTCATGCAACTGCAACCGGAACGTAATCGCATTCTAACCGGCGCACGATACCATGCTCCTGCATGAAAAAAGCACAGAGATTCAGGAAGAATTTAACATGAGAGCCGCCCATGTTCACCATTGAGCAAGTGCTGTCCGACCACTATCCGGCTGTGCAGAACAGCCCCTTCCTCGGCCCGGCGGTGCGGCCTGTGCTCCGCCGTCTGCTCCGCGAGGACGACTTCACCGCCTTCGCCGCCCGGTATCCCCACCTCAAAGGCATGGATTTCGTCGAGCAGGCCTTGGAGCATTTCGCCTTCAGCTACACGGTCTCGCAGCGCGAGCGGGAGAACATCCCGCCCTGCGGCAGGGTGGTGATCATCGCCAACCATCCCATCGGCTCGCTCGACGGCCTCGCGCTGCTCAAGCTGATTCACGAGGTGCGCTCCGATGTCCGCATTGTTGCCAACAGCCTGCTGTCCCAGATCAGGCCGCTGGGGCCGTGCCTGCTGCCGGTCAACAACATGGGCGGCACGTCTTCCACCAAGGAGCAGCTTGGCCTGATCAGCGCGGCCCTGCTCAACGAGGAGGCGGTGATCATCTTCCCGGCGGGCGAGGTCTCGCGCTTCAGCCTGAGCGGCATCAAGGACGGCAAGTGGCGCAAAGGCTTCCTGAAGATCGCCGAGAAGGCCAAGGCCCCGATCCTGCCTGTTCATGTGGACGGCAGGAACTCGGTCAGCTTCTACGCCGCCTCGGCCTTGTGGAAGCCGCTGTCCACCGCCCTGCTGGTGCAGGAGATGTTCCGCCAGCAGAAGCGGCGGCTCAAGTTCACTGTCGGCGAGATCATCCCCTATTCAGTCTGCCGCAGCCTGCCCTTTGCCGCCGAGAAGAAGGTCAAGCTCATCAGGAAGCACCTCTACCGCATCGGCAAGGGCAGGCCGCCGCTGCTGCGGACAGAGAGCGCCGTCGCCCTGCCGGAACGCCGCAGCGACCTGAAGAAATGCCTGAAGGAGGCGGAGCTGCTGGGCAAGACCCCGGACGGCAAGCTGATCTTCCTCTGCGCCGGGCAGGAGTCCTCGCCGCTGCTGCGGGAGATTGGCCGCCTGCGCGAGACCGCGTTCCGGGCCGTGGAGGAGGGCACCGGCAGGCGGCGGGACATCGACCGTTTTGACAGTTATTACCAGCACCTTGTTCTCTGGGATGAGAACGACTTGGAGATAGTTGGGGCTTACCGCTTCACGGATGCGGCCAGCGTCATCGCCGGACGCGGACTGGAAGGACTCTACACACACAGCCTCTTTGCTTTCGGCCCGGAGCACCGCTGGTTCCTTGATGCCGGCCTGGAGCTGGGGCGGAGCTTTGTCCAGCCGCGCTACTGGGGCAAGCGCAGCTTGGATTATCTCTGGTACGGCATCGGCGCGTTCTTGGCCAAGAATCCGCAGTTCCGCCACCTCTTCGGCCCGGTCTCCATCAGCAGCGCAATGCCGCAGACCGCCAAAGATCTGCTGATTTACTTCTACCAGCTCCACTACGGCGGCGGGCCGCACTGCTCGCGCACCCCCTTTGTCTTTGCCAGCCCGCAGACAGCGCTGGCGCAGGAGTTCAGCGGCAAGGACTGCGCCGAGGATTTCAAACGCCTGAAGCATCTGCTCCAGAATATGGGCGTGAGCGTTCCGCCCCTGTACAAGCAGTACGCCGCCCTCTGCGAGCCGGGCGGCGTGCGCTTCTTGGACTTCAACGTGGATGCCGACTTCAGTAGCTGCGTGGACGGCCTTGTTGTGGTGGATATTGCCCGCCTCACCGAGCAGAAGCGCAGGCGGTATGTCGGGGGAGAATTTCTTCAGGTGTAGTAAGGCGAGAACCCTGTTGCTGCCTGTCAGGCGGCCCGGCTGAAGAGCTGCTGCACAGTTTTCGGGCTGGCCGCCTGAAGCAGCTTGTCGCGGACGCTCTCGTCTTTGAGCAGCCTGCTGATCCGGCCCAAGGTTTGCAGATATTCCCCGGCCATGTTTTCCGGCGAGAGAATCATCACCACAAGATGCACCGGCAGGCGGTCTTTGGCCTCGTAGGTGATGCCCTTGGCCGACCTGCCGAAGCAAATCAGCAGATTCTGGAGTTCAGCCAGCTTGCCGTGCGGGATGGCGATGCCGCCGCCCACGCCGGTGGAGCCGATCTGCTCCCGCTCCAGCAGCACCCGTCGAACCGTCTCCGCCTGCAAGTCCGGATGGAGCCGCTGCGCCGCCACCGCCAGCTCGTGCAGCAACTCGTCCTTGTTTTTCGCCTTCAGCTCAAGAATGATCCCCTCTTCGGTCAGCCCTGTCATCTTTCTCCAGTTGTGTTTTTTTCACGTGAAGCCGGAAAGCTCTCCATCTGTCCGGCGCGGTCGCAGAGCATCGCAGAAAAAATTATTCCTTGCGGCGGAATTTGACGGTCGGAATCCGTAGCTGCTCGCGGTATTTGGCCACGGTGCGGCGGGCCACCCTGATGCCCTCCTTCTCCAGCAGCTCGGCCAGCGCGCCGTCGTTGAGGGGCTTGGCCGGGTTCTCCTCCCGCACCAACTGGGCAAGCCGCTGCTTGACATTTTCCGCTGTCAGATCGTCGCCGTTGCCTGAGGCCGCCGCTGTGGCCGAAAAAAAATATTTCAGTTCGTAGATGCCGTGCGAGGTTTCGACGTATTTGTTGGCCGTGGCCCGACTGACGGTTGATTCATGCACCCCAACCTCGCGGGACACGTCACTGAGAATGAGCGGGCGGAGATGCCCTGGCCCCAGCTCGAAAAAATCGCGCTGCTGTTGGACGATGCTCTCCATCACCCGGCAGATGGTGCTGTGCCGGTAGTCCAAGGCACTGATCAGCAGGTGGGCGTTCCGTTTCTGCTCGCTGAGATAATTTCTGGCCGCCGCGTCGCCTCCGGCCAGCAGGTCTTGATATTCGCTGGCTAACTGGAGCTGCGGCAGGTCGTCTGTGTTCAGACGCACGATAAATTCGTCCTCAATCTTGAAGACGTAAACATCTGGCACCACGTCCTGCGTCGGCTCGTTGCTGTACTCGTTGCCAGGATATGGCACCAGCTCGGCGAGGAGGGCCGCAGCAGCCTGCACATCCCGCAGCGGGATTTTGACGCGGCGGGCGATTTCAAGGAGATTGCGGTTGCTCAACTCGCTGAAGAACTCAGCGGCAATCCGCCACGCCAAGCTGTCCTCCAGCCCTTGCCGCTCCAATTGCAGGAGGAGAGATTCCTGGATGCTGCGGGCCGCCACGCCGGGCGGATCGAGGTTCTGGACAAGGCGGAGCATGGCTTCAGCCTCTTCCTCCGAGCAGCCAACCTGCTGGCAGATGTCGGCAATGTCCGCGTCGAAAAAGCCGTGGCCGTCCAAATTGCCGAGGATGAAGCGTGCGATGTCCAAATCCTGCTCGCTCAGGCGCAGATGGGTGAGCTGCCAAGCGAGGAAGGCGGTCAAGCCCGGCATAGCGGCAAGAAAATCTAAGCGGGAGGGCGCGTCCGCTGCCGGTGTCTCGTGAGCAAAGGAGAAATCCGCGTCAAAGCTGTTGCTGTAATCCTCCCAGTTCACTTCGGCGACCGCGACCGGATCGTCGCCCGCCACCCGCGCTGTCACCGGCACTTCAGCACTGTCGCCGCCGCTTTCCTCAGCCAGTAGCTGGCCGATCTCCGCCGGGCCGTCCGCCGCCTCCTCCAGCATCGGATTCTGCTCCAGCTCGGTCTGCAAGGCTCCGCTCAGTTCCATCCGGTTGAGCTGGAGCAGCTTGATCGCCTGCTGGAGCTGCTGGGTCATGAGCAGCTTCTGGGCCAGCTTCATCTGCTGGCGGAGTTCGATGCTCATGACGGCGGGCGGTTACAGGCGGAAGTTTTCGCCAAGGTACATCTTCTTGGCCAGCTCGCTGCGGATGATGTCGCCCGCCGCGCCGCTGGTGAGGATCTGCCCCTCGTTCATGATGTAGGCGAAATCGCAGACTTGCAGGGTCTCGCGCACGTTGTGGTCGGAGATGAGGATGCCAAGACCCTTGGCTTTGAGGGCGCGGATGATCTGCTGCAAATCCGCCACCGAAAGCGGATCAACGCCCGCGAACGGCTCATCCAGCAGAATGAAGCGGGGCCGCACCGCCAAGGCCCGCATGATCTCCACCCGCCGCCGCTCGCCGCCGGACAGGGCGTGCCCCTTGTTCTGGGCTAAATATTCGATCTTCAGCTCGGCCATTAGCTCCTGAATGCGCTGGCGGATTTCGTTGCGGCTGAGGCCGAGCGGCTCCAGCACGATGCGGACGTTTTCCTCCACGGTCAGCTTTTTGAAGACTGACGGCTCCTGCGCCAGATAGGTGATGCCCTTGGCCGCCCGCTCATGAATCGGCAGCTCGCTGATTTCCTCGCCGTCCAACAGCACCGCCCCGCCGCTGGGCCGGATGAAGCCCGCAATGCAGTAAAAAGTGGTGGTCTTGCCCGCGCCGTTCGGCCCCAGCAGGCCGACAATGGAGCCGGTCCGCACCTCAAGGCTGACCTGATCCACCACCCGGCGGGCGCGGTATTCCTTGATCAGGCCGCTGGTCTCCAGAACGCTCATCAGTTCTGCTGGATGGTGGCCTTGACCCGGCCCGGCTTGGTCTTGTCCTGCTCAAAAACGGAGCGTTTTTCGTCGAGAAAATAAGTGATAGTGTCGCTGGAAACCATGTTCTGCCCTTCCGAAGCCTTGGCGTTGCCGCTGAGAACCACTTTGCGCTCGTCGGCGTAGTAGTCCATGCGCTCGCTCGTGCCGAGCCAGTCTTCCTGCGTCACCTGCACATTGCCGATACAGATCAACCGCTTGACCTTGGACTTGCCCTTGCCGGATTTGTCCGCCTCCTTTTTGCCGCCCTGCCCGCTTTCTTCGTACTGCACCGTCATCTCGTCGGCGCGGATGGTGACTTTTCCTTGGCTGGCATCGACATTGCCGATAAAGACGACAGAATTTTTCGCTTCCTGCGAAACCATGCGGTCCGCCTCAATATTGATCGGCGCGTCGTCTTTTTCTTTTTCCTTGCAGAAGGCCGGGCCAGCGGCGGCGGCCATGATGGCGGCGGTCAGCGCGGCGGTCAGCAACCGCCGGGCCGAGGATGAGAAAAAATACATTGTTGCCCCTGTCTCAATCATGTTTTATAAGAGAACGCTGCGCAGTCACGCTGCGCGGGAGCATACAGGATACAGGGTTCGCCGGAAAATGTAAAGAGTTTCCATCTCCCTGTTCACAGATGAAAAACTGCTGTCGGCCTGCCGGAGCGCGGCCAATTCAGCCAAGAGGGAGCATAGTCATGCAGAACGAAATCACCAAGGCCAAGGTGCTGATTGAATCTTTGCCCTATCTCCGCGAGTTCAGAGGGAAAACTGTGGTCATCAAATACGGCGGCCACGCGATGATTGACGAGGAGCTGAAGAAAAAATTCGCTCTTGATGTGATCCTGCTCAAATACATCGGGATCAACCCGGTCGTTGTCCACGGCGGCGGGCCGCAGATCAACGAATTTTTGAAGAAAATGCAGATCACCTCCAACTACGTGCAGGGAATGCGGGTCACAGACGGACCGACCATGGATGTGGTGGAGATGGTGCTGGTCGGCAAGGTCAACAAGGAGATCGTCGGCCTGATCAACCACTGCGGCGGGCGGGCGGTCGGGCTGTCAGGCCGGGACGGCGACCTTGTGCAGGCAAAAAAGATGAAGGTGCTGGGCAAGCCGGAAACGGAGAATGCGCCGCCGGAGCTGATTGACTTGGGCCGGGTGGGCGAGGTGACGCATATCAATCCTGAAATCATCTCTACCTTGGTGGCGAAGGATTTTATTCCGGTGATTGCGCCGGTCGGGGTGGGCGAGGACGGCCAAGCCTACAACATCAATGCCGATTTAGTGGCCGGGGCGGTGGCCGCTGAACTGAACGCATCCAAGCTGATCCTGCTCACCGACGTGGAAGGCGTGAAAGATGCCAACGGCCAGCTCCTCTCCTCCATCGAGGTCAGCTCCATTGAGCAGCTCATTGCCGACGGCGTGATCAAGGGCGGGATGATTCCCAAGCTGCGCTGCTGCGCCTCGGCCATCAGCGGCGGCGTGAACAAGGCCCATATCATTGACGGGCGACAGGAACACGCCATCCTGCTCGAAATTTTCACCCTCAAAGGCATTGGCACGGAGATCACGGCATAAGCAAGGGCCGGTCGCGGTGCGATCTTCGTCCTGAACCGAGGCGTATGAGGCTTCAGCTGAGACGGATGAAGGTTAAACCAAGGCAGATGAAGCTTCATTTGCGACATATGAAGCTTCATCTATGACGAATGAACCTTCATGCGCGACGAATAGAGATTGAGACGAGGCGCATGAGGCTTCATACGCGATGGATGAGGGCTGAGTTGAGGCCTGTGAGGCTTCATCTGCGACAAATGAAGCCTCATTCGAGACGGATGAAGGTTAAGACAAGGCCTGTGAAGCACTGTCCGAGACGGACTGCGGCTTGCCGCAAGCGTATATTCTCTCTGAACTTTTAGCAGTCAGATGCGATGAAAAGCTATCACAAAGAGCTGTGGTTTGAGGTGCCGAGCCGCCGGGCTTTTATCAACATCACCCCGGAGGTGGAGCGATGCCTTGCCGAATCCGGCATTCAGGAGGGGCTGTGCTTGGTCAACGCCATGCACATCACAGCCTCGGTCTTCATCAACGACGACGAGTCCGGCCTGCATCATGATTACGAAGTCTGGCTGGAGAAGCTGGCACCTCACGCTCCGACCGGCCAGTACCGCCACAACGGCTATGAGGACAACGCCGACGCGCACCTGAAGCGGCAAATCATGGGCCGGGAGGTCGTGGTGGCAGTCACAGCGGGGAGACTGCATCTCGGCCCTTGGGAGCAAATTTTCTACGGCGAATTTGACGGACGGCGAAAAAAGCGGGTACTGGTGAAGATCATCGGGGAATGAGAAAGACTATGCGGCGGCCAAGGGCAGCGAAAGCACGAAACGGCTGCCACCTCCGCTCTGCTCCTCTGCGAGGATCTCGCCCTGATGGGCCTGCATAACCGCCTTGACAATGCTCAGGCCGAGGCCGCTGCCTTCCATGCTGCGGGCACTGGCAGCGCGGTAAAAGCGGTCGAATATCCGAGCGTTGTCCTCCTCGCTGATGCCGATGCCGGTGTCGCTGACAACTATTTCCGCGCGGTCTTCGCGACGGCGCAGCTCCACAGCAACAAAGCCGCCGGGATGATTGTATTTCACGCCGTTCTCAATCACATTCAGCACCGCTTCGGTGAGGGTATCCTTGTCGCCTGAAACCACGAGGCCGCCGCCGTTCAGGCTCGCGTTGAGCAGCACATTCTTTTGTTTGGCCAGTGGTTCAGCCAGCCGTGCCGCGTCGGCTATGCAGTCTTTCAAGGAAACGGGCTGAAAAGCGGATGCGTCGAGCATTCCTGAATCGAGCCGGGCCAAGGTCAACAGGCCGTTGACCTGATCCAGCATGGCCTCGGATACGGAGCGGATTTCCTGCAAACTTTCCTGATGCTCCTCCGCGCTTCTCGGTTTCTGCAGAGCTATGTCGCATTCCGCCCGGATCACCGCCAGCGGCGTTTTCAGCTCATGAGCGGCGTTGCCGAGCAGATTTTTTTCCGCCTCAAAAGCCTGCTGTAATCGCTCCAGCAGGGCGTTGAACTTCTCCGCCAGCCGCCGCAGCTCCACAGTCTGACGGCCCGTCTCTATCCGCTCCTCCAGATTTTTATGACTGATTTTCTCCAAGGCGGCAGAAAAATCATGCAGGGGCCGCAAGGAAAGCGAGGCTATGGCAAGGCTTGTCAGGCCAATGGCAAAAATCACCAGCGGCATGACAATCATAAAAAAAATGGTTAGCCGGTGAATCATGTCCAAGCTCTCGGCCATATTCTCGGCGGCGATGACCTGTATAGGTTTGTCCATATAAACAAAATCATGACGGATAACCCGCAGTGGCTCGCCGTTCGGCCCTTCTGTCTCATAGACCCATTCCTGCGCCTTGGCGTTGTGAAAGATCGGCTCGCCTGGGCTGAGGTCAAAATCTTTGTCCACTAACGAGAACGAGTAGCCGACCAGCTCGCCGTCAACAAAAACTTTGTAATAATGGCCGGAATCCGGCACGACATAATCGCCGTGGACAAATTCGTTGGACTCGCACTGAATGCTCTTGCCGTCATGCGTGTGCACCAGCCCTTTGACTAACTGGAGGCTGGAATGAATCGTCCTGTCGATGGAATCCTCAATCAGGTAATGCAGTTTGAGGTGGAGTGCCCAGCCGAAGGCGCAGAACAGCACGCTGACAGAGCAGAATATCCAAAGCAGCAGCCTGCCTTTGATGGAGCGCAGCAATCAGATATCCTCGGCGATGATGTATCCCTCGCCCCGGCGGGTTTGAATCAGCGGGCTGGGATGGTCTTTATCGATTTTTTTCCGCAGCCGGTTGATGTACACATCAATGATGTTGCTGTCGAGATCGAAATTCATGTCATAGACATGCTCGGACAGCTCGGTGCGGCTGATCACCCGGCCCTTGTTCATGACTAAATATTCCAGAATGGCGTATTCCTTGGCGGAAAGCTGCACGTTGACTCCGGCCCGGCCTACAGTTTTGGCGTTCAGATCAATATGCAGGTCGGCAACACAGAGCTGGGAGGCGGGCTGCCCCTTGCTGCGCCGAATCAGGGCGGTGAGCCGAGCCAACAGCTCGGCGAAATCAAACGGCTTGGCCAAGTAGTCATCTGCACCGCTGTTCAGCCCTTTGACTCGGCTTTCCACCTCGCCTCTGGCAGTGAGCATGATCACCGGGGTCTTGATGTTCCGTTCGCGCAGATTGCGCAGGAGGGTGAAGCCGTCCATTTTCGGCATCATCACATCCAGCACCATCGCGTCATAGGGCGAGGTCTCCGCCATGTACAGTCCCTCTTCGCCGTCATGGCAGACATCGACGGCAAAGGCATTTTCTTCCAAGCCTTTTTTGAGAAGCCGTGCCAGCCGCTGCTCGTCTTCAACGACCAGAATTTTCATCAGGCTTCGCCGCTCTTGCAAAAGAAAATCTCTTTCCAGACCTGCTGCCCGGATAGGGAATGGGCGATGACCGCGCCGACATGCAGGGCGAGATACACTGGAATCAGCACTGTGCCGACCTCATGCGCCTCTTTGACCATGTGCATGAGACCGTGCGCCTTTGCTCCGCGCTCCATGAAAAAGTACATCAGTGCGCCGGTGGCCGCGAGCCATGAAAAAGCCATGAGGCCGAAAAACTGCACTAATCCGGCCAGACCCTGCCGTCGTCTGTGTTCCGGCAGTTTGAATTTGGTCAGTCCGGCGATGTCCTTGCCGGTCTGCCGGAGCCGGGCGGCAGTGAACGGAAACCAGCTGCTGAGGCGGAAATCTTGCGGGCCGATGAGGCCGTGCAAAAAATAACCGCCAAGCGCGGCGAGCACAGCCAAGCCGATGCCGCCATGCAGAAGGAACCCGGCTTGTTCCGCTTTCTTGTAATCGTCGGCTCCGTCGCCGGTGATCATGGCTGCAAAAGCCAGCACGATCATCGCCAGATGCCAGAACCGCACCGGATTGCCCAGCCTATCGTTTTCATTGCCGCCGTTCATGATGCCGAACATCTCCTTGCGGCTTGAACACGCCGCGAAGACTTATTTTTCATCGACTTTGCCGCCCTTCACTTCAATCTCAAGAGCGACGAACTCTATGCCCCGCAGCATGCCGCGCACCGCAATCTCCGCGCCAACAGCGGCCTTGCCTTTTTCTTCCTTGAGAGCCGTCATGGGGGTGACAACAATCAGGCGGTCATCAACCGCCCAAACGCCGACCAAGCCCTTTTCCGGCATTCTCTTGATCAGCCCAGAAAAATTGTATTCCGGCTCCCGCTCGTAGCCCTGACCAGGCTGGTGATAATGCTGCTGAGGCTTCTGCTCCTCGGCCTGCGCTGTCCCCGTGCAGAAGAGCACGGCGGCAAACAATGCCGCCGTGCTGACACCGCATTTCCGGCTGTTCATAATTTGACCCGTTCTTGCGAGGGACAGGCTTCCGCCCATCCCTGTTTGTTGGAATCAGCGGTTGCCGCTTTTCACTTTCACTTCAAGTTCATGGGCGATGAAAGGGATGCCGCTGCCTTTCACATTAACCTGTGCGCCGGGTGCCAGCGGGCCGTTCTGTTGTTTGATGAGAGTGCTGTCAGTGACAACAACCTCTTTGCCGCCGATCTTCCACATGCCAAACATGCTGCCCTGAGGCATGGCCTCAACCGCGCCGTCAAACTGAGTTCCGACCATTGCTGGCGGAGGAGGGCTTGCCGGAGGAAAATTTCCAGAAGGAGGCCCCATCGCAGGAGGGGGAGCTGGCGGAGGGAAGTTTCCAGGAGGAGGTGCCATCATCGCTCTGCCGCTGCTCTTCACTTCAACCTCGTAGGCCACGAAAGGATTGCCGCCGCCTTTGACCTCCACTTGCGCGCCAAGGCCAATTCTGCCGTACTCTTCTTTAATGAAAGTGCGTTCCGTCACAAGAACTTCCCGACCGCCAACACGCCACATGCCGAAAATTCCGCCTTGCGGCATGGATTCCACCGGGCCGTAGAATTTTCCTTCGTAAGAGCCGGAGCCATATCCATAGCGTCCGCCGTGTTCGTAACCTTCTCCACGCTCATAATATTCATCGCCGCTGGCGGAGGCGGAGGTAGCGGCAAAGGCGCAGGTCAGCGCGGCGGCCAAAGAAAATAACACCTTTTTCATGATAACACCTATTGTTGAAATTTTTTTCCTGCTTAGGGCAAAAGCATACCAAGGTCAGGACGAATTGCAAATAAAAACCGCTTATTTCAGCGGCGGCGGCCTTTCACTTCTATTTCATCCGCCGCCACGCCGCTGCCGGAGAAGTATCCCTCCACCTCAACATACGCGCCAATCTCGACTCTGCCGCGCTTTTTTTTGATTCTTGTCTGCGGACTCACCTGCACTTCGCGGCCATTCACCGACCATATGCCGTCATTGACATCGGGCGGTAGCGCATCCACGGTGCCATAGAATTTGGCTCTGCTCTCGTAGCGGCCCCGATCGTCGTCGTCATATTCATAGCGGCTGGCCTCAGCCGAACCTGCGGTCCAAGTAAACGCCGCCGCCAAGAGCAACAGCACAGCTCGTTTCATAATTATTCTCCTCCTTTGTGGTTATGCATGTCGCCCTCATCATGCTGTTTTCAGGACATGATGAGAATCAAGTCCGTTCTGTATCCTTTTAACAAAAAAGGACAGCCAAGAGCAAGCAGTTTCTTGGACTGTCCTCTTCCGGCCCGCCTCAGGAGGGCTGAGGCGGAGCAGTCAGGCTAACGGCGATACTCGTACAGCTCGTGATTTCTGTAGTTGTTGTTATAGCCGTAGTTGCTGTTGCCGTAGTTGTTGTATCTGTAACCGTTGTTGTAGTTGCTGCCGTAATAATTGCCGCCGTATACCGGCGTGGAGTTTATGTAGCGGCGGCCTCCGTACTCTCGCAGCTCATGATTCCGGTAGGCATTGTTGTTGTAGCCAGAATTATATCCATACGGATTGTAATAGTTGCCGTACTCATAGCCTTCATGATGCTCATATCCTTCATCTCCGCTGGCCTGTGCTGAACTTGCTGCGATAAAAGCAAACAATGCGCCGCTGATTACTGCTGCAATCTTCTTCATGGTCGATCTCCCTTTAGGTAACGAAAGAAATTATGTTGTTTTGTTCCGCCCTGCTGCGGAGGACTTGTTTCCGCGTTCAAATCCTCCCTTCTTGCCATTCCCCCGCCTGTCTCAGACAGGCCAGCTATGACTAACGGCGATACTCGCGCAGCTCGTGATTTCTGTAGCTGCTGTTACCGGA
>JAABPV010000046.1:0-5244 GCA_011391865.1 Desulfobulbaceae bacterium | reverse complement strand
ATGTGCTGAACTCACTGCGATGAAAGCAAACAACGCGCCGCTGATAACTGATGCAATCCTCTTCATGGTCTGGTCTCCCCTTTGGTGATGAATGAAATGTTGTTTTGTATTCCGCACTGCGATGGAGGATTTAATTCGCTTTCAAATCCTCACTGACAACTCATGTCCGCTTGCAACTGCCCTTGGCTGCTGCCTCTCAACCTCATCTGTCTCTACTTTAGCAGAAGAAAGATGAACAGAAGATGAACAGCTTTCTTTTTTCTGCCCCGCCCTCTCGCCCTGCTATTTTTTGCAGCAAGAATGAGAATCATAATCAAGAGAGCATCTTTCTCAACAACGCCCTGATATTATTTCTCAATAAAAACATCAGGATTTGGAGGATTTTTCAGCCGCTATCTTTGCTTTCCATCAGCGGTATCTATAAGTTCTTCTACCGCTCTTCACTTCGATCTCGTAGGCGATGAAGCTGCCGTTGCCGTAATGGCCTTCCACCTCGACATACGCGCCTGGAGCCACTCTGCCGTATTTCTCCTTGATTCTCGTGCTGGGAGAAATCGTCACTTGCCGACCGCTCACCATCCAGATGCCTGAAGAGGGCATCGCGTCAATGGTGCCGTAAAATTTAGCCCGGCTTTCGTAGCCGCTGCTGTACCCGTATCCCCCGCCATAACCGTAGCCGCGTCCGTATTCTCCATATTCGTGGCGGCTGGCCTGAGCGGAGGCTGCGGCGGATAATGTGACGGCGACAGCCAGCAGGGTGATTGCGCGTTTCATGATTTCTCTCCTTGTCAATTTGGTTTGAAGTGCCGGTGAACTCTGTTCCCGTTCTTTCCTTCAGATTACCAGAGGAAAGATGAACGCAAGATGAAAGGAGAAGATTTTTTGCGGCGGCGGGTTTTCGTTTTTTACGGGGCAATAAAAAAGGCCGGAAACTTGCGTTTCCGGCCTTTGGGGCGCAGCGTGAATCGACTTGAATTATTGACCGCCAGGCTTCTGCTCCTTGCCGGTCATGTCACTGCCGTGACAGAGGGCGCAGCTGCCTTGATCAGTGGCAGCAAAAGCGGTGCTGCCGTCGTGGCAGGTGCCGCAGTATTTGCCTTGATCAAAGGCGGACATGTTGAAATCGCCCGCCGCGTTGGCCGAGCCGCCAGCCTGCTGAAACAGGCTGTTGTGACAGTCAACGCAGTTGAAACCCACTTTGTTGACATGAAAATCGTGGCTGAAGCGAGAAACATCAGAGGTCGGCATGGCTGTGGGAGCGGTCGTCACCGGCACTTGCGGCGGCACCGCCAAGGCAGCTCCGCAGGCCGCAAGTCCAAGGGACAGCCCTACCCCCATGAAAACCAAGCTCTTCGTTTTCATGTCGCGCTTTTTATTCGTGTTTACTGCTGGTTGCATCGTTGCTCATGCCGCGTGGCAGGGCTGGCGGCGGTTCAGGCTTGATCGGATTGAAACGGTGCTCCTGAACAGTATGGGGATTGTGGCATTCGGTGCAGGTCCACCACCGCTTTTTCCCGCCCACTTTCCACTCGCCGGTACGCTTGCCGTGGAGGCCCATCCGCCATTTGCTGTAGGTGTCGCCGTGACAGCTACCGCAAACCTTATGGGATTCATCAAAGCTGACCTCTTTCCCCCGACGGTCGACAAGGGTGTCGCGGTTGGCTGCGTTATGGCAGTCAAGACACCAGATTGCGCCACGGCCATGCTGTAATTTGCTCGCGTCGCTGATGATGTCTTGGTGCATCTGAAGCTGACGCGGCTCATTGGGCGGGGCGGCCTGATCTGCGCCGCCAGGGTGACAGCCACTGCACTGCATGGTTGTTTTGAAGTGCTTCATGCGGGGCCTGATCACAGCTTGGGCGAAGTCGCCGTCCGTGTCATCGCCGAACTTCGGCATTTCACCCATAGGCACCGTGTCAGTGTAGGGATCACCGTACCAGAGGACTGCTCCAGTGGTTGGTGAGCACTTCACATTGGGATGGCCGAACTTGGGATCCGCATTTTCCACTTTTGGTAGATTGGTGGCACCTTTGATGCTTTCGTAGCACTCATCTGGCACCGCGCCGGACTTGTCTTGTGCTGGCACTTCTTGTGTTGGTGCTGCATCGGGCTTGTCTTCTGCCGCAGCCTCCCCAAGCATGAAGCCGCCAGCTACTACAACAAAAAGGCCGCAGAAAACCGCTGCTCTCATGTATTTGCTCCCTGAAATCATTTCGCACCTCCACTGGCTTCCGCTGTTTTGCTGTCGCGCACCTCGCCGGTCAACACGCCAACTGTGCCCTTGAGGACCATGGTCAGCATGATAAAGCCGGTCGCCCAGACGAACAGGACGTTGAAGATTTCAATCAAGGTCGGATGATATACGGCGTACTCACCCAAGGGAGTCGGGCTGAAGGCCGGAAAAATCAAAATTGAGGGTTTTTCTATCAGGACGCTCAGGAAGATTGACAGGCAGATTAGCGGCAGCAGGAAGTTGTAGTTCTTCCGTATCTTGCTGTTGAGCAGCAGGAGGAACTGCAGCACAAACACGGTCATGATTGTCCAAAACCACGGAACATAGGGATCCATACCGTGATGGCCCGCGATCGCATACTCTAAGGGCGCAGCATGATGTGTAGCTGGATAGAGCTCCGTAAAAAACTCTACCGCAAACATCAGTATGAGGGCACCCAAACCCCAGATAATGACTTGGGAAAAGAAGTCAATTACGGAGTCCGCAATTTCCAGTTTGGTGAATTTGCGGATCACCAAAAATATTATGATAACCAAGGCTGGCCCAGCTGAAGCCGCCATGGCTAAAAAGGAAAAGGGCATAAGAGCGGTATGCCATACAGCGAGCTGCGCATTGCTGCTGAGGATGAAGGCGGTGATGATATGAATGAACGGTCCCCATGCCACGGCTAAGTAGATCAGCGGAGTATAGAACTTGGTGTTCATCGGCTGATCGACATAGTGCATGTACAGATAATAGAAGACCGCCACAGCGTTAAGAACGAGGTACACGTTCAACACGATGATGTCATAGGTGAGCACCGAACTGGGAAAGTTGAAGATGCCTATCCCAGGAACCGCGTGCCACGACCGGTCTGGCCGACCCATGTGGTAGAGGATGAAGTTGATGCCGATAATCACGAAGACCATGGCGATGGCTTCGCCGATGACGGCCAGCTGCTTCATATCTTTACGCTTATAGATATAAGCAGGAGTCACCACCAGAACCGCCGCCGACGCTATGGATGGGCAGTGAATAAAATTGGAGACGAACAGCTCCCAAACGATTTGGTCTGAGGCTCCGGTGACGATAAGGCCAGTTGTCATCTGTATGTATGTGGTGACAAGGCCGACAATAACAAAAAAGGAAAGGAAGAGCAGCCAGCTGTAATAGAGCTTCCCTCCTTTGATGGCATAACTACAGAAGTCGAGGGTGAAGGCTATGGGCTTCTGAGAATAAGAAGCTACTTGCTGTTTCATGGTCATCGTCAATACCTCTCTAATCCATGTAATAGAAAAATTTTGGATAGGTGCTGAACTCTTCCTTGAACCGGAACACCTGCTTGGTAGCCAAAACCTTCCGCACTTCGCTTTCTGGATCAAGCAGGTTGCCAAACTTTCTTGCACCCACAGGGCAGGCTTCCACACAGGCCGGATAGCGTCCATCTCTCACCCTCTGCAAACAAAAGGTGCATTTTTCCATGACCCCGACCATGCGGGGACGGTTTCCCAAATAATGGGTCTTAGGATTCATGTCCTCGTTCGGCAGCACAGGCTCGCCCCAGTTGAAACGGCGCGCCCAGTAGGGACAGGCCAACTGGCACATACGACAGCCGATACACCAGTTGTAGTCAATCACAACGATGCCGTTGGGATCCCGGTACGTCGCCCGAACCGGACAGGCTTTGACGCAAGCCGGTTTCTCGCATTGCTGGCACTGTACTGGAAAATAAAAGGCACCGTCTTCTGGAACCTGCTCCGGGTTATAGTAATGCTCGGCATCACCGGAAATGCCGACAGGTTTCTTGGCATGGCCGCCGGATTGGATGCCGTGGTCTCCGAAACCACTGCTGCTCGGATAGCCCTTGTCCAAATGTTCTTGATCGAACGTGAGCTTGCCTTTGTCCATCCGCAGCACCCGGATCCACTGAATCGCCGGATCGCGGGACTGGTTGTTTTCCCTGACGCAGGCTTCGACGCAGCGGCGGCAGCCGATGCATTTGGAAATATTGAGCGCGTAGCCGAACAGTACCCCGTCCGGGGCAGGCGTGTCAGCCACAGTGGTCTGCTTGCCGAACTGCTCGCTGTAACGCTCTTCCAAGCGGGCAATGGCCTTTTGCTTTTGCTCATCACTCATCAGCTCAAAGTGCCCTTGCAAATGCTCGGCTATGCTCGCGGCCTTAGCTGTTGTAGCTGCCGGGGCTGCTGCTGTCGCAGCGGCGGCAATGCCCAGCTTTTTCAGGAAATCGCGGCGGGATTC
Organism: Desulfobulbaceae bacterium; assembly: GCA_011391865.1. Lineage (GTDB taxonomy): Bacteria > Desulfobacterota > Desulfobulbia > Desulfobulbales > Desulfobulbaceae > Electronema. Next base: position 773 of record JAABPV010000046.1, on the reverse strand, counting down.
TTTCTTCCCGTCGTCCTGTTCATCAAATAACTCTCTTTTGTCCTCTGACATCGCGCATCGCCTCCGTTATGGAATAGGAAATCCTCAAGACACTGTCTGATGATGGTTGTTCAGAAGACGTTCCAGCATCTGCTGCTTTTCTTCTTGGCTCATGATGAGCAACTTTTTGCCGGTCATGGTCTGCTGCTGCCGTAAATCCTCTTCGGCGGCGCGGCTGCGGACGTTCGACCCGCTGGCTTTTTTGGCGGATTTCACAACCGCCGCTCCAGTCAGACCGGCAGCCGCCACGACACCCAGCGCAGCCGCAGCCCGCTGGAAGAAGACCCTCTTGGCGGCAACCACCTCGTCCTGCTTTTTCCCGCTCACCATCTGCGCTTCAGCCATAACGACCTCCTTGTTTTTTGCTTAGACCCATTTATATAAAAAAAAACAATCTGTTTAATTCCACAGCCGAACACTCCCGCTTGGCACCGGTCAGCTCCCGCAGGCCAAGAGGCACCTAACTGCTAACTGCATACGGGGGGATATAATATTCTTATTTCGCCTTTTGTCAAATCAAAAAAAAAGCTGGCTGGTGGCGGCGGACAGGCTAAAATTTTGGGTGGTGGCTAAATAGAAAGTGATGCCTTTAATTTGACGTGGATTCAAGTTGTAAGTGCAACTTTTGCTGAGTTGAGAAAAGAGTGAGTTATGGTAAACATGATGGCTCAATTCTCACCGCCAAGCAAAAGGAGCGCACATGAAGCATTACACACAACTCACCGAACCAGAAC
>JAABPV010000045.1 GCA_011391865.1 Desulfobulbaceae bacterium | reverse complement strand
TCCAAGACCTTCCGACGAAAATCTATTGAGTATGCCATACACACAGTGTAGTCATTTTATACTGCTTTGGCTATAATGTGCCAAAAAGGTGCTGGCCGTTGTGTCGAGCTTGTAAGCTGGCCAGCACTGTTGTGGCAAAACATGAACAGCTCGGTTTGTATGGCCCCGCATAAAAAACGCGGACAAGTTCGGCGGTCGGGCAAGCTATTCAGCAGCTTGATATCTCAGATGTGCGCCCTGACGACACCTGTCATTTATGGTATTTATGCCCGGCCTTGATTGAGCAGGCGCGGTAGAGCTGTTCCAGCAGGATGAAGCGGCTCATCTCGTGAGTGAAAGTGAGGCGGGAGAGCGACCAAAGCTGCCCGGCCTGCCGCCGCACCCGCTCCTCAAGGCCAAGATGGCCGCCGATGAGAAAGCAGATGGTGTGCAGGCCACGGTCTTCCCAAGCGGCGAGGGTGGCCGCCATTTCTTCTGAAGTCTGCTCGCGGCCAGCCGGATCAAGAGCGACGGTGAGGGCAGAGCCTGCCGCCTGCGCCAGCAGCAGATCCGCCTCGCGGGTCATCAGCACTGCGTCCGGCTCATTTCTGCCCGGCTCCTTCAGCACCTTGATGTCCACGGGCACGTAGCGGCCCAGCCGTCCGGCGTAGTCGCGGATGCCCTGCTCCAGATAGCTCTCTTTGGTTTTGCCGAGAAAGGGGATGAGGAATTTCATCAGCAGAGCAGCCGCCTGTCCTGCTCCAGCAGCTGGCGGAAGACGGCGCAGAACTCCTCCCAGCTCAAGTGCTGGTTCATGCCGGGGCAGGACTCGCGGATGGTGCGGAAGTTGTTCTCATTCGTGAGAATGCTGGGATGCAACGGCCACTGGCCGCACCGCCACGGGCGGCCTTCATGCACGGCGCAGCCTTGCTCCGGGCTGTAAAAGATGCAGTGGTGGTCAACGATCCGCATCTGCACCACGCCCTTGGTCACGCGCCAGTATTTCGCTTCCATCTCCTCGCGGCTCAGGCCGAGCTTGGCCTGCATCCGCGCCTGATCGTCCTGATCAAGCGAGACCGTGGTTTCGCCCTGACAGCAATAGCCGCAGCGGGCGCAGGTGAAAATGTCGGACAAACAGGCTGCTGCGCTCATGATTTCATCATTTCCAGCATGGCTTGAATCAGTTTGTCCGCGCCCTCGCCGATCTGGTCAACCCGCGAATCAAGCATGTAGCAGGGCGTGCTCACAATTTTATTGGCGCGGTCAACCGTGATTTCGCCATGCAAAGTCGGCGCATGAACGCCGCCCATTTTGGCGATGTTCGCGGCGGTCTCCCCGTCCTGCCCAGCAGTGACGGTCACGCCGCCCAGCACTTTGGCGAGGATGACCGGAGCGATGCAGAGCGCGCCGATGGGCTTGCCAGCTTGATGCATGGTTTTGATGGCCCGCGCCACGTCAGGATTGACCGTGCAGTCCGGGCCGTCAAAGGCGTAGGTGCAGAGATTTTTGGCCGCGCCGACTCCGCCGGGAATGACCAAGCCGTCCACCACTGCCGGATCAAAGCGGGCCAAGTCCTCGATCTTGCCCCGCGCAATGCGGGCAGATTCAATCAGCACATTGCGCTGCTCCGGCATCTCCTCGCCAGTGAGATGGTTCAGCACGTGATGCTGCGTCACATTCGGGGCAAAGCACTGGTATTCAGCTCCGTTTTTGTGCACAGCCCAGAGGGTCAGCGTGGCCTCGTGGATTTCCGAGCCGTCGCGGTGGCCGCAGCCGCAGAGGATGACGGCGAAGGTTTTGGTGGGCATATGTTCTCCTGATTTTCGCTGTAAACGAAGAAAAGTATTGCGTTCAGCGTGGCGTTTTGTGTTGACAACGCCTCGTTTCACGCTTGAATCACTCAAATTCCAATTGGAATCACGCCGTTTCCGGTTGAAATCGCCTCGATGGCGGCAGGAATCGTGTCAATGTCAATTGGCATTGGGGCGATTCCGGTTGGAAACGGGCCGATTCAAATTGAAATCAAGCTGATTCCAACTGAAAACGGGGTAATTCCAGTGTGAATCGTGTCAAAGTCAATTGGAATCAAGGCAATTCCAATTGACTTTGACACGATGGAAGCGTGAAACGGGGCAGGGGCAGCCGTGCAAGCATCTGTGTGATGCAGGGGTGAAAAAGTTTTCCCCTCTGCCCAAGTTGCGGCTGACGCAAGAGGTTTAATGGAAATTCTCCGCCTCACGGCTCATTGGCAAAGCCGAAATTTCCTTCCGCGCTGAGGAGATGGGTGAAGCGGTCTTGGTTCTCCCGTATTTGCCGGATGACATCCAAGGCGATTTCCAAGGCCCGGCGGCCCTCGCGGCCTGAGACGGTGGGCTGCCGCCGCAGCCGGACGTTGCCGATGAACTCGCGCAGCTCCAGCTCCAGCACGTCCTGCTCTTGAAAGGCGTGCTTGGCAATCTCCGGCAGAGGAAAGCCGCTGCCCTCCTGCTTGAGCCGCACTTCCATCACCTCTTTTTTGCCGAAATCCACGGCCAAGTAACGGCCCGGCTGGAAGATCCGCATCTTGCGCACGCTGTCCAAGGAAATCCGGCTCACCGTGATGTTGGCGGTGCAGCCGTTCTCAAAGACAATGCGGGCGTTGGCGATGTCGGTGAGCTGCGTGACCACCGGCGCGCCTACCGTGTGGATGCTCTGAATCGGTGAATTGACCATCGACAAGATGATGTCGATGTCGTGAATCATCAGATCAAGAATCACGTCCACGTCCGTGCCCCGGTTCTTGAAAACCGAGAGCCGGTGCGCCTCGATGAAGAGCGGATTTTTCAGCAGCGGCTGCACGGCCAGCACCGCCGGATTGAAGCGCTCCAGATGGCCAACCTGCAAGATGAGCTGTTTCTCCTCGGCCAGCCGGATGAGCGCGTCCGCCTCGGCCAGCGTGACGGTCATCGGCTTTTCCAGCAGGATGTCAACGCCCCGCTCCAAGCAGTCCAAGGCCACCCGGTGGTGGTGCACGGTCGGCACGACAATGGAGACTGCGTCTGTCCGCTCCAGCAGCTCCTTGTAGTCGGTGAACGCTGCTGCGCCGCATTCCTTGGCCACAGCCTCGGCCCGCGCCGGATCGACATCCGCCACTCCGGCCAGCTCCACGCCCTCCATCGCCGCATATTTCTGCGCATGGAAGCGGCCCAGATAGCCGACTCCGATCACACCGACCCGTATCATCTTGTCCTGTTTCATGCTTCAAATGCCGAGATAAGCTGTTTGCACCGCTTTGTTGCTGAGAAGATTCGTTGCCGTATCGTGCAGGATGATCCTGCCGTTTTCGAGCACATAGCCCCGGTCGGCGGTTTTCAGGGCCAAGCTGGCGTTCTGCTCGACCAGAAAAATGGCGGTGCCGTCTTCCTTGTTGATCTTGCGGATGATGTCAAAAATCTGTTTGGTGATCAGCGGCGCGAGACCCATGGACGGCTCGTCCAAGAGAAGAAGCTGAGGCCGGGCCATCAGGGCGCGACAGATGGCCAGCATCTGCTGCTCGCCGCCAGAAAGATTGCCGCCGGGCTGGCTGCGGCGTTGGGCGAGGATGGGAAAGAGGGCATAGCAATGCTCGATGTCCTGCCGGATCTGCGCCTTGTCGCGGCGGAGATAGGCACCCAGCTCCAGATTTTCAGCCACGCTCAAGGCGGAGAATATTCGTCGTCCCTCCGGCACTTGGCTGATGCCAAGGGTGACGATCTTGTCCGACGGCAGCCGCTGAATGGGCTGGCCTTTGAAAAGAATTTCGCCGCTACGGGGCGGCGTGATGCCGCAGACCGACATCAGCGTGGTTGATTTGCCCGCGCCGTTGGCCCCGATCAGGGTGATGATCTCGCCCTCGTCGATCTGCAGGCTGAGGTCATGAAGGACGTGAATCTTGCCGTGAAAGGTGTTGATGCCGCGCAGTTCGAGCATTGTCTGCCGCTCAGTTGCCCACTTTGCCCAAGGCCTCGGCCACAGGCACGGCGGCGGGATGATGCTGCTTGCGGAGAAAGAGCGGCATCTGGCTCACTGCGGCCTGCGCCTGCTCCAAACTGCCGTAGCTGCCGTAGAAGATGAAGGTCGGCGAGGCCGGGCTGGGTCTGCGCAACAGTTTGAGCTGGCTGCGGTGCTCAAGGTATTCGTCCCGGACGATCATCTCCTTGGCCGTCTCTGGCGAGCCGAGTGTGGCAAGCTGGATGGTGTAGCGGCCTGCGCTGCGGCTGTTGCGCAGCAGACCTCCGGCGGCCAGCAGCTCTTGATAGAGCCGGTCAGCGTTGATCTCAGCCCGTTGTTCGGGCGCGGCAGCGGGTTCAGGTGTCGGCGCAGGCGGCGGTATCGGAACAGGAGGAGCTGCAACTGGCGCACTGTCTTTTGCTTTGGGCCGGGTCTTTCTCATGCCCGGACTGAGCTGCACGATTTTGGTCTGCTGTAGGGCTGGCTGCGTCTGAACAGGCGGCGGCGCAGGAGGCGTTTCCAGTGGCTCTTCTTCCAAAACCTGCTCTTCCGCCTCCTCCTGAGGTGGAACAGGCAGCTCCTGCGCGTCCGCCGATTCTGTCGGTAAGACGGATTCTGCCTCGGCTGTCTCTCCTGCTGGTTCAGGCTCTGCCGCTTCCGGCTCCGGCGGCAGCTCAGGCTCCGAATTCAGCCGGATTTTGTCCGGCAACAGCTCTGTCGGCTTAACCGGCACAGTGCTGACCATCTTTTTTGCGACATCTTCGCTGTTGCGCCACAGCGCGTCGCTGTAGCGGAAGAGCAGGGCGGCAAAAAGAAGCAGCACGGCAGCAGCCAGCAGCTTCCACATCCTGCTGGAGAGCGCGGCTTTTTGCTTGCCCCTGCCACCGGAAGAGCCATTCTTCAAGGCTGTCACATCCGCCGTCAGAACCGGGAAATAACGGTCAGCAGCGCAGACCCGCTGCAAGGCGGTGTCGGCCAGCAGATGCGCGGCGCGAAGATTGCCCTTAGCCAGTTCAAAAATCTTGCGCACGGCCTCGCCGCTGAAGGCCTTTACGCTGTCAGCAGCGGCCAGCCCAGCGGTTTTGAGGCGGAAGCTCAGGTAGGCTGCCAGCTCCTCCTCAGTCAGCGGTGCGAGCTGGTGATCGGGCGGCATCTCGATGTCCGCGCAGTAGGCTTGCAGCTGGCTGATGCGCTCATTAAGAGCCGGGCGGCCAGCAAGGATGACTTGCAGCGTCTGCCGCTCTGCCGCTGCCGCGAAAACCGTGCGCAGCAGACGTTCTAAGGCGGCAGGAAACATCAGCTCGGCCTGGTCAATCAGGAGCAGGAACTTCTTTCCCTGCGCCTGACATTGCTCCATCTGACGGCGCAACCAAGCGGGCATATCCGCCTGCGGCGGTTGGTCTAACTCTTGGCAGGCAGCCCGAAGCAACTCATCAAAAGAACCTGCCGGGCTGGCAAGATAGACGGCCTGAAAGTGGGCAGGCAGCAGATGCGCCAGCAGCAGGCAGAGCAGGGTTTTGCCGCTGCCTTCCGCGCCGGTCAGACGGACGACTGGGCTGCCGTTCTGAAGCTCGGCATAAATCCTTCGGAGCAGCGCGGTCCGGTCGGCTTCGGGGAAGAATATCTCCGTGTCCGGCTCCCCGGCAAAGGGCGGCTTGGCAAGGCCGAAATATTCAAGATGCATGTTCGCTCAATGTTTTCCGATAGAAGCTGCGCCCTGCGCGCTGCAAGGAAACGACCGGGCTGCTGGCGGGCGGCACTGTCTGATTGACACCTGCGGATTTTCTACGTACTCTTCCTGCGGAAGGCGGCCTCTGCCGGGGGATACATGCCTGTTATTATCAGGCAGGAGCGCGGTTCTGTAAACATCTTTCTCTATCCAGAGCAGTTTTTTCTGTTGCTTTCCAAAGGAACGCTGTATCATGCCGGAACGGACGCGATGTCCCGCTTTTCCTTTGTTCCTCAACCGATATATGAGAGGTGCATCATGCTGAAAATTGCTTCCCTGCTTCCCCTTCTGATGGTTCCTGCCGCAGTGTCCGCTGCTGACGGCAAGACTGCCGAAACCGTCTCCGCTTTAGAGGATCAGACCGCTGTGGCTGTGACCATCTACAATCAGGACTTAGCCTTGGTGCGCGACAGCCGCAGCATCAGCCTTGCACCGGGCCAGCAGACGCTCGCTTTCCGCGAGGTCAGTGCCAAGATCAGGCCGGAGACAGCCCTGCTCGCCGCGCCCAGCATTCAAGTCTTGGAGCAGAACTTTGAGTACGACCTGCTCACGCCGGAATCACTGCTTGATAAATACGTGGGCCGGACAGTCAAGCTGATCAAAACGCACCCGACCACGGGCGCAGAGGCAGTGGAAGAGGCTACAGTTCTCAGCGCGGGCAGCGGCACAGTGCTCAAGGTTGGCGACCGCATTGAGGCTGGCGTGCCGGGCCGCTTGGTCTTCCCAGATGTGCCGGAGAATCTCCGCGACCGCCCCACGCTGACCATGCTCGTTGACAGCAAGGACGGCGGCAAGCAGGACGCAGTGTTAAGCTATCTGACCAGCGGGCTGTCGTGGAAGGCAGATTATGTGGCCGAATTGGGAACAGACGATGCCAGCATCAACCTGAGCGGCTGGGTGACATTGAACAACGAGAGCGGCGCAAGTTATCAGAACGCCAAGCTCCAACTGGTGGCAGGTGACGTAAACCGTGCGCCGGAGCCGATGCAGCCAAGGATGATGCGGACGCTGTCCGCGCCGATGGCGGAAGCGTCGATGGACGCAGGCATGGCGGAAGAATCCATGTTCGAGTATCATCTCTACACCCTTGCCCGCCCGACCACGATCAAGGAAAAGCAAAGCAAGCAGGTCGCCCTGCTGCAAGCGAACGGCGTGAAGGTGAAAAAAGACTTTGTCCTGCGCGGCGCGAACTATTATTATGGCAGCCAAGCAGGCGAGCTGGGCCGCAAGATGAAGGTCGGGGTCTTCTTGGAGCTGAAGAACGCCAAGGAGAACGGAGCAGGTCAGCCCTTGCCTGCGGGCGTGATGCGGGTGTATAAGAAGGATAGTGCCGGCAGCCTCCAGTTTGTTGGTGAAGATCGAATTGATCACACGCCGGAAAACGAGATCGTCCGTCTCAAGCTCGGTGAAGCCTTTGATGTGACTGCGAACAAGAAGCAGACCGACTTCAAGAAGGCGGCGTGGAGCAGCGGCACCGCCTATGAAAGTGCCTACGAGATTGAGCTGAAGAACGCCAAAGATGAGGCCGTGACTGTGAAGGTGACTGAGCCGGTGCCGGGCGACTGGGAGATGCTCGAAGAGTCCGCGCCGCACAAGAAGGAGGCTGCAAACACGGCGGTCTGGGAGATCAAGGTGGAACCCAAGGCCAGCTCTGTGCTGACGTGGCGGGTCCGGGTAAAATACTAAACACAGGCTTCGTCCTCCATAACGTGACTGCCTCGCCCACCGAAAAGATGCAGCCTGCATACCTTGTGGAAGTATGCAGGCATACTTTCACAGGGTATGCAGGCATACTTCCACAAGGTATGCAGGCATACTTCCACAAGGTATGCAGGCATACTTCCACAAGGTATGCAGGCATGTTTTTCAGCGGCTGCGGGCGCAGGTGTTCCGCATGATGCAGACCGTTGCTATCGTCATTCCAGTGTATAACGAGGCCAAGGTTATAGGCAGCGTGATCGAGGAGGTGCGGGCGCATGGCTATGAGCATATTGTGGTGGTTGACGACGGCAGCGCGGACGACAGCTATCTGATCGCCACCGCTCATGATGTGCTGGCTCTCCGCTTAAAGATCAACCGGGGCAAGGGCGCAGCGGTGAAGACTGGGATCATGGCCGCCAACATCCTCGGCGCAGACGTGGTGGTGACCATGGACGGTGACGGCCAGCATGACCCAGCGGACATCGCCCCGCTGATCGCCCCAATCCTTGAAGGCCGAATGGACGCAGTGCTTGGCTCTCGCCTGCTCAATCGGGAGACGATGCCGTTCAAAAAGAAAGTCGCCAACAGCATCGGCAACTTCATCACCTGGCTGTTTTACGGCCTGCTGGTTTCGGACAGCCAGTCAGGTCTCCGAGCGTATTCCCGCTATGCTGCCTTGATCATTGACACCAAAGCGGACAAGTATGAATACGACAGCAAGGTGATCCGGGAGATCAAGAACAACCGTCTGCGCTTCACCGAAGTGCCAGTGCAGACCCGCTACACCGAATACGCCAGCACCAAGAAGACCAAGCAGGGCTTCATCAATGGACTGATCACCCTGCGCCGGATGATCTGGAAACTCATCGCATAATAACAACAGCAGGAGCAGAATCAAGGTGCATCTTTATCAAGTGGTGATGGTGGCGATCTCATCAGTCATGCTCTATCTTGGCATCAAGGAATTTGCCAATCGGGAAACCGGCCAGACCCTTCTCAAGCTGTCTGTGCGCGTGACAGTGTGGGGCGGCATGACCCTGATCGCTATCTACCCGGATTCCACGTTGTTCATCGCCCGCGTCCTCGGCGTAGTGGATAACTTCAACGCCGTGGTGATGATGGGCTTTCTGCTGGTTTTCATGCTGATCTTCAAGCTGCTTTCGGCTATTGAGAAGGTCGAGCAGAATATCTCCGAACTGACCCGTAAGGAAGCCCTGAGCGAGGCGCATGAGCGCATCGAACAGCTGCGGCAGGAGATCAAGGAAAAGAAAAAGCAGCGGGAGCAGGCCTGACAGACAAGGCGGCGGTGAAAGTTCAGACCGAGACATGCACACTGCCAAGCCATGCAGGTTGTTTATGAGCGCGGAGACATGAACGAGGCGGGGAATTCCGCAGAGTCACAGCAGTACCCTGCGGAACTGGAGCAGGCTGGCGGCTTACTTCGCAGCAGGCTCGGCAGCTTTCTCGGCAGGAGCTGCCTCAGCAGGAGCAGCTTTATCGTCAGCAACTTTGTCCTCAGCCAAGGACAGTATCCACTTGGCCAGAGCTTGCGCGTCCGCCTCCTTCACCTGGGCCTGAGCGGCCATGACTGAGTTCTCGCCCCATGCGCCTTTGCTGCCGTTCTTGACAGCTTCTTCAATCTTCTTCGCGCCCTCAGCGTCGGCCTTGTACTTTGCGGCAATCTCCTTCAACGCCGGACCCATGCCCTTCTTGTCGAGCTGATGACAGAGGGTGCAGTTGTTCTTCTTTGCCAGCTCTTCGCTGGCGAAAGCGGTGCCGGAAACCAGCAGACATGCGACAGAGAAACCAATGATTGCGACTTTCATGCTTTTTTCCTCAATCTGTTGAATGGTATTGCCCTGCGATTCAGCCCTGCGCTGCACAGAGCGGGCGGGGCGGCAGTATGCTGCTGGCATTTATTATAGCATCTGCGGCGACATTTCCACAGTAACTAATCAGAAAAAAAGGCGGACACAGAGTCCGCCCTTTTGGCTTTCAGCCGCAGCCCGTGCCAGCCCCCACGCAGGCCCCTTTCGACGAGCACTTGCGCATCCGGCTTTGCAGCAAAGCAAAGCCTTTGCCGGTGTACACCGCCTCAAGTCCTTTCTCAATGAAGCCCGCCATCACCACCGGCTTGATGCCGCGCTGGCTGAGGAATTCTTTCGGGCCGTCGCCCAAGTCGCTGATCAGAATAGCCTGACAATCGCCAAGGATGCGGCTGAGATTGAACCAGCGTTGCGTGCCGCCGCCAGCAGGCGGTGTCTGCCGCTCCTCAATCAGCTTGTAGCCGCCTGCGCCGTCCTGTCCCCAGATTTGCAGCTTCATCGCCTCGCCGAGGTGCTGATTGACCAGCACGCCTTCCAGCGTCGCCACGGCCACGTAAGGCCGCACCGCCTCAGCAGGTTTGGGCAGCTTGGCGCAGGCACTGAGGCAGCCGCGCATCTCGTCGGTGCGGTCTTCCTCCAGCAGGCCGACCGCGTCAGCACGGCAGCGGGTGCAGTGGCGCATCTGCGGCAGGAACTGCTCCGCCGCGTTGCGGGCCGCGCTCATTACTTCCTTAGACGGCTCCGGGATGTCCTCAAAGACCGTGTCGGCATTTGGGAACATGGCCATGCAGTTGAGCAAGTCCGCGCCCAGCTCCTTCATCGTCTTGGCCACGTCAAGAATGTGGTGCTCGTTAATGCCGGGAATCAGGATGGTGTTGATCTTCACCGTGATGCCGTGCTGCTTCAGCTTCTCGATGGCCGCAAGCTGCCGGGCCAAGAGCAGCTCCGCGCCCTGCCTGCCCCGGTAGATCACCTTGCCGTCCCGCACCCAAGAGTAAATCTTCTCGGTGACTGCCGGGTCAACGCCGTTCACGGTCACGGTGACGTGCGACACGCCGATTTCCGCCAGCTCCTCCACATGCGGGGCCAGATTCAGGCCGTTGGAGGCGAGACAGAGGATGGTCTCCGGGTAGGTTCTGCGGATCAGACGCATGGTCTCCAGCGTGGCTTCGGCATTGGCGAAAGGATCGCCAGGCCCGGCAATGCCCGCCACCGAAATGCGCGGCTCCTTCTCCAGCACCTTGCCCATATAATATAAGGCTTGATCGGGCGTGAGCACTGTGCTGGTCACGCCGGGCCGCGACTCATTGACGCAGTCGTACTTGCGGTTGCAGTAGTTGCACTGGATATTGCACTTGGGTGCCACGGGCAGATGCACTCTGCCGTACTGCCCTTTCACTTTGGCATTGAAACAGGGGTGGCGATTGTAGTCAATAGGGTTCATGATCTCGTGCTCCTTCACATGTATGAGTAGCCGACAGAGGAATCGTCTTGTTTTTTGGCGATCAGGGCGTTGGTGACGGTGTCGAAGAGCTGCTGCGCCCCGCTGTAGCCGAGGTGGAGAACGCGCTGCCCACCCACGCGGTCATGAATTGGGAAGCCGACCCGGATGAGCGGAATGTTCAGCTTGCGGGCCATCGGATAGCCCTTGGAGTGACCGACAAGCAGGTCTGGCGCAAGGCTCTCGGCGATTTCGGCGATGTCGAAGAAGTCCGCGCCCTCATGCACCTGCGGCTGCTCGGCGAGGATGTCGCCGGTGACTGCGGCAATAGCTGCGGCCAGCTTGCCTGACGTGCCGCCGGACGCGCAGAGCACCGGCATGATGCCGATTTCCGCCAAGAACGCGGTCAGGCCGACGACCAAGTCCTCCTCGCCGTAAATAATCGCCTTCTTGCCGAAGACGTACTTGTGGCCGTCCACGTAGGCATCCACCAGCCTGCCGCGCTCCTTGCGGTATTTCTCCGGCACCGGCAGGTCGCTCAGTTGGGCGAGCAGGGCAAAGAAGCGGTCGCTCTCCTCAATGCCGATGGGCAGGCCAAGCCGGTGCTGGCTGACCTTGAACGTGTTCTGCAAGACAAGGCCGCCGCTGAGGCTGTCGCTCAGGGTGCGGCCAAACTCGATGGTGGCCTGGCTGCGGCCCAGCGCGGTGATCGCGACCAAGGGCGTGCCGCCGGACTGAATCTTCTCGTATTCCAGCAGGGCAGGGCCGTCCATGGTCTCGGCCAAGTCCGGCAGCATGGTGCAGTTCAGGCCGAAGTCGGCCATGATCTCCTTGAGCAGGCGGCAGTCCGCCGAGGAGACAAAGCCGGGCAGCAGGTTGACCGTCTCGGTGCGCGGCCCGCCCTTGGCCCGCTGCTCGATCACCGCCCGCACTGCCCCGTGGAAGCCTTCCATGTGGGTGCCGGAATAGCTCGGTGTAGCAACATGAACAAACTCCGGCAAGCCTTCCGAGCCTTCGGTGTCCTTGGCGTATTCCAAGAGATAGCGGGCCACGTCGTCGCCGATGGTCTCGGTCAGACAGGTGGTGGCGATGCCGATCAGGGCCGGGCGGTACTTCTGCGCCACGTTGGTCAGACCCAGCTTGAGATTCGGCCCGCCGCCGTAAACCGCGTTCTTCTCCGACAGCGAGGACGAGGCAATGTCGATCGGCTCATTGTAATGGCTGATGATGTAGCGGCGCATGTAGGTGGCGCAGCCCTGCGAGCCGTGCAGGTAGGGCACCGCGCCCTCAATGCCCTTGAAGGCCAGGCAGGCGCCCAGCGGCCTGCACAGCTTGCAGGCGTTGGTGGTCGAGATGTAGTCGGGATGCGGCTTGCTCATGATTGCTCCTTGGAAAGAGATTGGCGCAATGAGTATTGCAACCCTTGTGCCAAGGAGCAGATTTGCTGCTGTTCCTGATTTTACAGGAAGTTGAGAAGACAGGCGGGAAGCGCGTCAGCAGAGGCGGATGTCAGCTTGCCGACAAAAAAGAATTGGGTTCACAGTTCTGAAACATTCCTGCGCGAAAGCATGGCGGCGGGCGGCTCAGTCTGCGGCGAGAATTTTCTCCAGCAGCAGGCGGGGCGCGTCCTCCAGCCCCTCGCGGACAGCGACGACCGGCAGCCCGGCCCGCTCCGTCTGCCGCAGGAGGTCGGAATCAGGGAAGAAGGCGGCTGGCTCCTCGCCCAGCTCGGCGGTCAGGAAAGCGCGGTCCGCATCAGACTGCATCAAATTGCCGACAAAAAAAATGCGGGGAATCCCCACGTCCTCGGCCATCTGCTTGATTTTGAGCGCGGTGCGCGCTCCGGATTTCGAGGGAATGACCACGATCAGCAGGCAGTCGGCCCCGGCAACTGTGCCCCGGCCCAGATGCTCGACACCAGCCTCCATGTCAACAAGAACGACTTCCTTGGCCGTGAGCAGCATTTTTTTCAGCATCTTGCGCAGGACGTGATTCTCCGGGCAGGCGCAGCCGCCCTCGGCTGTCTGCACCGCGCCGAGCACCATCAGGCGCAGGCCGTCCTGCTTAAGCATGAAATCCCGCAGCAGGTCGTTCACGTCCGGGTTGAGATTGTAAAAGGGCGAACCGGCTGTTTTTCCGGCCCGCTCGGCCAGCAGCCTGCCCATCTCGGCGATGGGCCTGATGTTTCCCGCATCGCCGAAGCCCAGCGTCTGGGCCATGTGCGGGCTGGGATCCGCGTCAATCACCAAAACTTCGCGTCCCTGCCGCCTCAGTTCTCCGGCCAGCAGGGCCATGATCGTGGTCTTGCCTACCCCGCCCTTGCCGCTCACTGCGATTTTCACCGTCGTCCCTCCTGATTTCCTTGCCCTGCTCCGGCAGAGTGGTTACTATTATGCACAGATAAAAACACGGAAGCGCATCATCCGCAACCCATTTTCACAAGGAGGGCTGTACAATTATGGAGACAAAATACGCAACCGGCGCAGTGGCCGCTACCAAGGCCCGGCAGGAAGCCTCAACCGTCTTTCTGGCCAAAGTTTTCAACTGGATGGCCGCAGGCTTGGGCGCAACAGCTTTGGTCGCTTGGCTGGCCGCCAGCAGCGGCTTGACCTTGAGCATCGCCCGCAGCCCTTTGTATATCGTGCTGATACTCGCCGAACTGGGGCTGGTTTTCTATCTCTCCGCCCGGATTGAAAAAATAAAGGCCGCCACAGCCGCCGCCCTGTTTTTCGGCTACGCCTTCCTCAACGGCCTGACTTTGTCGGTGATTTTCCTCGCCTACAGCGGCGCATCCATAACCGGAACCTTTTTGATCACCTCGGCCATGTTCGGAGCCATGTCGGTCTATGGCTTAGTGACCAAGCGCGACCTTTCCGGCATGGGCGCGTTCATGTTCATGGGCCTGATCGGCATCATCATCGCCTCCATCGTCAACATCTTCTTGGCCAGCTCCGTTCTGTACTGGGCGATTTCCATGATCGGCGTATTTGTATTCGTCGGCCTGACCGCTTACGACGTGCAGAAGATCAAGAGCATGGGCGAGCAGGGCATCATGAGCCAAGGCAGCGAGGCGGTGCAGAAAGGCGCGGTCATCGGCGCGCTGGCACTGTACTTGGACTTCATCAACCTTTTTCTCATGCTGCTCCGCTTCTTCGGCGGCAGCCGCGACTGAACGCGGCATTCCCCCGCCTCAGCGAGACCGGCCTGCGGGCCGGTCTTTTTTTTGCGCCCTCTTTGCCATTCCGCAGCCTCTGCTTCATTTTTGTCAGACAGTTTACATCCGCCGCGTCCTTCGCTGCGCCGCCGCCAAAGCAGGCTTTCCTGATGCAACTCGCAGCCGCCGCAAATACTTTTTCCGGCTCCGTAGTGCTTTTGCGAAACTGGCTGTTCTTTTGCATTGCCAAGTCTGCTGCGAAAGGGATAGCTTGTCAGCCGCATTCGCAGATCTTTCTTCTGCGGAACCATCAGCCCAAGGAGCTTGCCATGAAGTGGAAACTTGTTCTTGCCGCCCTGTTCCTCAACTGCTGCGCCGCCGCCGGGATTCAGGCGGAGACCATCCATCTCTCGGCAGCGGCAAGCATGACCGATGCCTGCAAGGAGATCATCGCCGCCTACGAGGCCACGCAGCCGGGCGCTAAGGTGCTGGCCAACTTCGGCGCATCCGGCGCGCTGGCCAAGCAGATTGAGCAGGGTGCGCCTGCGGATGTCTTCATCTCCGCCAGCCCGGAATGGGTGCAGCACCTTGCCGCGCAGCAGCTGGCCGCGCCGGGTTCGGAAAAGACCTTTGCTGGTAACAGCTTAGTTTTTGTCAGCAGCGAGAAGGCGGCGGCGCACAGCATGGAGCAGCTGCCTGAGCTGAAGCGCATCGCCATGGGCAATCCGAAGAACGTGCCAGCCGGGCAGTACGCCAAGCAAGCTATGGAGAAGGCTGGCATCTACGCCGCGCTGGAGCAGGGCCAGAAGTTTGTTCTGACCGATGATGTCCGCCATGCGCTGATGTATGCGGATCAGGGCGAGGTGGACGGGGCTTTTGTCTATGCGACCGACGCGCTGCTGGCGAACAACGCGAAGACGCTCTTCACCGTGGACGCGGCCCTGCATGAGCCAATCACCTATCCCATGCTGCTGACCGCTGCCGGAGCGAAGAACGCGGCGGCCAAGGCGTTTTACGACTACTTGAGCGGCGCGGAAGCCAAGGCGGTGCTGAAGAAGCATGGCTTTGCCGTGAATCCGTGACAAAGGCAGGCGGCGGTGCTTGCGGCGGCCCCACTGCCTGCTGGCAATGCGGCGTTTTCTGCTGGAAACGGGACGTTTCCCTCTGGCAATGAGCCGTTCCCAACTGGAAACGAGGCATTCCCTGCTGGCAATGCGACGCTGGCGGCTGGCAATGGGTCATTCCCAGCTGGCAATGAGGCATTGCCAACTGGCAACGAGGTGTTTCCTGCTGGCAATGAGCCGTTGCCAGCAAGGAATGCGGCATTCTGAGCCGGAAACAGAGCGTTTCCGGGCGCGAAAACACCAACGGAACGAGGAAAGGAGGTAGTCATGGCGCACTTTTCCGTCCGCGCAGCAGAGATCAAGGCATTGGCGGTCAGGTACGAGGCGTTGACGCGCCCTATTGCTGCGGCGGCGCAGACGAAGGCGGAATGGCTGCCCTTCATCCACAATTAAAAATCGCACACGCTCATGCTCTCTCTCTCCCCTGACGACCTCGCCGCTGTCAAGCTCTCGCTGCAAGTCGCCGCAGCGGCCACGCTCATCGCGCTGCCCGCAGGCTTCGCCGCCGCCTATGTGCTGGCCATGACCAAGATGCGCGGCAAGGCTCTGCTGGAAGGGCTGATCAATCTGCCGCTGGTGCTGCCGCCGGTCGTGACGGGCTACCTGCTCCTGCTGCTCTTTGGCCGCAACGGCTGGCTCGGCCAGCTCTTGGCTCTTGCTGACATCCGCGTGGTCTTCACTCTGCGCGGGGCAATCATCGCCTCGGCGGTGGTCGGCTTCCCGCTCTTAGTCCGCTCCATCCGCATCGGCATGGAGAACATAGACCGCCAGCTTGTGCAGGCAGCACGGACGCTCGGCGCGGGCTGGTTCGACAGCCTGTTCACGGTCGTCATGCCGCTCTCCGGCAGGGCGGTGCTGGCGGGCATGACCCTGATGTTCGCCCGCAGCATGGGCGAGTTCGGCGCGACGGTCATTCTGGCGGGCAACATCCCCGGCGTAACCCAGACCATCCCGCTCGCCATCTATCAATACACCAGCACGCCGGGCGGCGACAGCAGGGCATTGACGCTCTGCCTCGTCTCCATCGTCCTGTCCTTTGCCGTGCTGCTCCTCGGTGAGGCGGTCAACCGTAACTTGGCGCGGAGATAGGCAACTCCGCCGATTTTTTCCAGTTCCTTTCTTGTTGCTGTCCTTGGTCTGCCGCTGTAGTATTGAGTGCATTGCACAGAGGCACTTGCCAAGAATTCAACTAAAGAGGAAATCATGGTTCTGCGATCCGGTTTGAGATGCGCGGTATTGTTTCTGCTGATGATGGTTCCAGCCATGCTGCGGGCTGCAACCCCGCCAGTGCCGTCCAGCCCGCCTGAGCGGGTTATTGATCTCGCCAATATTATTGAGCCAGCCTTGGAGGCGCAGCTTGTCTCCGCATTGCGCGAGCTGGAAGAAAAGACAACCGCGCAGATGGTTGTTCTGACTATCAGCTCGCTGGATGGAGAAACCATCGAAACGGTTTCGCTCCGCACCTTCATGCAGTGGAAGCTGGGGCAGAAAGGCAAGGACAACGGCCTGCTGCTCACCGTCGCGCTGAAGGAGCGGAAATACCGCTTTGAAGCTGGCTACGGCTTGGAAAGCGTGCTGCCGGACAGCCTGCTCGGCAGCATCGGCAGAGAAAAGCTGGTGCCGTTCTTCAAAGAGGGCAAATACGGCGAGGGTATTGCCGCAGCAACTAAGGAAGTGCTTGCTGTTCTTGCCAAGAATTACAACGTGCAGTTGGGCGGCGGGATTCCACTTCAGCTACACCGTCCTGCGATTCCTTCAGCACCGGTGGATCCTTTATGGAATGCAATAGGGGGTGTCTTATTTATAGTTGGAATACTTTTATTATTTGTTGTTGTAATAACATGCGCTGCTAGGGCGACACATGGAAGCAGTAGCTCGTCGAGCAATGACAGTTCTTGGAGCAGCAGTGATTCAAGTTCAAGCAGCAGCTCTGATGACAGCAGTTCCAGTAGCGATTTCAGCGGCGGTGGCGGAGAAAGCGGCGGCGGCGGTGCTTCAGGCAGCTGGTAAATTTCAATCAAACGGAGGAATGACAGAATGAGCAACAGCATCAAGGCAGTTCTGGTCATCTTTGTCGTGCTTGCGGTTTTCTTGGCAGGCGCGGTTTTGTGGGGCATCGGCCAATACAACAAGGCGGTTGCGATGGATGAGGAGGTGCGCGGGCAATGGGCGCAGGTGGAGAATCAGCTCAAGCGGCGGTTTGATCTGATCCCCAACCTTGTCGAGACGGTCAAAGGCTACGCCAAGCACGAGAAGGAGATTTTCGAGAATTTGGCCAAGGCCCGCACCAGCTATTTTCAGGCTGGCTCAATGCAGGAAAAGGCCGCAGCAGCAGGCGGGCTGGAAACTGCCTTGTCCCGGCTGCTCATGCTGCAAGAAAATTATCCTGATCTCAAGGCTAACGAATCCTATCTGAAGCTGATGGACAGCTTGGAGGGCACGGAAAACCGGATTGCCGTGGAGCGGAAGCGGTACAATGACGCAGTGCAGGCGGTCAACACCTACCGCCGCACTGTGGTTGGGCGTTTTGCCGCCTCGCTGGCCGGAGTGGAGGCCGCGCAGTATTTTGATCTGCCGGAAGGCGAGCAGCAAACGCCGAAGGTGAAGTTTGACTGAGCGAGTGTCAAGCCATCATGCTGCTTGAAGTCAATGTCGAGAAGCACTTCGGAGAATTCAGCGTCCGGGCCGCGTTCACGCTCAGCTCGGAGAAATGCGGGGTCTTCGGGCCGTCCGGGAGCGGTAAGTCCACGTTGATGCACATGCTTGCCGGGCTGCTGGAGCCGGACAACGGCAGCATCCGCCTCAACGGCCAGACGCTGTTCGACAAAGAAAGGAAGATCAGCCTGCCGCCGGAGCTGCGGCGCGTGGGCGTGGTCTTTCAGCACGCCTGCCTCTTTCCGCATCTGAGCGTGCGCAAGAACCTGCTCTACGGCCTCAACCGCCTGCCGCGCCAGCAGCGGACTGTTGACATTGATCAGCTCGTCCGCGTCCTGCGCATTGAAGAGCTGCTCGACCGCAGCGTGAGTCGGCTTTCCGGCGGCGAGCGGCAACGGGTCGCGCTGGGCCGTACCGTGCTGGCCTGCCCGCAGCTCATCCTGCTCGACGAGCCGCTCTCTGGTTTGGATGGCCAGCTCAAGTATCAGATCATTCCCTACCTGCGCCAGGTCTTTGCCGAGTTCTCCATTCCCATGCTCTTCATCAGCCACAGCTTGCAAGAACTGCGCCTCATGACGGACGAGGCACTCGTGATGAGCAAAGGACTGGCCGAACAAACAATGTCGACCGAGGAGCTGGCCCGCAGTCGCAGTCTCGGCAGCAGCGAGCGCGGCTACACCAACCTGCTCCAGTTGGATACGCCAGAAGACCTTGGCAGGTTGCTGCGCTACAATTGGGGCGGGATAACGCTGATGCTCCTGAAGAGTGATAATCCGGCTGCCGGGCAGTTCGCTCTCGGCGCGAGGGACATCCTCCTCTTCAAAAAGCACCCGGAGGCAACCAGCGCACGTAACATGCTCGCCTGTACCGTGCGCAGGATGTATGAGACGGAATGGCTAACTGGCGTGGAGCTGGACTGCCAAGGCGGCACGCTGATTGCCGAGGTTGTGCCGCAGGCGGTGGAGGAGATGGGGCTTCAGCCGGGCAGCGAGGTGGTGGCGGTGTTCAAGGCTTCGGCGTTCCGGCGGCTGTATTAGCATAGCGTCTTACATGCGGCAAGCCGCCCGGCAGCGCGGACGATGAGCTGCAAGCCACGCTCCGTGCAGATGAAGAAGGCGAGGCTGGCTGCACCGCAGAGCACGATGCGGCGCAGAGCGGCACGGAAGGCGGAGCGGCAGGGCAGGGGACTGGCCGCCTGCGCCGCCTCAGTCGTTGAGGACATACTCCGCCGCTATGACGCAGCCCTGCTGAATGCGCACCTCACAGATGAAGCGGCCCATAGTCTTGCCGTCCACCACAATGACCGGGTCTTCATTGTCAGGGTGGGGGTACACATCGTACTCATGCTTCTCAGCCAAAGTGATGACAGCATCCCTCGGCATCCCGACGACGATCTGTCCGCAGAAGTCCTGCATCTTCCCCTCGCGGATGAAGAAGCGACACACAGACCAGCAGGCGAAGACGAGAAAGGCAAGCAGCGCAAACAAGCCGCAGCGGAGGCAGCACTTCAGCAGCGGCCTGCTCTTGGACGGGGTATTCTGTGTCATCAAGAGTCCGAGGCAAGATCATCAAGGCTAGCCGTGTTGCGGGACACAAAGCGCAGGCTGTAGGTTTCGGGCGTGGTCAGGGCGTTGGGTTCCGGTTTGCATTGAAT
>JAABPV010000044.1 GCA_011391865.1 Desulfobulbaceae bacterium | reverse complement strand
CTCCAAGACCTTCCGACGAAAATCTATTGAGTATGCCATACACACAGTGTAGTCATTTTATACTGCTTTGGCTATAAAATCGGCATCTGCTATAAATTTTTTGAGAAGAGGCTGCTGAATGCCTTACTGGAACAAACAGCGCAAGAAATGGATGGCGCAGGTGCTGCACGAAGGCCAGAAGCACCGCAGCCAGCACGAGAGCAAAACCGCAGCCAAGCAATGGGAGGCGGAAAAGAAAAAGGAGCTGGAAAGCAGCGGCGGCGGCCCACAGGAACCCGCCGTGATCCGCACGCTCTCCTTGCATGACTGGGCCACCATGTACCTTGATCACGCCAAAATGAAGTTCTCCGTCAAGACCTACAAGGAGAAGCACTTCGTGTTCCGGCAGCTTTTCACAGCGTTTGACCCGGACACGCAGGTTTTCCGGCTGCACAAAGGCCAAGTGCTGGCTCATTTCCGAGATCAGGCTGTGAGCAGGTCAGGCTATGCCGCGAACAAGGACAGGAAGAACCTCGTCGCCGCTTGGAACTGGGGCATCCAGTACCTGCCCGGCTTTCCCAAGGAGAATCCTTTCCTGACCGAGCGGTTCGCCGAGGAGCGCAGTCCCCGGCATGTTCCCTCGGAGAAGGATTTCTGGGCAGTCTATGAGGCCGCTGAATCCGATCAGGACAGGCTGATGCTCCTCTGCTACCTGCATCTTGCAGCCCGGCGGAACGAGATATTCCATCTCCGCCGGGAAGACGTTGACTTCGACCGCAGGCGCGTCCGGCTCGCCACCAGAAAACGGAAGGACGGTTCTCAGCAGTATGACTGGCTGCCGCTGACCGACCGGCTGAACAAGGCTCTGTCCGAACACCTCGCCGCAATGCCCGGCCCTTGGGTTTTCCCGGATCCCCGCTCCGGCCTGCCCTACGTATACCGCCAGAAGTGGCTTGACCGTCTCTGCCGCAAAGCCGAAACAGAGCCGTTCGGCCTGCACGGCATCCGTCATCTGTCCGCCAGCATCCTGATCAAGGCCAAAGTCTCCCTGCTGGATGTGCAGGCAATCCTCCGCCATACCAACCTGACTACAACCCAGCGGTATGTCCACCGGCTGGAAAGCGTCAGAAACGCTGTCAAGGTCTTTGAGTGAAAATGCAAAAAGCCCAACAGCGAACCCAACAAATAGAAAAAGGGAGTTACCTTTTTCAAGGCAACTCCCTGATTTTGCTGGCGGGGCCGACCGGGCTCGAACCGGCGACCTCCGGCGTGACAGGCCGGCATTCTAACCAACTGAACTACGACCCCGGAAAATTTGGTGGGCGAAACAGGGATCGAACCTGTGACCCTCGGCTTGTAAGGCCGATGCTCTCCCAGCTGAGCTATTCGCCCGCACCAAATGGTGCATACTTTTTACCAGAATCCGCGCTGCCCGTCAATTAAAAAAATCGGGAACAGCGAAAAATGCGCCGTCCCTCAGTTGCGCTGGGCCGGAACAGCGGGCACAGTGATCAGCGCGGGAGGAATCACCGCGTCCAAGGGCGCGTCGTGAAACAGCTCCTCACCTTCGCGCAAAAGCAGGGCGCGGCTGAAGACCTCGTCCACATGCTCGACCAAGGCGATGTCCAAGCTGGCCCGCACTTTTGCCGGAACATCTTCCAGATCGCGCTCGTTCTCCTTGGGCAGGATAACGCGGCTGATGCCGCCGCGCTTGGCCGCCAGCAGCTTTTCGGTCAGGCCACCGATGGGCAGCACCCGGCCCCGGAGCGTTATTTCCCCGGTCATGGCTAACTGGCGATCCACAGGCACCTTGAGCAGGGCGGAGACAATCGAGGTAGCCATAGTGATTCCGGCGGAAGGGCCGTCTTTCGGAATCGCCCCTTCCGGCACATGCACATGAATGTCCAATTTCTGATAGAAACCCGGATCCAGCCCCAGCCGCCCAGCTCTAGCGCGCACGCAGGCCATCGCCGCCTGCGCCGATTCCTGCATCACCTCGCCCAGCTTGCCTGTGACAGTCAGCTTGCCGGTGCCGGGCATCAGGGCGGTCTCAATCTGAAGAAGTTCACCGCCGACCTCCGTCCACGCCAAGCCAGTTACCAAGCCGGTCTCGTCCTGCTTTTCCGCCATCCCGTAGCGGTGCTTGGGCACGCCGAGATATTCGGACACCGCCGCGCTGCCGAGCTGATATTTCCGCTCCGGTTCTTTCTTTTGCAGGCGGTCGCGGGCCACTTTGCGGCAGATGGAGGCGATGGTGCGCTCCAAATCGCGCACCCCGGCCTCGCGGGTGTAGCGGCGGACGATCTCCAGCACCGCCTCTTCCTCGAAAACAATGTCGTCCGCAGCAAAGCCGTTGCGCTCCAGCTGCTTGGGCGCGAGATACTCCTGCGCGATACGCAGCTTTTCCTCCTCTGTGTAGCCGCTTAGGCGGATGATCTCCATCCGGTCTTGCAGCGGCAGGGGGATGCTGTGCAGGCTGTTGGCCGTGGCGATGAAGAAAACCTCGGAGAGATCGTAGTCGAGATCAAGATAATGATCGTTGAACGCGCTGTTCTGCTCCGGGTCGAGCACCTCCAAAAGGGCGGATGAGGGATCGCCCCGGAAATCCACGCTCATCTTGTCCACCTCGTCGAGGCAGAAGACCGGGTTGATCACCTCGGCCCGTTGCATGGCGTGGATGATCTTGCCCGGCATGGCACCGATGTAGGTTCTACGGTGGCCGCGAATTTCCGCCTCGTCGCGCACCCCGCCAAGCGAGAGCCGGACAAATTTCCGGTTCATGGCCTTGGCGATGGACTTGCAAATTGAGGTTTTTCCCACGCCCGGCGGGCCGACAAGACAGATGATCGGCCCGCGTATCTTCTCCACTTGCGCCTGCACGGCCAGATATTCGAGAATGCGCTCCTTGGCCTTTTTCAGGCCGTGGTGATCCTGATCAAGAATGCGCTCGGCCTCCTCAATGTCAATCTTGGCCTCGCTTTTTTCGCGCCACGGCAGACTGATGATGGTGTCGAGATAATTGCGCACCACCGTGCTTTCAGCGGACATTGGCGGCATGGCCTTGAGCTTGTTCAGCTCCTTCATCGCCTTTTCCCGCGCCGATTCCGGCAGCTCTTTTTTCTCCAAAGCCGCCTGCAATTCGCTGTGATCGTCCGGGACGTGCCCCATCTCCTGCTGGATTTCCTTGACCTTCTCGCCGAGATAGTAGTTGCGCTGATTGTCGGCCAGCCGCTTGCGCACCTTGGTCTCAATGGATTTTTCCAGCCCGTCTAGCTCGATTTCCCGGTACAGCAGCTCAATCAGGCGGCGGAGGCGGTCCGGCAGGGCGACGGTCTCCAGCAGCTCCTGCTTCTCCGCTGCCGGAAGCTGGACATGGGCGCAGAGCAGGTCAACCAGCCGGGCCGGGTTTTCCATCACCGCCGCAACCTTGACAATCTCCGCCGGAATTTTCTGGCGGCTGATCTTGATGTACTCGGCAAAGGTGCGGCGCAGCTCGCGGCTATAAGCGGGCAGATCGGGATGCTCGGCTTCGGTGTCAGGCCGTTCCGACAAATCGGCGCGGAGGAAATCGCTGAACTCAATGTAGGCCGCGACCACGGCCCGGCGTTTGCCCTCCACCAAAGCCTTCATGGTGCCGTCGGGCAGGCGGAGCAGTTGGATGACCGTGGCCAGCACCCCGCAGCGGCGGAGGTCAGCGGCCTGCGGATCGTCCACGCCCGCCTCCTTCTGCGCGACGAGAAAGATCAGCGAACGCTGCTCCATCGCGTGCTCCAAGGCCCGGACGGAGTTCTTGCGGCCAATAACCAAAGGCGCGACCATGCCGGGAAAGAGAACAATGTCCCGCAGCGGCATGACCGGATAACGAACCAGATTGAATTCAGACATATCTCTTTCAGGAAAATCAGTTAAGCGCGTTCAAGCCTCATTGTGCCGCTCACCGGCTTCGCGCAGAACAGCGGCGATGATTTTGTCATGAAGCCAGTAGCCATGCTGCCGCATGGCCGCAAGCGCAGTCTCCACGCTGGCAAGATGTCCATGCCGTTTGGCCTCGACCAGCACTCTGGCAGAACCGATAACCTGAAGCTGATACACTTCTCTGGCAATCTGGCGGCCTTTCCGCTCGTCAATCAGGACGCAGGCAATGCCGCGCTCTCTGGCAAGCTGAATGACGGAAGCCTCGCCGCTGTCCAGAACCGACGCGAGAAGCGGATCAAGCCGTTCAGCCGGTTTGATGACGTTCATCCAGCGGGCCTGCTGATATGCGGCAAGTCCGGCTTGGTTCATGCCGCCTGCCAGCAGCTCGTGATGCACGGCCTCAGGCACCATCACGTCGTCAAAAAGCAGACGGAGCAGGTCAAGCTGGTTGATCACCGCCAAGGCGACCAGCGGGCCGGTGTTGGAAACAATCGCGCCGTTCATTCAGAGCACCGTGCTGAATTCATGCGCAAGCTCCTCGTCGCTCCATTCGGCGGAAAATACGCCGAAACGATGGCATTGCAGCAGGAAAGCGGCGCGGGGCACTCCGGCCATGACCGCAGCCTGGCCGGAAGTCAATCTGCCCAGCTCAAACAGCTTGACGGCCATCGCCATTCTGGCTTCTTCTTCAAACAGCTCCGGCGCAACGTTCATGACTGCGGGGATGCTGCCCGGATACTGAACTGACAAGGTGCGCATTCCGTCCATTTTTTCCTCAATGTTCACGCAGACTGCATTTCTGTTATTTGTTCATTGAACAGAACTTCTACCGCAGTCCCAAGGATTGATAACCAGCAGCCCCTTGATATGAGCAAAATCTTTGCTGTTTCTCGTTGCCAAGCTCAGATTGCGCACTATCGCAATAGCCGCTATCTGTGCATCTTCCACGCTGATAGGCCGTCCTATCCGTATTCTTTCCGCAACGAGAATGCCGTACTGCTGCGCTGCCAACTCATCAAATGGAATATTTTTTCCTGCAAACACCGCAAACATGTCTTCCGCTGCTGAACGCAATTCGTTCTGCCGCTTTCCTTCCGGCAGCAGAGCGATGCCCAGCTCAATTTCGGCGCGTGATATTGAGCTGACAAACAACTGATCCGCAGGCTGCCTGTCCAGCCATTCGATGATGGCGGGATTTGGGCGGGTGCGCATCAATTCGGACAAGATGTTGGTGTCAAGAAGCATCACTGTCCTGCTGTGGTAGTCTTGGCAGAGAACGGCTTGGAAGATCAAGCTCCACGCCGCCAATCTTTTGGAAGAGCTGATGAATGCGGGTGCCAATTCCCTGCGGATGCGGCTCAGGCGCGAGAAACTTTTCTAAAATGCTCTTCGCTTCTTCCTCTGCGGTGCAGCCGTGTATAGCCGCCTGCTCTTGGAGCCGGAATTTGATTGGCCCCTCAAGCGTGATAGTCAATGCGTTCATAAGTCATTCCTGATTTGACGCAGCATTCATTGGCAAAGATTCCTTGCTCTGCCCAGAATGACATGCCGGGATGATGCCTTGAAACCCTGCCTACGGACATCTGCTGCCTGCTGACAAACGTTCATCAGGAGCATTTGCTCGTTGAAAAGCTCCGAACAAACGTCTGAATGCTGCTGCGCAACATCTAACAGCAGGTTTCACAGGTTTGAATCCTCCCTACAAACGTTTGTCAGGAGCATTTGCTCGTTGAAAAGCTCCAAACAAACGTCTGAATGCTACCGCGCAACATCTGACAGCAGGTTTCACAGGTTTGAATCCTCCCTGCAAACGTTTGTCAGGAGCATTTGCTCGTTGAAAAGCTCCCAGCGGACATCTGAACAGAGCTTTCAGACGTGTAAAAGCTGCCTGCGGATGTTTGCAAGGAGCTTTCACTCGTCCGCAGGCGGTGTTTGCTTGTCCGAAACCTCATGGCGGACATCCGCAGGCTGTTTCTGCTCCTTCATTTGGCGCAGCTGCTCAAGGCAATGCTGCTCGCGCAGGGGCATGGCCGCTGCCTTCTGCTGCCAGCATTCGCCTTACCTCTTTTTTAGCTTCAGCACCAAGGATATTCAGGCAGGCTGCCTGAACCGCAGGATGCTGAGTTTCTTTTAAGAGTCGTCTTGCATCCTCTTTTGCTTCGTCACCAAGAATTCTTAGACAGACCGCCAGAACAGTTTGATTATGGCTTTCTTTCAAAAGACATCTTGCTTCCTCTTTGGCTTCAGCACTAAGAATTTTTAGACAGGTTGTCAAGACTGTTGGATTTTGGTTTTCTTTTAAAAGTCTTTTCGCATCCTCTTCTGCTTCAGCACCAAGGATATTCAGGCAGACTGCCAGAACCGCAGGGTGCTGAGTTTCTTTCAAAAGTCGTCTTGCATCCTCTTTTGCTTCGCCACCAAGAATGTTTA
This sequence comes from Desulfobulbaceae bacterium, assembly GCA_011391865.1. GTDB lineage: Bacteria > Desulfobacterota > Desulfobulbia > Desulfobulbales > Desulfobulbaceae > Electronema. The sequence continues at coordinate 86,852 of JAABPV010000044.1, read as the reverse complement.
GACATGCCGTCAGGACAGTTGGATTTTGGCTTTCTTTTAAAAGTCGTCTTGCATCCTCTTTTGCTTCGCCACCAAGAATTCTTAGACAGGCAATCAAAATATCTGGATGTTGTTTCCAAACAGTTCTCAGCAGGCTTTCGGCGTAAGATTTATAAGATTCTTTCCATTCGGTTATGATATAATTGAACTTATTTATCCCCTCATCTGGCTCAACAATAAGTTGATGATACACCGTCTCAATCCGCCACGTGGTGTCGTTCTGATCTTGCTTCACGCAATGCGCAAAAGCCCGGCGGGAGATTTCCCGGTACAACGCATCATCCTCCTGCCAGAGCTTCTCCTGAAGCAGCTTGCGGCTGCGCTCATGGACATTGAACCGCCCTTCACCGGGATATGGCTCAATGTACGACAGGCCGGTGAGTTCGGCAAACTGCGCCTCGTTCAAGGGCTGATCGAGCAGGGCGTTGAGAAAGGCACGGTCAAAGAAGCGTGGCACAGCGGCTGCCTGCACGGCAGCCCGCAGCGGCTCCGGCAGCTGAGAGATGCTGAAGCGCATCAGCAGCCGCTCGCGCTCGTCCTGAGTGCCGCAGGCTTGAAGCTGCTCCAGCAGGATTTGATAAGGTCGTCTCACAGGAGGTTGATAAAAATATCCTCCTTCATCCTCTTCTTCGGGCATATCAAATCAAAAAGGCCGTTGAATGGCTTTTAGAATTTCAGCCGGATTGCCCTGCATGGCGTGACAGATGCCAGCCAGAAAGAGCTGGGGAATCTGCAAGCCAAGCCCTTCCACCACCGGCAGCCAGTGCTCCGGCTCCGGCACGCCGTTCAGCTCGCGCTCGCAGCAGCAGTCGGCCCATTCCTCGCCGGTGTTGGTGTCGGGCACTTCCTGCCCGGCCAGCACGATGCGCAGCGGCTTGCAGGCGCGGGGCAGACGTACCAGCAGACTGCGCAGCCAGCTTTGCAGATCAGCTCCGGCCTTTTCGTAGGTGTCCACCACCAAGAGCAAAGGGCGATCAAACTGGCTGATGTCCTCAAGCCACGCATTGGTCAGCCAGACGAGCCGCTCTTTGCGCTCCTGCTCGCTGCCGCCGCCAAGCACCACGCTGATCTGGTTGCTGTTGCCCTCAATCTGGTTGTCGCGGATTTCCACATTGTGCTGGCGCAGACACTGGCTGAAGGCGGGCAGCCGGTTGCGGCCTGCATGGTCGGCAGCAAGACTGAAGACCTCGGCAGGATTGATGCCGTCCCGCTTGCAGTCCACAAAGATGAGAAAGACTTTTTCGGGCTGGGCGGATTGGCGGCAGTGCTTCAGCAGACTGGTTTTGCCGCAGCCGGACTGGCCGCGCAGCAAAAGAATGCGCTCCCGGCACTGCCGCTCCCACAGCCGGGCGAACGCGGCCCGCTCTTCTTTGTAGTTTGCCAGCATGGCGGCGGGTCAGCTTTTAAGCCGGTTTTTGTTCCCTTCGATGTCGGCTTGGTCAATCTGGCCGCCGTTCGTGGCGGTGAGATTGTTTGCATCGCCCTTGATCTTTACGCCGCTGATCCGGGTGACAGACGGCTCCTGCGTGTCCACGCCCACCTTTACGCCCTCTTTACTGACCTCCACCTTGGTTCCCTTCAGCTTGTCCCGCAACATCCAGATCACGGCTGCTGCGCCAGCAGCGATGATCAGGGCAATCTGCACATTGTCGCTCATGTTTCCTCCTGCATTGGTCAAGGCGGTTGAGCGGAGCCGAAACCGCTGCCTTCGGCTCCGCTCAGGCAGCTCATTGCTCCTCGGTTGAACGTTGCAACAGCAGCAGGGGCGAAAAATCTTTCGCCCCTGCTATCAGGCCGCTTTCCGCCGCTTTTCATCGCGGATCACAGCAGGCTGCTCGCCCTTGCTGATCACCTCCTCATTGATCACGCATTCCACCGCGTAGTCATCCGAGGGCAGCTCGTACATCACATCGAGCATCGCGCTTTCCATCACTGAGCGCAGCCCGCGCGCCCCGGCCTTGCGCTCCAAAGCCTTTTTGGCGGCGGCGTTCAGCGCCTCTTCGGTGAAGCGGAGCGTGATGCCTTCCAGCTCAAAGAGCTTCATATACTGCTTGGTCAGGGCGTTCTTCGGCTCTTTGAGGATGCGAATCAGGTCTTCCTCGCGCAGCTCGCGCATCGGCGCGATGACCGGCAGACGGCCCACCAGCTCCGGGATCAGGCCGAACTTGAGCAGGTCTTCCGGCTGCACTTCGGCTAACAAATCGCCCTCGCTCTTCTCCTTATCCAAGTGGATTTTCGCGCCGAAGCCGATGGATTTCTTGCCGCCGCGCCGCTTGATCACCTTGTCCAGGCCGACAAAAGCACCGCCGACGATGAACAAAATGTCGGTGGTGTCAATCTTGATCAAATCCTGCTGCGGATGCTTGCGCCCGCCTTTGGGCGGCACTGAGGCGGTGGTGCCCTCGATCATCTTGAGCAGGGCCTGCTGCACACCTTCGCCGGAAACATCGCGGGTCAGGGAGGGCGAGTCGGACTTGCGGGCGATTTTGTCAATCTCATCAATATAGACTATGCCGCGCTGCGCCCGCTCCACGTCATAATCTGCCGCCTGAAGCAGGCCGACAAGAATGGTCTCCACGTCGTCGCCGACATAGCCCGCCTCAGTCAGCGTGGTCGCGTCGGCGATGCTGAAGGGCACGTTGAGGACGCGGGCCAAGGTCTGCGCAAGCAGAGTCTTGCCGCTGCCGGTCGGGCCGATCAGAACGATGTTCGACTTCTGGATTTCCACCGCGTTGGCATCGCCCTTGCCAGCGATGCGGGAGCTGATCCGCTTGTAATGATTGTGCACGGCCACGGCCAGCACCCGCTTGGCGTAGTCTTGGCCGATGACGTAATCATTCAAATGGGCGTGAATCTCCTTGGGTTTGAGCAGGCTGGGCGGCTCGACCACCTTGGCCGCTTCGCCTTCCGTCGGCTCTTTGATCATCCCGTTGCAGATTTCGATGCACTCGCTGCAAATATAGACATCCGGCCCGGCAATCAGCCGCGCCACTTCCGCCTCGTCCCGACCGCAGAAGGAGCAGGCACGCGAGCCAGCGGAGCTGCCGGTCAGTTCGTCGCTCATGCCTTGGTCTCCTCCCTGCGCTCCAGCACCTTGTCAATCAGGCCGTATTCTTTCGCTTCCGGCGCGGCCATGAAATTGTCGCGCTCGGTGTCCTGCTCGATCTGCTTGACCGGCTTGCCGGTGTGCTTGGCGAGAATGTTGTTGAGATCAGCCCGCATCCGCAGAATTTCTCTGGCATGAATTTCAATGTCCGTGGCTTGGCCCTGATAACCACCCATCGGCTGATGAATCATGATCCGCGAGTTGGGCAGGGCGTAGCGCTTGCCTGCCGCGCCTGCGGCCAGCAGCAGCGCGCCCATCGAGGCCGCTTGCCCCATGCAGAGCGTGGCCACGTCGCAGCGGATATACTGCATGGTGTCGTAAATGGCCATGCCTGCGGTGACAGAGCCGCCGGGCGAGTTGATGTAGAAGGTGATGTCCTTGTCCGGGTCGTCCGCTTCAAGAAACAGCAGCTGGGCGACAATCAGGCTGGAAACATCGTCGTTGACCGGCGTGCCGAGAAAGACGATGCGCTCCCGCAGCAGGCGCGAGTAAATGTCAAAAGCCCGCTCGCCGCGCGGACTCTGCTCAACCACCATTGGCACAAGATTCATGATCGCTCCTTAAAACAAAAAACCGGACAGCAGTCTGTCCGGCTGATAGACAAAATAAAGGATTCCGGCCTATGCCTGCTGCGCTTCCGCAGCTTCCTCTTCGACTGCCGTCGTCTGCGCCTCAGTGATCTTGGCCGCGTCGAGCAGGAAGCGGAGGATTTTCTCGTTCAGCAGCTCGGCAAGGAAAGGCATGATCTCCTCCCGCCGCTGGAAATACTGCTTTACTTCCGGCACAGTCATCTTGTACTGCATGGCGATGCGCTGATAGCCGCGCTCGATGTCCTTGTCCGCCAGCTTGATCTCCTCCAGCTCGGCCACTTTCTTCAGGAGGAAGTCGCCCTTGACCCGCTTCACCGCCGCCTCGCGGTTCTGCTTGGCCAGCTCGTCCCGCTTGATTCCGGCGGTTTCCAAAGTCAGACCGGCGCGTTTCAGCCGCTCCTCGGTCTGGTTGATCATCTCCTGCACTTCGTAGGCAACAGCCCGCTCCGGCACCGGGAACTCATTCATGCCGATCAGCTTCTGCATGATCCGATCCACCAAATCGCCCTCTTGAGCGGACTCGCGCTGCTGGCGCATCTCCTTGGCAATGCCTGCCCGCAGCTCGGCCAGCGAGCCACAGTTCGCGTCAACATCCTTGGCGAACTCGTCATCCGCTGTCGGCTTGACCCGCTCCTTGATCTCCTTAACATCCACCTTGAATTCGATCTTCTTGCCCGCCATCACTGGGTTGACGTAATCAGCAGGGAACTCAGTCTCATACAGAGCGGACTCGCCTTTCTTCAGGCCGATGAGCTGCTCCTCGAACTCCGCGCCGAGCCGTTTGGTGCCCACGTCAATCGAGTAGTTCTCATTGTGCACTTCCTTCATCGGCTTCTCGTTGTGGAAGCCTTGGAAATCAACGATGACGATGTCATCCTCAACCACGCCATGTTCGTCGTCGGCAGTCCGCAGCACTGCGTGCTTGCGGCGCAGTTCCTCAATCTTGCGGTCGATATCTGCTTCGGTCACGTTAACCGCAGGTTTCTCTATCTCCAAGCCTTTGTACTGGCTGATCTCAAAGACCGGCTTCACATCCACCAAGGCGACATAAACAAAAGAGCCATCATCAGGAAAATTAGTCTCGCGGATTTCAGGATGCACGACCACGTCCAGCCCCTTCTCCTCAATTGCGTCAAAGTAGCTCTCCTGCACTAACTGCTCGGCCACCTCGGCCTTCACGCGGTCGCCGTAGTTCTTCTCCAGAATGGACATCGGGGCTTTGCCCTTGCGGAATCCCTTGAGGTGAACATCTTTCTTCAGCTTGCCGTAGGCTTTGTCCATCGCCTCCTGCACCGCGTCCGCAGGCACGGTGACGGTGAGCTTGCGGGTCAGTTCGCTCAGTTCTTCGACTGCTATTTCCATCGCCTCAAATTCCTTAGTTTCGGGTTGCCTGCCCTGGGCAGAAGTTATCTCAATCCAGCCAGGCGCAGCTTCCTGCTGCCCGCCTCCTGAATATGGGACCGTGTATTTTCAGTGTGTTGGTGCGAGAGAGGGGGGTCGAACCCCTACGCACTACGTGCGCTGGATCCTAAGTCCAGTGCGTCTGCCAGTTCCGCCACTCTCGCGTTAATCCTGTAGTATTAATCAATGAACCGCCCTTCGTCAAGGGCGATGGCGCAAAGCAGGGGAAAAACCTTGGCCTGCGTTTCTTTTTTCCGTTTCTTTTTTCACGACAATCAGTCTCGCGCTCCCCTTTTTCAATGAAATGCTGACCAGCTTCATGAGGATTACGCCTGGCGGCTCCTCTCAGGGCTTACCTCTTGTTTCAACTGCGCAAGTCCTAAATTTTGTCCAAAAATTGGATGTTCACATTGAAGGATTCGATATTGGCGCAATAAAAAAAGGCGGACCCATCGGCCCGCCCTTGCGAAACATCGTCGGCTTATGCCTCCTTCCAGTTGGGCCGTAGATGCAGCTCGCTAAGCTGTTTTCTGGCATCCGGAGCCTAGTGCGCCAAATTCGAGGGCGCGGAGGAGGAAAGGCGGTTTTTTGCGATATTATGCCGCCCAGTTCTCAATTGCCAACTTGTCAATGCGGGCGAATTCACGCACATTGTTGGTGACAAGAATCAAGCCGGATGCAAGAGCATGAGCCGCTATCCACAAATCATTATTGCCGATAATCAGTCCTTTCTTTTCCAGTGCGGCCCGGATTTGTCCATATTGCACCCCGGCATCAACAGGGAGTTCCAAAATATTGATTGACGAGATCAACTGTGTCAAGACCACAATAGCTTTTTCTCGCGCTTGACTTTTTTCAGCACCATGACGCAATTCTCCCAAAGTGACAACTGACATTGCGAGATGCTCTTTCTGCTGCTTTATGAAATGCTGACGAACTTCAGGAGGATTATGCTTTGCAATATAGATGCAGATATTTGTGTCGAGCAGATAACGGGGAACAGTCATAGCTGCTCCCTTTCCTGCGGCGGAAGGTCAACACGTCCTCCTTTCATGAAATCATCAGGAAAACTCGTCAAAATTTCAAAAATTTCAGCAGCACTGGCTTTATGCTCACGCAAGACAATTTCATCGCCACGTTGGAAAATTTCAACTTCGTTGGATGAGAAACAAAATTCTTTCGGAAGGCGCACAGCTTGGCTGCCGCCGGATTGAAATATTTGCGCGATAGGCATAACAATCTCAGTTCAAATTTAGGCTTGATTGAATAGATAATCGCATTGCTATCGAGCAGCATATTTTATTGACCTGATAGGCAAAGGACAGTCTTTCCTTATTTCTTTTTGAAGCTGCTGGATCGGCGATTTCAGGCAAAGCGTCTCTATCCGCCATGCGTTGAAGGATGGATGTCATGTGATATCCTTGGCTACATTTATTTTAATTTCGTTTTACATATAGGACATTCCTTCCTTTTTCCGCCGAAGATTCCTCCTGTATTAGAACATTGCGCACAAACAAAATGACTCTTTTCGCAGACTTGTCCGCCTTTAACTTCTTTTGTTTTTCCGCATACATCACATGTTCTCTTAGGCACAGCTTACCTCCTTGGATTATTTTTTTCTAAAAAATAACGAACAATAAAGACAATAGGATTCAATACAATATTCCGTATAAACATTTTAACGATTTCAGACTTTGAAATGATACGTGCTATATATGGAGATATACGATAGTAGTACTTTATAAAAAATCTTCCTGTGTTATAATGACAAAGGAATTCATCTCGAAATCTTTTTAGAAAAATCACTTCGCTGGCAAGTTCTGTTCCATAACTTGCTGTAGCAATAAAACATTTATTACTTTGAGTTTCCTTTACTTCTGTTTCATTTTCTAATTCTAAGTCAATTAGTCTGATATCTTCAGAATATTTCCTTGCCTTAGATATCCATTCTTCGTTTAGACATAATAACTCAGCTTTGTCTAATAAAGATGTATCTAATGTGGATGGGTCATAAACACTCCCTACATAACATAAATAAAAATAAGCAGCAAAAACTTCCTTTATCTTCTCATTTCCATGAAAAATATCATCAATAGCAAGAGGATTTTTTTCTATTGAAAAAAATAATCCCTCATCCAAACCGCCCCATCCGCCCCATGGGGTATCGGAAATGAATTCTGGACATTCTTTTGAGAAAATCAATGCCATGTTTTTTAAAATTTTACTTCCACCAAAAAGCTGACCTTGATCATTATAACCGAGATCAGCAAGTAATTGTTTAACTTCATTTTCTTTTTCTTCTAATTTTTCTTTATTGTAATCATCAGGAAATCTTTTGTAGCTAATTCTTTTTCTATATAATTCTTCCATACGGAAGAATAAAAAATATGGAAACTCTGGCGAGTTCACCAAAGAACAAACAGTTCTATTAAATTCATTAGGCATGGAAGTATTGTTGTATATTTTTTATCTTTGTCTATTACTTGGTTGATGAACAACTTTTGCTGCAACAAATCATCCTTCCTCTTTCTTCTCCTTCTTCGGCCCCGGCCTGAAGGCCTTCATGAAATCAAGAAGATGCTGGCCTTCCTCCTCAATCTCCGGGTAGGCTTCGGAAAAGTCGCGGATGCGGCGGGAAGTGTCGTACAGGCCCTCCATGCACTTGGCGGTGGCCTGAAGCCGCTGATGATAGACGGAAAGATACAGCTTTTTGAGGAGATGCTCGACCGGCTCAAGGCGGGCGACATCGGCGAGGCCCTGCTCAATGGAGGCGCGGACTTGGTCGAGCTTTAGAGTGTCTTTGTGCTTCTGGGCGAAGCGGGCCGCATCGTCGGCAACTGCCTGATATCCGGGCAGAGCCTTCTGCAATTCCCGCACTTCGGAGGGATCAAGCAGGGGCAGAAATTCCACCCCCAAAATCTCGGCGATCTGTTCAGTTGGGGTTTTTTCCGGCATGGCGGCCTCCCTGCAAGGATTTATGGAAAACAACCGCTGAATTTATTTCGGAAGGACGAGGCTGTCAAGCAAAAAATAGCAGGAAAATTTCAGCGACCAAACCCGCCGCCGCCGCTTTCAGACAACGAACCCGCCTGCTCCAACATCAATCCGCTCAACAAAAACATCGAACAGCTCAATTTCGACATTGAGCGCGTCAATAAAATTATCGAAAGTTTCGATGTCGAAATCTAATTTTTCGATAATTTTGTCCAAAAATTGGATGTTCCCATTGAAGGATTCGATATTGGCGCAGTCCGATTCTGTTTTGTTTTCGAGCATGTAGGCGTAAATTTCTGCGTCCGCCATGCCGGGGCAAAGAAAAAGGGCGGCCCCATCGGCCCGCCCTTGCGAAACATCGTCCGCTTATGCTTCCTTCCAGTCAGGCCGGAGGTGCAGCTCGGTGAGCTGCTTGCGGGCGACCGAGGACGGCGCGTCGGTGAGCGGGCAGGTGGCCTTCTGGGTTTTCGGGAAGGCGATCACGTCGCGGATGGAGCTGGAGCCGGTGAGCAGCATCATCAGGCGGTCGAGGCCGAAGGCGATGCCGCCGTGCGGTGGCGCGCCGAATTCGAGGGCGCGGAGGAGGAAGCCGAACTTTTCCTCCGCCTCTTCTTCAGCAATACCAAGCAGATTGAGCATCTTGGCCTGCATGTCCGTGGTGTGAATGCGGATGGAGCCACCGCCGATCTCGCTGCCGTTCAGGACGAGATCATAAGCCCGGCTGCGGACTTTGAGCGGCTCGGTCTCAAGCAGGGCAAGGTCTTCGTCAAGCGGCGCAGTGAAAGGATGATGCACCGCAGCGTAGCGTTTGCGCTCGGCATCGAACTCGACCAGCGGAAAATCCGTAACCCAGAGGAAATTATAGACATTGCTGTCCATCAGGCCAAGCCGTCGGCCCAGCTCAAGGCGCAGCTCGGAGAGGACTTGATTCACGACCGCAACGCTGTCCGCGCCGAAAAGAATCAAATCGCCCGGCTCGGCGTTGAGGGCTTGGCGCATCGCCTCAATCTCGTTTTCATTGAAGAATTTAGTGATCGGCGACTGCCATTCATCTTCCTTCACCTTGATCCAAGCCATGCCCTTGGCCCCGAAGGTGCCCGCGTAATTTGTCAAATCATCCAAGTCCTTGCGCGAGAACGTGCCGCAGCCCTTGGCGTTGATCGCCTTGACAATGCCGCCGCCCTCGATGACCGCGTTGAAGACCTTGAAGCCGCAGCCGCGCAGTTTTTCGGTCAAATCAACCAATTCAAGGCCGAAACGGGTGTCCGGCTTGTCGTTGCCATAGCGCGAGATGGCTTCCTGATAGCTCATGCGCGGAAACGGCGGGTTCAGCGCAATGCCGCGTGTTGCCGCGAAAATCTGCTTGACCAAGCCCTCGGCAATGGCCATGATGTCGTCCTCGCCGACAAAACTCAGCTCAAGGTCGATCTGGGTGAATTCCGGCTGGCGGTCGGCGCGCAGGTCTTCGTCGCGGAAACATTTGACAATCTGGAAATAACGGTCCATGCCGCCCATCATCAGCAACTGCTTGAAAAGCTGCGGCGACTGCGGCAAAGCGAAGAATTTTCCCGCATTAACCCGGCTCGGCACCAGATAATCCCGCGCCCCTTCCGGCGTGGAGCGCGTCAGCATCGGCGTTTCGATTTCCAAGAAGCCGTTTTCGCAGAGGAAGCTCCGCGCAGCCTGCGTCGCCGTGTGCCGCATGACCAAGTTGGCTCCGATTTCGGGCCGCCGCAGGTCAAGATAGCGGTATTGCAGGCGGATATTGTCCGAAACCTCGCTGTCTTCGTCGAGCGGGAACGGCGGGGTTTTGCTCGTGTTGAGGATGCGCAGCTCGCTGACCATGATCTCAATCGCCCCGGTCTTCAGCTTTGGGTTCTCCATGTCGCCGGGCCGCGCCTCGACCTTGCCTTTGACCGCCAGAACCCACTCAGAGCGCAGCTGGTGCGCCTTGGCGTGCGGTTCGGGGTTGACTTCCGGGTTGAACACAATCTGGGTGATGCCCCAGCGGTCGCGGAGGTCGATGAAGATAACCCCGCCGTGGTCGCGGCGGCGAAGAACCCAGCCCATGAGAACGACCTCCTGATTCAGGTTGTCGAGGCCGAGGGTGTTGCAGTTATGTGTGCGCCGCAGCGCGCCGAGTGAGTCCATTGATGTCTCTTGGTTTGCGGGGAAATTCAAAAAAATGCAGGGACGGATTGAGAAATGCCCCTGCTATATTTGTCTATTTATGAAAATAAGCTACAAGTGCCTGAATGATGCCAACGATAATTAAAGCAAAAGTAAGCCATTTCATATGCCGTGATTGGGAGAGCATCTGTTCGTGACGAATTGCCTCCCGCTCATAAGTTTCAAGAGTGATCAATGCCTTGCCTGTTAGCTCGTAATGATCATTACCTCCTTGTAATTCTCCAGATTCTTTTAATGATTCTAATAGTAATTCTGCGCCATGATAAATTTTCATTCCATCTGGATGAGACATCCAGCGTGACTCCGAACCATGTAAAATTATTAGAAATTCCTCAAGGCTAAAAGAGCAGCTCTTTCCATCAAGGTGTTTCTTAACCAATATTTGCAAAGTTTTTATTCTTTCTTTTAGAGCAACATCTCTTCTGTTGAAGAAGAATTGATCAATCTTGTCTCTGACAAGAGGAATTCTGTTTATACATGTCCAGTCGTGAAAAATGCACTTTAAAATACTTGAATATTTAAAATGCCAAAAACCAATATATCGCCTTATCTCTATTGATACATCATTCATGAAGCTAAACGGCACAGAGGCCGGATAACTTTTAGAGTCCTGATCATTCCAATGCGTGCCGGAAAATCCCTTTTTGTTCACCTCTTTGACATACAGCAAGTATTCATCTGCTCTGTTTAATCTAATAACATAGCATCTAATACGTTCTCCTTCCTCGCCAGTCCGTGGAACACCGTTATGAGGACACGAGTGACGGATTATTCGCCTTAACAAGAATTTTTCAAACCAATTAATCATAACGCTGCTTATATTGTTTATTTCCTTGAAACTAAAAACGGCTTAAACCGCGTTGCATTCCTTCTTGATTTTTTTGCCTTCCAAATACAAGGTGTCTGGGCAAATATCCTGCTCGTGCGGCCAGACAACCGTGCCGTGCTCCACCTTCGCCATGAGAAAATAATTCAGGTCGTTCAATTCCTGAAAGACACCGAAATCTAAAAGCGGCTTGCAGTCGTAGAGCTTTGTTTCTCCGTTTTTGAACACGAGGAGCAAGGTGTGATCTTTTTTCGGAAAAACTTCTTTCACTCGTGGATTCATGATGTTTTTATTTCAGCGGCCCAGATATTCCCTCAGCTCTTGAATTGCTTCTGTTGCCGATTGCGGTTGCAGAACGCCTTGGCGGAACAGCTCTAAAGATTCTTTTGCATCCTCAGCAATCTTGCGCCGAACCGATTCAATCTCCCATCTGCGCATGAGATCAGACAAAACTTCCCGCTGCTTTGGCGAACACTGCCTGACCGTTTCAACCACTTGCTCAAATGTCATTGCCACAGCCATTGCGTATCCCCAGTATATTTTTCATCCCAAAATCAACGCTACCAATTTCTCCGCTAACTCCGCCGCTGTGCCCTGCAATGAAAACGTGCTTTGCTCTTGGCTGTCCATGTTGCGCAGCACGGCCTCGCGCCGTTCAAGCTCCTGCTCGCCGATGATCAACGTGAACCGCGCTTTCACTCGGTCGGCCTGTTTCATCTGCGCTTTGAGGCTGCGGCTGCCGTGCTCCATAGCAACGGCGCAGCCAAGGCGGCGCACGGCGTGAACCAACGGCAAGACGAATTCAGCGGCCTGCCCGCCCAGCGGGGCGACAAAAATATCAGCACGAGGAACAGCGGTTTTGTCCTCTCCGCGCTGCTCCAGCAGCAGGACAAGGCGTTCCATGCCCAAGCCGAAGCCGAGGCCGGGCGTGTTTTTCGGCCCGCCCAGCTCTTCAATCAGGAAATCATAGCGACCGCCGCCGCCTACTGCCGACTGCGCGCCCAGCTCAGTGGTGGTGAATTCAAAGGTGGTGCGGACATAATAATCCAAGCCGCGCACCATGAAACGGTTGAGGCTGTAGCGCACGCCCAAGTCATCCAGCCCGCGCCGCACTGCTGCAAAATGCGCGGCACAGTCGCCGCAAAGGCTGTCGAGAATGGACGGCGCGTTCTGCACGGTTTCTTTGCAGCCCCTGTTTTTGCAGTCCAAGACCCGCAGCGGATTGCTGCCGCTCCTGCGCTGGCAGTCTTCGCAGAGGCTGCCGCTGCGTTCCTGCAAATACTGCACCAATTGGGTACGGAAGCCGGGGCGGCACTGCGGGCAGCCGATGGAGTTGATTTCCAAACTGACCTTCAGCCCCAGCTCGTCAAGGAGCAGCTGGGCCATGGCCATCAGCTCCGCGTCCGCTGCTGGTTCGGCAGTGCCGATGATCTCCGCGTCAATCTGATGAAACTGGCGTAGGCGGCCCTTCTGCGGGCGTTCATGGCGGAACATCGGCCCGATGGTGAAGAGCCGCTGCACCGGCTGCTGCACATGCAGGCCGTGCTCAACATAAGCGCGGGCGATTGAGGCTGTAGCTTCTGGCCGCAGCGTCAGTCCCTTGTCGGCAAAGGTGTACATTTCCTTGTCAACTATGTCCGTGCCTTCGCCGATGGAGCGGGCGAAAAGGCCGGTTGGCTCCAGCAGAGGCAGGCGGATTTCCCGCAGGCCGAAGCGGCGGAAGATGCTGCGGGCAGTCTGCTCAAGCTGCTGCCAGCAAAGGGCCTCGTCGGGCAGGATGTCTTTGAAGCCGTTGACGGTCTGAAACTTCACGCGGAACTCCTTGGAAAGCAGGACGGAATCCGGCAGGGCCGGGCAATGCGGTGAAAAATAAAAATAGTAGCTGTCCGCCGGGGAAAAGTCAAGCCTGCGCCGCCGGATTATGGTACTATGAGCAATCCGCGCTCGCATCTGACCGCAGGAGGATGCTTGACAAAGGAATCCCGCCGTAGCATTATTGGCACAGGTCTGCACGGTCCCGGCGCATACGCGGCTATCCACGAAGAGCTATCACTGAAAAAAGAATGAAGCTGCCCGAACTGAAAATAGGTTCCCTCATAGCCAGAATCCCGCTGATTCAGGGGGGCATGTCCATCCGCGTGTCCACCTCGGCCTTGGCTGTGCCGGTAGCGGAATGCGGCGGGATCGGCACCATCGGCGGTTCTGGCATTCCGGTGCCGGAATTGCAGGAAGACATCCGCCGCGCCAAGGCGGCGACCAACGGAGTCATCGCGGTCAACATCATGTACGCGATGCGCGACTTCCACGAGCTGGTCATGGGATCCATCGAGGCCGGGATTGACCTGATCATCACCGGGGCCGGTTTTTCCCGCGACATCTTCCGCATTGGCCGGGAGCACAACGTGCCCATTGTCTCCATCGTGTCGTCGCCCGACTTCGCCAAGCTGGCCGAGAAATTCGGCGCGGCGGCGGTGATTGTCGAATCCGCCGAGGCAGGCGGCCATCTCGGCACAGACAAGCCCCTGCGGGAAATCTTCCCGGACATCCGCAAGGCGGTCACGAAGGTGCCGCTGATCGCGGCGGGCGGCATCACCAACGGCTTTGAGATGGCCGAGATGATGGACAAATACGGCGCGGACGGCATCCAGATCGCTTCCCGCTTTGTCCTCAGCGAGGAATGCTCGGTCTCCCGCGAGTTCAAAGACACCTACCTGCGGGCGCAGCAGGAGGACATCATCAACGTGCAGTCGCCGGTGGGCATGACAGGCCGGGCCATCCGCACCGCGTTCATTGACCGGCTGGAGCGCGGCGAAGATCTTTCGCCAGTGAAGTGCAAATACAAGTGCCTGAAAAAATGCAGCTACAAATACTGCATCAATGACCGGCTGATGGCCTCCTGCACCGGCGATGTCGACAACGGCTTGGTCTTCTCCGGGGCCAACACCTACAAGATGAAGGAAATCCTGCCGGTGCGGGAAATCTTCCGGCAGTTTGTCCGCGATGCGGAGTCGGTTTACAAAGAAGGCGGGGAGAGTAAATAGATGAGCGGCGACGTGGCGGAAATCCAGCAGACTGAACGGCAGGCCCTCGTTATTCCCCCGGAAGAGCATCCTGTCCGCGACGAGGACATTGACCCGGACGCGTTGAGCATACTCCGCCGTCTGCGGGATGCTGGCCATGCGGGCTATTTGGTCGGCGGCGGGGTGCGTGATCTCTATATCGGCAAAAGGCCGAAGGATTTTGACATCTCCACCGATGCCCATCCCGGCCAGCTGCGAAAGATCTTCCGCAACTCCCGCACCATAGGTCGTCGTTTCCGGCTGGTGCAGGTGTTCTTCCGCGACAACAAGATCATTGAGGTTTCCACCCTCCGTTCGCAGAGCGAATACGACGAGGACGGCGCGCCGGATCAGGTGCTGCCCTCCAACAACACCTTCGGCACTTTGGAGGAGGATGCCTTTCGCCGCGATTTGACCATCAATTCGCTCTTTTACGAGATTGAACATCAGACGGTGATTGATTATGTCGGCGGGGTGCAGGACTTGACTGACGGCATCGTCCGGCTGGTCGGCGATCCCGACCGACGGATCATCCGCGACCCAGTGCGGATGCTGCGCGCCGTGCGCCACGCCGCCCGCGCCGGTTTCACCATTGAAGCCGCGACATGGGAGGCCATCATCCGCCACCGCGACAAGCTGGAGCTGTGCCCGCCCTCGCGCCTGCGAGACGAGCTGCTCAAAGACCTGCAAAGCGGCAAGAGTCGCGCTTGGGTCGAGCTGGCTTTGGAAACTGGTGTCTTCGCCGTGCTCTTCCCCTTCTACAGCGAGCTGCTCAACGGCCCGGACGGAGCCGAAGTGAAAGAGGAGTTGAGTGCACGGCTTTCCACAGCTGACCGGATTTGCAGCGAAGGCGGCAAACTGGGCAAGGTGCTTGTTGATGACGCGCTGCTCTTCGCCCTACTTCTTCATCCTTGGGCCAAACGGCAGTTCGGCCTACCGCAGCCGGATGCCAAGCTCGCCCGGCGGCTGGCCAGTACGGTGCGCGACGGCTTAGACGCAGCCTTCTCCGCCCGGCTCAATCAGCCCCGCGCCACATTGGACACCATCACCGTGCTTTTCATCAACAGCGCGGCTTTCCAAGACTGCGCCCGCACTGGCAAGTGGCCGGGTTGGATGAAAAAAAAGAGCTATTTCAACGACTGCTCCCGTTTCGCGATCTGCCTCAACGAGGCCGAAGGCGGCGCAGCGGCTGATCTTTCACTCTTTGTCAAAATCCTGCCGCCGAGCAGCCGTCCGGCGCAGCCTGCCCCGACAGCCGCAGCCGTCTTCGCCAGCCCGGAAAGCAGCCGGAGCAGCAGCGGCGGTAGCTATAGCCCGGCCTTCAGCAGCAGCCCGGAAGGCATTTTCGGCCTGCGGAAAGACGGGGTGAATTTACGGCTGTTCTAACGGCAGGGCAATAACCGAGCCGCAGCGTCCGGTGCGGCCCGGCCTGCCCTGCTCCCGCACAGCCCGGCGGTAGGAAAAAAAATCTCGGTTGCAGACCGTGCAGATGCCGACGGTTTCAATCTGCGCCGCTGGAACTCCCGCCTCAATCAGCTGCTCCCGGCTGATTGCCCAAAAATCAAAGTGATTTTCCTTGATCTGATATCGGCGCATGGACGCGGGCAGCTCCTGCCGCCAGTTGATGAACTCCGCACAGCAGGGGTCAAGCGAGGGGCTGATCACCGCCCGCAAGTCCGCCGGATTGCAGCCGTAGCGTTCCTGCATCAGGCGCACCGTAGCGGCGATGATGTTCAGCACGCTGCCTTTCCAGCCGTTGTGCGCCGCGCCTATGACCTCCTGCACCGGATCGTGAAACAGCACCGCCTGACAGTCGGCCTGCTGAATCAGCAGCCCCACGCCGCGCTGGTCAGTGACAAGCGCGTCCGCGCCTTCGTATTCAGCATCCTGCCTGACATCCTCCACTGCCAGCACCCGGTCACCATGCACCTGCACCGCTGAGGCAAGCAGCTTGATTCCCAATTGCTGCTTGAGTCGCTGCCGGTTAGCGGCGACGTTCTCCGGGCTGTCGCTCACGCCGTAGCTGAGGTTCAAACTGGCAAAAGGCGGCCCGCTCACCCCGCCGCTGCGGTTGAACATGCCGTGCGGCAGCCCGTCGAGCAGCGCGGAGCGGAGACAGCGGATTTTGTCCATGCTCAGTTTGTCCGACTGACAATATATTTGGCCAAGGCCCGCAGCGGCTCGGCACGCTCGTCAAAATCTGCAAGAGCGGCGACGGCTTTGTCCGCCGCCTCGCCCGCTAAGGCGTGGCTTTTCTCCATCCCGAAAAAGGCCGGATAGGTGGCCTTACCCTGTTCGGCATCATGCCCGGCGGTTTTGCCGAGCTGCGCGGTTGAGGCAGTGACATCAAGCAGATCATCGGCGATTTGGAAGGCGAGGCCGACCGCTTGGCCGTATTGCGTCAACGCTTGAAGCGGGGCATCATCCGCGCCGCCGCCGACTGCGCCCATCTGCACAGCGGCGGTGATCAGTGCGCCGGTCTTGGAGCGGTGGATGGTGCGAAGCAGCTCAAAAGGAATCTGCTTTTCTTCGCTGGAAATGTCGAGAAACTGGCCGCCGACCATGCCCAGCGGCCCGGCGGCCTTGGCTAAAATTGCCGCCAGACGCAGGCGCAGCTCCGGCTGCGGGCCGGGAAATTCCAAATTGCTGATCAGCTCGAAGGCGTAGGTTAGTAACCCGTCGCCGGCCAAAATCGCTTCCGCCTCGCCGAATTTTTTATGGCAGGTCGGCTGGCCCCGGCGCAGGTCGTCGTTGTCCATGGCAGGCAGGTCGTCATGGATCAGCGAATAGGTGTGAACGCACTCCAAAGCGCAGGCCGTCGGCAAAAGCAGCTCATCCAGATTTGGCGCGTCGATGACGCAGCGGCCTGCGGCAAGGCAGAGAATAGGCCGGACGCGCTTGCCGCCGACAAAAAGGCTGTAGCGCATGGTTTCAATATGAGCGGCGAAATCGCCTGCCGCCGCCAGCATGTGCTGCCGCAAGGCCGCCTCGACAAGCTGCCGCTGCTCCTGCAAATATTTTTTGATCTCAAACATTTGTTTTTTATTGCTTGCCGGATTGTTCAGACCTGCGCCTGTTGACAGGCCGCCGCAGCGGGCTATAATTCTCCTGTCATCGTTCATCCTGCCTCACTTCCAGCTCAGACAACCAGCATGGCCTTTCAGCTCGCATTCATCGAACGTGTTGTCCGCACGCCGACAGCGGTCAGCTATCGTTTCAGCCGCCCGCCGGGCTTCTCCTTCGCCGCCGGGCAGTACATGCTGCTCTGGCCGGAGCCGGGCGGCAGCTTGGCGCATCCGCTCTCGTTCAGCAATGGGCCGCAGGATGATTTTCTTGAGTTCACCAAGCGGATGACCGGCTCCGCTTACTGCCAAGCTCTTGAGAGCCTCCAGCGCGGCGGCTCGGTCACGGCCAAAGGGCCGCTGGGCAGCTTTTCCGCCGAGAGCGGCAGCGGCAAAATCGTCTGCATTGCCGGCGGCATCGGCATCACACCCATCCGCAGCATTCTGGCTGACATGGCGCAGCGGCTGGATCCGCGCCCTGTCACCTTGATCTACGGCAATCTAAACGAGAGCGACATCGCTTTTGCGGTGGAGCTGGACGGACTTGCCCTGCCGAATTTCCGGCTGGTTCATGTGCTGCAAAAGCCGGACGGCAGCTTGAAGGCGCACACCGGACTGATCAGCGCGGAGATCATCCGCAGCGAAATTCCAGAGCTGGCGACATCGACCTTTCTCATCTCCGGCCCGCCGGTGATGGTCAAAGCCGTGGAGGCGCAGCTGGCCTCGCTCGGCATCGGTCCGGAACAGATCAGAACAGACCGTTTTCTTGGCTACGCCTAAGGCAGCCGCTCCTCCGCGCCGACTTTCTCGTTGCGGCAGGATTTTTTTTCCGGCAGGGCGATGTTCAGCTCCAAAATTTCGCAGTCCTCGCCCCGGTCCAGCCTGACGGAGATGTCGTCCTGATCAATATCGACATATTTTTTGATCACCGCCAGCAGCTCGTCCTGAAGCTGCGGCAGGAAGGAGGGCTGGTTGCGCTGGATTTTATCGCGGGCGATCAGAATGCTCAACCGTTCCTTGGCCACCTCCGCCGATTTCCGGTTGGCATAGAAATAGTCAAATAAGCCCATTTAGTTGCCCCCGAAGAATTTGCTGAAAAGGCCTTTCTTTTTCGGGTCGATGAAACGCATCTCCACGTCTTCGCCAAGGAAGCGGGCCACGCAGTCGTGATAGGCCATGCCTGCCTCGCTGCTGCGGTTGACAATCACTGGCACGCCTTGATTCGAGGCGGTCAGCACCGCCTCGGACTCCGGGATGACTCCCAGCAGCGGAATGGCGAGGATGTCCTGAATGTCCTTGACCGAGAGCATCTCCCCTTTCAGCACCCGCTCCGGCGAATAGCGCGTGAGGAGCAGATGCTCTTTGACCGGCGGGCGGCTCTCGACAACCCGTTTGGTCTTGCTGGCCAGCAGGCCGAGGATGCGGTCTGAATCGCGAACAGAGGAAATTTCCGGGTTCGTGACCACGATAGCCTCGTCGGCGAAGTACATGGCCATGAACGCGCCGTGCTCTATGCCTGCCGGGGAATCGCAGACGATGTAGTCGAAGCTCTCCGACAGCTCGCTGAGAACGCCCTCCACGCCCTCCATGGTCAGCGACTCCTTGTCCTTGGTCTGCGAGGCAGGCAGAATATAGAGGTTCTCAGTGCGCTTGTCGCGGATCAGGGCTTGATTGAGCCGGGCCTCCTTGTTGATCACATTGACGAAATCATACACCACCCGGCGCTCGCAGCCCATGACCAGGTCAAGGTTGCGCAGGCCGACATCAAAATCGATGACCGCCGTCTTGTAGCCTTCCAAGGCCAAGCCCATGGCAAAGGCCGCGCTCGTGGTAGTTTTGCCGACACCTCCCTTGCCTGAGGTGACTACGATTATCTTGGTCAAATCCGTTCTCCTTGTTTCGCAATGCGCCCGCTATAAGGCTGTGATATGGAGCCTGCCGCCGTGCAGGCGGATCTGCACGGCCTTCGAGCGCAGGCTGGCCGGAAAATCTTCGCTGACGAGATGAACGCCCGCGATGGCCACCAGCTCGGCTTCCAGTTTCTGGCAGAAAATGCGGGCAGTCTGGCTGCCGCCGCAGCCGGCGAAGGCCCGGCCCCGCAGCGCGCCGTACACATGGATGCTGCCCGGCGCGGCGATTTCCGCGCCGGAGCCGACGGAAGCCAGCACAGTCAGATCGCCTTGGCTGACCGCCACGCTCTGGCCGGAGCGCACCGGCTCGGTGATGATCCGGGAAACTTCCTGCGGCGGCGCAGGAACAGACGATGCTTCCGCAGCAGCTTCTTTGACCTCAGGCTCCTCTGCCAGCGGCCTGCCGCCCGCGCGCGCGGCCAGCGCGGCCAGCTCCATAGCCGCCGCCCGTTTTTTCAGCCGCTCCGGGCCGCCGGTGATGCCGACCGGCAGAAAGCCGCGCTCCCGCACAATGCGGATCAGCAGGGCCAAATCCAGCTCCTCGTCCTCGTCCAGCTCCCGCAGGCTGACCACCACCGGCGCATTGTGAAAAAAATCCGGTGCCTGCCGGACTTTTTCCGCCAGCTGCGCCGACAGCTCATCCAGATCATTCCGCCGCAGCGAAAGCACCGGAATGGTGAAGGCCGCGCCTTTCAGATCAAAGACGGCCCGGCTGTCATATTTTGCGGGACTGGACATGATTGCGCTTCGATGAAGAAACTTCAGGCCGCCGCGCCCTTTTTGTACGGATTGAAGTCAGGATAGAGCCGTTCGGCGCAGTCCGGGCAAATGCCGTGGGTGAATTCCGCGTCAGAACGGTCCGCGATGTACGCCTCCAGCTCCTGCCAGCCGCCGTCCTGGCAGCGGATCCGCTTGCAGGCGGCGCAGACGGGCAGCAGCCCTTCCAAATATTTCATGCGCTGGAACAGCTTGTTGGACGACAGCGGCCCAGAGCAGGGCGATGACCCCGCTCTCAAACAGCGACTCCCGCCAGTTCACCGGCGTTTCCGGCGCGCCGAGCAGCAGGGCGGGAACATCGATGATCTCGTCCAGCCAGATCAGGGCGATGATGCATCCGAACGCCGCTGATTCCCAAGCGGCCACCCGTCTGAAAACAGAATGTTTTCCATTTGAACGCACAAGAATGATCCTCAGGCTGCGGCATTGTCCGCACGGTTTGGCCCGGCCTGCCGGATGCGCGGCGCGGATCAGCAGTTTGTATTCACTATAACCGTTTTCTGAATTAGTTCCAGCCGGAACTGCGCAGCTGCGGAGATTTTTTTGACGGCAAGACGGAAGGCGCAAAGCCGCTGCTCTCTGAGCAGGACGGCTTCGCGATGCGGCGGGCAGGAGTCAGTTGCGATAAAAAAGATGATCGCCGTATGTGGCGACATAAGTTTTGCTTTTGGCCCACTTTGGCTGCACATCATGACGATGATAAAACGTCGCGCCTTTGGTGAAATCCTTGCTGGTCATGGCTTTCATCGCGGCCTGAACGCTGGCGGCGAACGCCTCCGGCTCAGTGGGAAGATAGGATCTCTGGAGGAATGTCCAGCTGAACTGCTTAGGAGCAGTGACCACCTGCTCAACAGTTTTTTTGTCTTGATTCGCCCGGTTGAGAGTGACATGAGCGACGGCAAGCTGTCCGATCTGGGGTTCGCTGCGGGCCTCGTGGTAGACATTTAGCGACAGCCACAGCAGCCCTTCGAGAAAACTCATCACCTGCACCTCGTTGATGTGTTCACTATCAATCACCGTCGATCACCACTCGGTCATCGTCGATCATTATTTGTCATCATTAGGCGCAAAAATATACTTGCTTTTCATAAAAAAGCAAGCCTTATTTTTTACATTGCGATTTTCGAGAAAATATTTTTTCGGTATGCCTGCACAGCACGCTCCGCTACAGTGCCTCCAGCTCAGGGGGCAGCGAGGCCCGCTTGGCTATGTTGCATTCTTTGCAGCAGGGAACAAGATTGTTTTTCACTGAGCGTCCTCCAAGAGCCAGAGGCACCACGTGGTCCATGGTTAGATCTCCAGGCGCGATTTTTTTTTGACAATAATGACAGAGGCCAAGCGCGGTTTTTTGCTGCCACCAACGGCTGCGGCGCAGGTCTCTGGCCTTATTGCGCTCGGCGCGGATGAAGGCATCGTCCACACCGAAGCTGACGTTGAAGCTGTCAATATCATCATTCCTCTTCATCGGTCAATTCTCCAAGAAGTAGTTCACGGGCCGCGCCGATCAGGTAAAGCGAGCCGGAAACACAGATTAAATCATCTTCAGCCGCTGCGGCGCGGGCTTGATCAAGGGCTGCGGGAATTGAGGCCGTGCTGATGATTTTCGCCTGCAATGCTTCCGGCAAAACAGCGGCCAACTGCTCCGGGCTGGCCGCCCGATCCGAATTCGCTGCCTTGGTCAGAATGATGCGGTCAGCCAGAGGTGCGACCTCACGCAGGGCGGCACTGATGTCTTTGTCCGCCATCGCGCCCCAGACCAGAATCAGCCGCTGGCGGGGAAACTCGCTGCGCAAGGCATCCCGGAGCGCGTTAGCCCCTGCTGGATTGTGCGCACCGTCCAAGAGGAACTGCCTGTCCCCGCTGCGGAAATATTCCAGCCGTCCCGGCCAGCGGGTCTGCGCCAAGCCGCTACGGATTTGCGTCTCGCTGATTGTCCAGCCTTGCCGCTGGAGCAATTGTACAGCGGCCAAAGCCAGCGAGCAGTTGCTGATCTGATGGCCGCCGCGCAGGGGCATGGGTAGATTATCTAACTTCAGCCCGTCCAAGCCCTGATAGTTCCAGAGGCTGCCGCTGCCTGCTGCACTGAAGTCGCGGCCAAAAAGGAAGAGCGGTGCCTGCCGTTCAGCGCAGGTTTCGCGGATGACTCTGCCGGACTCGTCCTCGGCTGCGGCGGAGACCACCGGCACGCCGGGCTTGATGATCCCGGCCTTTTCCGCCGCGATTTTGGCCAGCGTGTCGCCGAGATGCTGCTCATGATCCATGCTCACGTTGGTGATGACTGAGACCAGCGGCGTGACCACGTTGGTCGCGTCCAACCTGCCGCCCATGCCCACCTCCAGCACGACGAAATCAGTCTGCTGCTCGGCGAACCAGAGCAGGGCCAAGGCGGTGGTGCATTCAAAATAGGTGATCTGGCGGCCATCTAAAACCGACTCAATCCGGCTGATCAGACGGGCAAAATCCCCTTTGCTGATATACGCGCCGCTGATCTGGAAGCGCTCGCGTACCGAGCTGAGATGGGGCGAGGTGTAGAAGCCGGTTTTATAGCCAGCGGCTGTGAGCATGGCGTGCAGAGCCGCGCCGCCCGAGCCTTTGCCGTTAGTGCCCGCTATATGAATACAGCGCAGATGCCGCTGCGGCTCGCCCAGCCGGGCAAGAAAATGCTGCATGGAATCCAGCCCCAATTTGATCTTGAAAAGCTGGAGCTGATCGAGAAACTGCTGCGCCTGCTGGTAGTTCATGGCCTGCAAGGATAAAAATATGCGGAGGAGTTCGCTCCGGCGCGGATGATGGTCTGCCGATTGTACTGCGCCTGCCGCGCATGTCAACAGCCGGACGGGTGTGTGTTGCGTGGCGGCGGCGCGGGCCAGTCCTTCTTTGTGGCAAGGCAGTTTTTTCTGTCCATTTGCCCCGCTTTGTTATACATTGTGCGGAAACGGGGAATGGAGAGCCTCGGAACGGCGCGGAACAAGGGGATTCCGCCGCTTTGTCTAAAAATAGAGGAGAGTGATGAGCATGTTTCAGTGGGCCGCCAAACTGAGGCGGCGATGCCGGAAAAGGGGCGGAACTGCCCGCCGGATTTTTTTTGCCAAAACAGTCCAGTTTTGCCCGGCTGAATCCGCTCTGCGCTGTCGGTTTTGAAAGCGCAGCCTTTTTTCAATTTTTTGCCATGCTCGCCATAATGCATATATTATCTGTCCGCGTTTACCTGCGCGTTCTGTTTGCGCTGCTGCTCGCGGCCTGTTACTGCTCGCCCGCCGCCGCCAAAATTCTGCTTGTTCCCAGTCAATATCAGGCTATAAGCCAAGCGATGGGAGCCGCTGCGCCCGGCGACACCGTGCGCGTGGCCGCAGGAACTTATTCCGACAACATTATGTTTCAGCCCGGCGTAACCTTGGAGGGCGGCTGGGACCAGAACTTTCAGGAGCGCGACCCGACTAAGCACAGCACTGTCATTGACGGCAGTGCGCGTGGCGGCTATGTGGTCTTCGGCGCGGACAATGCGGTGATTGACGGCTTTGTCATCACCGGCGGCAGACCGCCCATGATCCTGCCGCAGGATTTGGACATCGGGCCGGGCGTGTACTGCGACGGAGCCGCCTTCACGGTCAGAGGCTGCGTCATCACCAGCAATGTCGCCGCAGGCATCTACGCCCGGAGCTGCCGCCTCACCGTCACCGGCAGCATTCTCGCCGCCAACGGCAAGGCGGGAATTTTCATGGAGGAGGGCTGCCAAGCGACAATTCAAGGCAATCTGATCACCCGCAACCTCTGGGCAGGCATTAATGTCGGCGAAGGCAAGCAGGGCCAGGTGGAGATTGTCGGCAACGCCATTCACAATAACAAAAAAGCCGGGGTGAATGTCGCCCTCGCCGCAGGCCGGGTGGCCAACAACCTGATCTACAGCAACGGCGAGGCCGGGGTGCGTTGCGGCCAGACCGCCCTGCGCGTCACCAACAACACCATCGCCAGCAACGGCTTGGCGGGCATTTCCGTGGCTGAGGCCGCCAACAAAAGCGCGCCAGAGGGCGGCAAGGTCTCTACTGTCCAGCCGGAGATCAAAAACAACATCGTGGCGGGCAACGGCGAGGCAGGCATCAAGTCCTTCGGCGGCGGCTACACCTATAATCTGCTCTACGCCAACAACCGGGCGGACGGTTTTTACCCAGATTACCTCTGGTACATCCGCCTTCAGTTCGGCGGCTACGAGGATCAGGCCACGCTGGAGAAGAGCAAGAACATCCTCGCCGACCCGCTCTTCGTCAATCCAGCCCAGCACGACTACCGCCTGCGGCCCGGCTCGCCCGCCATTGACGCAGGCGAGCCTTCACCGCAGTATAACGACAAAAATTTCGGACCTTCTTTGGGAGAGGACAGCAACGATCTGGGGGCCTACGGCGGCCCGGACACCGTGGCGGCAGCCAAGCAACCGAACCAGCCGCCGCAGGCGCGGATAGAGCCGCTGCACGAGCAGGTCTATGCCGGAGACCAAGTGACGCTGAACGGCAAAATCAGCATCGATCCTGACGGCGACGCGCTCCGCTATGAATGGCGGCTGGTCAGCAGGCCGACGCAGAGCATGGCCGCGCTTCAGCCGCAGAAGGACGGCACCTGCCAGCTCACAGCGGACAAGGGTGGCCAGTACGCTGTCCAGCTCGCTGTTTCTGACCGCTGGGGCTTGCGCGGCGCGCCGGTCACCATGACTTTGAACGCTGATCCTGACAAGCCGCCGACCGCCAAAATCACCAAGCAGGACAGCGCGGCGGATCTCGGCAAGCCGGTCACGCTCTCCGCTTATGACAAGAACAAGCAGAACGGCGGCGAGCTGACGTACCTCTGGACGCTGGCCAGCAGGCCGTCGGCCAGCCAGGCCGTGCTGTCCGATCCCAAAGCCGAGCGGCCAGTCCTGACTCCGGACGCGCCAGGCTGCTACACCCTGCGCCTGACGGTGAGCAACGGCAGGAAGACCAGCGCGCCGGACACCGGCTATGTCTGCACCAAGCAGAGCCGCGTGCCTGGCAAACGGCTGGTGCCGGAGGAATATCCCACCATTCAGACAGCGATCGACACAGCGGAGGACGGCGAGGACATCATCGTCAGCTCTGGCGTGTACAAAGAGAATCTGATCGTCGACAAGGCGGTGAACCTGATCGGCGTGGGCAGGCCGGTGATCGACGGTGGCGGCAGGAACACTGATGAATCAGCGGTTTTTATCTGCTATTTGGACAACTCGTCGGGCCGCATTCAAGGTTTCACCGTCATCGGCGGCGGCGGCGGCCAGTTCGGCCACGGCATTCAAATTCTCAACTGCGCCCCGGAGATCGTCGACAACCACATTGTCGGCAACAAGCACGTCGGCGTGGGCATCCACGGCCAGAAGAACTTCACCGAGAAGGCGAAGATCCACAACAATCAGATTTACGACAACGCCATCGGCGTGAGCAACGGCCTCGGCGCGTCAGGCCACATCTACAACAATAATATCTACAACAACAAAGTGACCGGTGTCGGTGTGCGCGGCTTGGCCACGCCGTTTGTCAAAAGTAACCTCATTTACGGCAACAACATTGGCATAGGCATCCGCGAGGAGGCTTATCCGACGATTGAGGGCAACGAGGTGCGCGACAACACTGTCGGCATCGCCGTCAATCCCGGCGACGCGGCAGCCGTGCTGGCCGCTCCAGGCAGCCGTCTGACCGTGCGCGGCAACACTGTGCGCGGCAACCGCAGAACCGGCATATTTGTCTCCTCCATCAACCGGAGCGACCTCTTCGTGCAAGGCAACATGGTTTCCGGCAACAGCGCGGATCCGAACGCGAGCCGCAGCGGCGGCATTGTCGCCGGGTATCCGCACGAGGCACTGGCCAAGATCTTCATGGACGGCAACACGGTGAGCGGCAACGGCGGGCGGGACATGATGCTCTACAAAGAGCTGGGCGAATCCGCCGGAACCGTGGGCGGCTCGCAGGGGCGCAGGCCGAATTTCCAAGGAATGTGAGGCCGCCCTGTGAATTTTGCTCCTTGACAAAGGCTGGCCCATGTCGTATTGGATAATATACGGCTCAGTTCATGCTGGCCGCTGTCATCAAAAAATATTCTTCCCGGCACGGAACAAGCTGGGCTGCAATAAAGAGTAATGAAGTTCTGCGAGGCGTGTGGGCCGGACAGAACTTTGTTTCGCTGGACGTGAAACAGGTTCGCGTCCGGCGCAAAAGGATAGGATAAGGAAACAATTCCGCGTCCATCAGTTCAACACGAGGAGGAGGTACAAATGAAAGGTGTGACTGTAAAATTTGCACTGAGCATGGCTGCCGCCGGTCTGATCATGGCCGCTGGCTCCGCGTTCGCGCAGAAGGGCACAACTCTGAGCATCGACCCTGCCACCCTGAACACCGTTGATCAGGCTTTGGTTCAGATGCAGCAGGAGATGATCCAGAAGAACTACTCCGCCATGCTGCTCAAGCCGCAGATGATGACCAAGATGATGAATGAGCGCACCCCGCAGAACTTCATGCAGAACGTCATTCAGCCGGTGATGATGGAGAAGATGCGCAACCAGATCAAGCCGCAACAGATGCAGATCATGCAGACGGCCAGATAAGCCTGCGGTCACTCCGCTTCGTTCCTGAGAAGCGGATCAGAAAGCCGGAGATACGTCAAATTCTCCGGCTTTCTTTCATCAGCGGCAGCAGTTCTGTCCGCTCCTTCCTTGCGCCATTCACCGCTTTCTTCCGTACTCTATTTTTCTGGACGCATCTGCGCAGACATGCTCCTGCACCAGCGCAGTTTCCTTGTTTGAAAAAATCGGCCTCAGTGCCTTGACATTGTCACATGCCACATGCTATCCTGTTCTTATACGGGAATGGTTCTTGGCAGCGATGAGAAACGGGGAGAGGCCAAGAGTCTATATGACCAAATAAAACATGCAGAACTGATTAAAAGGAGGAGACTGCAATGAAGTCCATGAAAAGAATCGCCATTAAATTTGTTCTTGGAATAGCTGCTTTTGGCTCTGTAATGACTGCTCACAATGCGTCAGCTTTGACAATTGATCCTGAAATCACAGCGATGATCAATGAAATGATTGTCAAGATGCAGCAGCGGACGATGCAGGAGCTGTATCCGCAAGCTCCGCTCCAGAACCAGATGCGCGGCAAAATGATGCAGGAGTTCGCATCCAAGACCATCCTGATGAATCAGATTCAGCCGGTGATGATGGAAGCGAACATGAACGCCACCAGAGGCGTGCTGATGCAGCGGATGGTTGAGAGGCCGATTCCTCTGCCTTAAGTGCAGTTCTGACCTGCCGATGCAAGGCAGTTGCGATAGAAACAAGGCCGGAGCGGGCTGTCAGCCGCTCCGGCTTCTTTGTTCGCGGACATGGTTGTCACGCCGGGGCTTGACTTCTTGGCCCGCTCTGTGCTACCGTAGTATATTATTTGCTGAAATTATTTTTTAAAAAGAGAAAAGGGGGCAGAAAATGAACATGCTGAGAGCAGTCCGCGCCGGTCTGCTGCTGAGTGCCGCAGGGCTAATCATGACGGCGGCACCTGCGCGCGCGCTTGATTTTGACCCGGAGACGCTTCAGGCCGTTGACGACATAATCACGCAGATGCAGCGGGAGACCATGCGCAAGCAGTATGAGGCCATGCCGCTCAAAGATGAGCTGCCGGGCAAGATGATGAACAACATGTACCAGTACGCTTCAACCGCCTACCGGCAGAACATTCAGCCGCAGATGGTGCAAGTCATCATCGGCAACATGCGGCCTTGGGAGTTTCCTGACCGGTTCAAGACCGCGATGATGCCGATGATGGTTTCGCAGGTCAGCGCGAATATCAAGCAGATGCAGCTCCAGCAGATGCAGGAAGGTATCAGCGATCCCGCTTTTCCCAATTTGCCCGGCAGAACCGAGGAGTCAGGCAAACAACAGGAGCTGACTTTTCCATAGGCTGCGCCTGCTCCGCAGCCGGCCAAGCCGGATCAGCCCTGAGCTGTTCCGGCTTTCTTTTTTCATAGCCACGCAGAAAACGCTTTGGAACTTCTCATTATTCTGGTATCCTTGCGGGCAGCCGCCGCTGCACGGATATTTTTTCGCGGAAGACAGTAAAAAAAACTGTACAAATTTTGCGAAACGTGCTACAAAGAGGATGCATTGAAGAATTTGCTTCTTCATTAAAAAAAACGGGGCTGAACCGGATTTTGAGAGGCATCCGTCCGCATGGTGCGGATGGTTTTTTCAAACAAGAGGAGGAGGAAAATGAAAAAGACAGCACTGAAATTCACCATCGCACTTGGACTCGTCGCCGCTGCCGCAGGTTCTGCGTGGGCGCAGATGGGTGCGCCAGCAGCCAGCAGCAGCAACCCGATGGCAGGCATGGCCAACAGCATCGCCAGCAGCATCGCCAGCGGCATGGTGTCCAACATCAATCAGCAGGTCACGAGCAACGTTTCCATGGACGGCCTCTGGGCACCGGATGCGGATCAGGCTGCTCAGACTGCGCCCGCTCCCACGCTGGACATCCGCAATATGATTGAACAAGCGATTCAGAACATGCCTCAGCAGCAGCGCGACTCTCTGGCGCAGCAGATGACCCAGCAGAATCTGGCCATCATGCAGCAGGGATCCGCCGCCGCCAACCAGATCCGGGCTAAAGTGCGCGACACCATCATGATGGACCGCTACCGGAACATCTCCGGCATGGCTCCGAATCTCTACAGAGGCAACATTCAGCCGCAGATGGTGCAGACCATCATCGGCAGCATCAAGCCGTGGGAGCTGCCGAACCGCTTCAAGAGCCAGATGATGCCGAAGATTGTCACCCAAGTCAGCAATCAGGTTAAGGGATCGCAAATCGGCTACATGCAGGAAGGCATCGGCGACAACAGCTTCCCGAACATTCCCGGCCTGCCTGGCGCAAGCGGAGTGAGCGATCAAGTCAAGCAGCAGCAGATGCAGTTCATGCAGGACGGAGTGAATGATCCTAACTTCGTCAATCCGCAGATGTTGATGGGCAACTAAAATTTCGCGTCAGCCGGAAAGCAGGCTGCTGCGCAATCAAAGCCGGAGATGCGGTGAGCATCTCCGGCTTTTGCGCTCAGAGAGTTCAAAAAATACGATTTTCCTTTACGGCGGGCAGAAAAAATTTTACAAACCGCGCCGGAATTGCTACCCTGTAGATGTGACAGGGGCTGGCTCCGCCAAAAAAGGGGAAAAACAATTTGTTCATCAAGCGAGGAGAAAACAGCATGAAAACGGCAAAAAAAATCGCATTTGGCCTGACCTTCGCCTGCTTGGCCTGCGCGGTTGGTTCAGCTCAGGCTCAAATGGGCGGCGGGCCTATGCCTGGCGGAGTGGGCATGGTCAACTCTTCTGACAGCATGCCTGGCCTGCCGGGCATGAATCCCGGATACAACCCTGAGCCTGGCGCGTCTGGAATGGTGTATCCGGGCAGCGGCACGATGCCGGGCGGGAGTGTTTATGGAGGAGGATACTATCAGCAGCAGCCGATGATGTCTCCCGGCAATGTCATGGGCATAAATCCCGCCGCAATAGCCAACACCTACGGAGTCGGCGGCATGCAGCCGCAGGGCGGCGGCGGAACCTCGCCGATGCTGGACTTGCGGCAGGTGGTCTGGGGCGGCATGCAGGGGCTGCCGCAGGATCAGCGCTACAACGGGGCGATGAACATGGCCGGTCAGAACATCTACCAGCTCCAGCAGAACATGGGAAGCGGGTCATCGCCGATCAACCAGATCAGAAACTCTGTGCGCGACTCAATCATGACCTCGCGGATTTCTGATATTTCCCGCATGGGCCAGAGCACGTTCCGGCCCATGATTCAGCCCGGCGCGGTGCAGAGCATGATCAGCCAGATTCAGCCGTGGAATTTCCCCATCCGCTTCCAGAGCGCGATGATGCCGGCCATGATTCCCACAGTCAGCGCGCCGATCAAGCAGATGCAGATGCAGTTCATGCAGTCTGGCATCATGAACAATGGTTTCCCCAATGTGCCGCTGCCTGCGCCTGCGTTTGGCCAGTCTCCGTATTACGGCGGCAACGGCAGCGGAGGAATGATGCCGGGGCTGCCTAACGGCGGAATGTGGGGCGGAGGTGGAATTCCCGGCGGTCCCGGCATGAACGGTGGCGGCGGATTCCCCGGAATGCAGCAGCAACAATGGTAAGACTGGCAGCAGTCTGAGCTGCCGGACAAAGCCGGAAACGCAGCCTGCGTTTCCGGCTTCGCTGTTTTTTACAGATACAGAAGAGACGTGAGACATCATGGAGCATAAAACAGCCATTGTTTTGGCCATGTTCGGGACAACGGTTGAACCGGCACTGCAAGGTCTGCTCAATATTCATGCCAAAATGACGGCGCGGTTTCCAGCCACGCCGGTGCGGATTGCCTTCACTTCCAACATCATCCGCCGCCGTTGGCAGAAGCGGGCCGCCGACCCGGCTTATGTCCAAGCGCACCCTGACATTCCGGCGGACATCCTCAAGGTCAGAACAGTCTTGGCCGTCATCGCCGACCTGCAAGATCAGGGTTGTGACAGCATTGTTCTTCAGCCGACCCATATCGCCATGGGCGAGGAATATCTCGACCTTGGCACCTACGTGGACGGCCTGCTGCGGATGGGCACGGTCAAGAAGCCGAAATACAAGCCTTTTCATAAAATCGCTTTGGGCCGTCCGGCTCTCGGCACTTACGGCCCGGCCCATCCCTACGCCGACGACATCACAGCCGCCGCCAAGGCGCTGGCCGCCGACGCGGAGCGGGCGCGGGCCGCGCAGGCCGCGCTGGTCTACATGGGGCACGGCAACGAGCATTTCCCGTCCGCAGGCTCCTATGTAGAACTGGCTCACCGGATGCGGACGCTGCATCCAGACGTGCTGACGCTGATCGGCAATGTGGAGGGCTTTCCAAGCCTTGACGACGTGACTGCCGAGCTGCGGCGTTCCGGGACACGGAAAGTCCTACTCAAGCCCTTCATGGTCGTGGCCGGCGATCACTCAGTCAATGACATGGCCGGGCCTGAGGACGACTCTTGGAAAAGCGTGCTGGAAAAAGAAGGCGTTGAAGTCTGCGCGGTAGAGCGAGGCTTGGGCGAGATTGACGCTTTTGCGGAGCTGTTTGTCCGCAACGCCGCCGAGGCGGCGACAGATGCAGGCATTGCCTTGAAATAGCAGGATGTTCGTTCAGGCGAAGCGCAGCTTGCTGAAGCCGCCCTGCTCATCCCAAGGACGGGAGGCTTCAAGGCCGTTCAGCTCAAAAAGCAGCACCTCCAAGGTCAGGTAAACCCGGCTGTCGCGGCGGACGCAGGCTGTGAGCGTCTCGCCGTGATCACCTAATGCGGCGTGGAGATGAATTTTCGGCTCGCCGTTGTCCAAATGGATGGAGCCAGTGCCGATCACCTCGCAGACCGCCTCCACCTCCCGCCAGATTGGCTCCGGCGGCACCACCGGCTCTTTTGGGCCAGTCACCACCCCTGCCCTGCCCAGTGCGCCGATGATCTGAAACCAGCCGCTGGCGATCTGCTCCCGCAGCACCAGCTTGCGTAGCCCGCCAAGAAAATCCTCGCCATCATCAAAACGGGCCGCAATCACCCGGCCAACAGTGCCTGTCCGATATTCCACACTCTTCCCCCTTTTCCTCTTTCAGTGCAGCCCGTCGCCGGTGCTGCTCATGGTCAGGTTGCCGCTTTTCACACCCCGCAGAGCGATCATCTTCTCGGCCAGTACCCGCACTTGCGAGGCTTTTCCTTTGACAATAGTCACTTCCAAACAATTGTGATGGTCCATATGCACATGGGTTGACGAGGTGATCAACTGGTAGTAGTCATGCTGGGCCTCAGTGATCCGGTCTTGCAGCTTGGACTGATGATGGTCGTAAACCAAGGTGACGACACCCACCACCTCGCTGTCTTGCTCCCATTCCTCCTGAATCAGGTTGGTTCGGATCAGATCCCGCACCGCCTCGGAGCGGTTGGAGTAGCCATGCCGACTGATGTAGTCGTCAAAACGCTCCAGCAGATGCTCTTCAAGAGAGACGGAAAATCGTTTGAGCATGACTTGGCCTTGTGTTGAAGAAATGCAAGAAAACAAGCGGTTCAGGTTCCATGTGT
Source organism: Desulfobulbaceae bacterium (assembly GCA_011391865.1). GTDB lineage: Bacteria > Desulfobacterota > Desulfobulbia > Desulfobulbales > Desulfobulbaceae > Electronema. The sequence continues at coordinate 54,772 of JAABPV010000044.1, read as the reverse complement.
CACGCATCCTCCAGCTGTTTCAGCCGCTCCAGAATGGATTTTGCTTCTTGGCGCAGGGCGGACGGGGCGGTCTGGTCTTTTTCCGCCCGCCGCAGATGCTGTTTGGCCAGCTCAATCCGGCCTTCATGCAGATAATGCTTGCCGAGATAAAAAATACTGGCCCCGTTCTGTCCCTGCCTGGCCTTGAGCCGCCCCAGCTCGTAATAAATTTTTGCATAGTCAGGCAGGGCTTTGGCGGTTTCGAGATGCAGCCTCTCGGCTCCGGCAAGGTCGCCGACCTGCTCCAAGGCTCTGGCCAACTGAAAGGCCGCGTAGATGTCGCCCGGATCGCGCTTGAACGCTGGACGCAGCAGCTTCAGGGCCTCGGCTGGTTGTCCGGCCTCCAAATGTAGCACGGCCAAATCGATGTCAAGAATCTCCCTGCCGGGCAATTCGATCCGCACCTGCTCCATCTGGCGGAGTGCGCCGCTGAAGTCCATCTCTTTGGCACTGAGCAGAGCCAGACCGTAACGGGCCATGCCGACCTCTTCGGCATCTTTGCCGGAAGCGATGATGCCGACGCACCACGTCCGCATCTCGTTCGGATTCAAGGATTCGCTCAACACCCGGTGCTTAAAGCGGAGAAAGGCAAAGCGGTCGCCGCGTTTGCCGCCCTGCCCTGCCGCTGCCCGACCTTCCTGCTCCAGCAGCGACTGCACATAATGGAGCCGGTCTTCAGGGTTGGGGTGCGTGAGCAGATAGGGCGGTAGCTGCTCAGAGCGGTAGCGGGTGATCCGCCGCATGGTTTTGAGCATCTCCTCCATCGCTGCCGGGTCGCGGCCCGTGCTCCGCATCCAGTCAAAAGCCAGCCGGTCGGCCTGCTCTTCGTCCTGCCGGGAAAAACTCAGTCCGGCAGTCGCGCCCGCAGCCAGTGCGCCGGTGAAAAGGCCGGAAGTCAGAGCCGGATCGCCTGCGGCCAGACTGGCGAGGCCGAAGAGAAGGCTGAGGGCCGTCACCTTGGTTTGTTTGGCCATCCGTGAAGAAATATGACGGCTGACCACATGGGCTACCTCATGGGCCATGACGCTGACGAGCTGATCCTCGCTCTTCATCGTTTTGATCAGGCCGCTGTTGAAGAAGATCAGACCCGAAGGGGCGGCAAAGGCATTGAACTGATCATTCTTGACCACAAAAAAATGATAGTCAAAATACTGCGGCCCGGCGGCCTCCAGCACCTGTCTGCCAAGACCGTTGACATACTGGGAAATGTCGGGATCGTCAAGCAGGGCAAAATTCTTGCGGACAGCGAAGAGCAGCTTCTCGCCGAGCAGCCGCTCGTCGCCGATGCTGAAGCCGCGCGCAGGAACCGGCAGCAAGATCTGGGTAATCACCAGCAGGGCTGCGCCGCGCTGAAGGAGCTTGAGCAGAATCGTTGTCATCGTTGTGCGCTTGTTCCGCTTTTTCGAGGGCTAAGACTATTTCCCACATACTACCCTGTTGTCAGGGTGCCCGTCAAGCAGGCAGTCTGCGTGAATTATTTCTGATCAATTGCGTTTATGCTCACCATCTATTTCTTTGACATGCGGCGATGAAAATGGTATAAAAAGCATCTTTCCCTTCTCTTGTCGAACAGCGGACTGAGCGCACTGTTCTTTCCTCTTGACAGCCTGCCGATTTTGCTCTTCACTGAGGGAGCAGAACAGACGACTGTATCCAACAATCTTTCAGAGATCACGGTTTCATGGACAGCTATATCCTGATCGGTTTCGTGGCCTTTCTCGGCGCAATCTTCGCGGGCGGCGCAATGCTGCTGGCCAGACTGCTCGCCTATCGCTCGCCGGACAGCTTTCTCAAGCGGCAGGCCTATGAATGCTCCGAAACCCCTATAGGCGCGGCGCGCATCCGCTTCAAAGTCGCGTACTACATCTTCGCCCTGCTCTTCCTCCTCTTCGACATTGAGACGCTGTTCCTCTTTCCCTGCATGATTATTTTCCGGGCAGTGGCAACCGGCGCAGCAGGCGCAGTCACCATCAATCTGCTTTATTTTGAATTGTTCTGCTTTATCTTTGTTCTGTTTTCCGGCTTAATCTACGCATGGCGCAAGGGGGTTCTGGTATGGGAATAAGCAGCAGCGGAGCCTCAGTTCTGGTCCGCCAAGCGGGCGAGCTGATTGAGCAAGCACCCGGCGGCATCAAGCTGGTTGATGCAGTTGAGCTGGTGGTGGCGTGGGGGCGGGCCAACTCAGTCTGGCCGCTGGTCTACGCCACTTCCTGCTGTGCGATTGAAATGATGTCCACCATCGCCGCCAAGCATGATTTAGCCCGCTTTGGCTACGAGGTCATGCGCGCCAGCGTCCGTCAGGCGGACATGATCATCTTGGCCGGTACGATCAATGAGAAAATGGCGAAGAATCTCGTCACGCTCTACGAGCAGATGCCCGCGCCCAAGTACATTATCGCGATGGGATCCTGCGCCATCTCCGGCGGGCCGTTTTATTATGACTCCTACTATGTGATCAAAGGCGGCGACCGGCTGGTGCCGGTAGATGTCTATATTCCCGGCTGCCCGCCCCGTCCCGAAGCTCTGATTCAAGGCATATTGCAGCTGCAAGAGAAAATTAAGAAAGAAGGCCGCCGCAATCCTTGGAAGGTGCGTGAAACGCTGCAAGTTCCTTTCGAGGACATCTTCAGCAAGGCACAGGCGGAATGGGCCTCACGGGAGAAGCAGCGTGACGAAGAATCGCGCGAAGCCCGCGAGCAGTTCAAGCGTGAAAACGCGGCCAGCCCGGCATCCAAACCGGTCCGCGTGAAGAAAGAGGAATTCCCTGTCGTTCCGAGCCGGAAACCAGCGGCGCAGGGCATCAGCAACTGGACGCTGCTGCAAATGCTTCAGGAAAAATTCCCGGCTATTGAGGTCTATAGTCATCCGGGTATTACCCCAAAGCAGGTTGCTGAACTGGGGCCGGACTACATCCTTGATCTGGTTGTCCCGTCGGAGCAGTACCGTAACTTCGCCGAATACGTGAGAAATGAGCAGAGCCTTGGCTTGGACATGCTCATTCAGCTCACCTGCGTGGATTGGAAGGACTCGTTTGACATCGTGGTGCAGATGCTGTCCTGCCGAGACGGCCACAAGCTCTTCTTCCGCAGCCGTGCCGAGAAAGACCCGGCCACTGGCGATGCGGAAATTGCAACCATCTCAGACCTCTATCTCGGCGCGGAATGGCATGAACGCGAGGTTTATGACTTCTTTGGAGTGCGCTTCCGCAACAACGCTGACCTGCGGCGCATCTTCTTGGAAAATGATTTTCCCGGCTATCCGCTCCGCAAGGATTATGACGATCCAACGCGGGTGGTGAAGAGGCCGTATTAACGGCAGAAAGCCATGCTCCACATCTCCCGCAACATCTCCATCCCCAATCATGAGATTGAGCTGCTGGCCATCCGGGCGCAGGGAGCTGGCGGACAAAATGTGAACAAGGTAGCTTCGGCGATTCACCTTCGTTTTGATATCAACGCCTCCTGCCTGCCGGACATCTGCAAGCAGCGTTTGCAGCTCCTCAATGATGCGCGGATAAGCAAAGATGGCGTGGTCATCATCAAGGCGCAGCAATACCGGACGCAGGAGCAGAACCGGCTCGACGCGCTGGAGCGGCTGCGGGACTTGATCAAAAAAGCGTTGGCTGTTCAGAAAGCGAGAAAACCGACGAAGGCGACTCAGGCATCGGAAAAAAGACGCTTGGAAAGCAAGGTGCGGCAGAGCAGAATCAAACTGCTGCGAGGCAAAGTGCTGGACAATTAAGCAATGTTCCGCAATGCGGCGGCGATATGTTGACAGCGGCGGAAACGGAAAAGAACGGGAAGAAAATGATCACAGAATCATTGAGCGAATACAGTCTTGACGCAAACACGCTGCCGGAAGGCTTCAGACTGCCGCCGCCGGAGGACGAAGAGGCCGAGGAGTTCTTTGTCAACATCGGGCCGCAGCATCCCAGCACCCACGGCGTGCTGCGCGTGGTGGTGCGGCTCAACGGCGAGACAGTGGTGGAAGTGGTGCCGCATCTCGGCTACATCCACCGCAGCATCGAGAAGATGGCGGAAAATCAGACCTACGTCCAGAACATCCATCTTTCCGACCGCCTCGACTATCTCTCCGCCTTCTCCAACAACCTCTGCCTCTGCATGGCGGTGGAGCAGGCCTTGGACATCGGCGTGCCGGAGCGCGGCGAGTACATCCGGCTGATAATCTGCGAGCTGCAACGGCTTCAGTCGCATCTGCTCTGGTGGGGCGTGCTCGGCATGGACATGGGGGCCTTCACCACTTTCTTTTATGGTTTCCGCGAGCGCGAGCTGATCAATGACCTCTTTGAGGAACTCTGCGGCGCACGTCTGACCGTAAACTATTTTCGGCCAGGCGGCTCTTCCGTTGATGTGCCGGAGACATTCATTCCCAGAGTCAAGCATCTGCTGAACATCATGCCCAAGGTGCTGGACGAGTACAGCAATTTGCTCAACAAGAACATCATCTTCTTGGAGCGGACAAAGAATATAGGCATCCTCTCGCCGGAAAAAGCCCTGTCCTACGGCAGCACCGGCGCGGTGCTGCGCGGTTCAGGCATCAATTATGATGTCCGCAAAAACGATCCCTATTCGATTTACGATCAGTTTGATTTTGATGTGCCGCTCGGCAGCGTTGGCGACAGCTACGACCGCTGCCAAGTGCGGATGGAAGAAATGGCCCAGTCGCTGCGGATTTTGGAGCAGGCCGTAGCTCGTTTCCCCAGCGGCCCGCACCGCAGCCAGCCGCAGCAGAACTACAAATTGCCGAAGGGTAGTTATTACAGCCAAGTGGAGACCCCGCGCGGACTGCTCGGCGTGTACATTGTCTCTGACGGCGGTGCCAAGCCCTATCGGCTCAAATACCGCTCGCCCAACTTCTCCAACCTGAATGTGCTGAACGAACTCGCCGCCGGACACAAGGTGGCCGACCTGATCACCATCATGTCCACGCTCGATTTGGTCATCCCGGACATTGACCGTTAGAAAAATACAGGTGACACGCCATGATGTCTTCTTACGCAGAGCTTTATCCGGTGAACAACTTCATCGGCGACATTGTCCGCAGCATCTTCCCGGAACCTGCTGCCGCTATCATCAACGGCCTGCTCGCGCTGCTCAGTCTGATGGCTTTGGTTGGCTCATTGGGCGCGGTGCTGATCTTCTTGGAACGCAAAGTTTCCGCCCATTTTCAGCTCCGCTTCGGGCCGATGCGGGTGGGGCCGCATGGTCTGCTGCAACCGCTGGCTGACGGCATCAAGGCCATTTTCAAAGAAATTATCAAACCGGCAGGCGCGGATACCTTCATCTTTTTCCTCGCCCCGCTGCTGCCAGTCAGCGCAGCCTTTCTCGTTTTGGCGGTGATTCCCTTTGATCACCATCTGCAAGTGGCGGATCCCGCAGGCGGTGTGCTCTATGTCCTCGGCGTTTCCGGCCTGAGCATCCTCGGCATTCTCCTTGCAGGCTGGGCCTCAAACAACAAATATTCGCTGCTTGGCGCGATGCGCTCCGGCGCGCAGATGGTTTCCTTTGAGATTTCCATCGCCCTGTTGATGCTGCTGATCGTCATGCTCTCCGGCACCGCCTCGCTGCGCGGCATCGTCCTCGCCCAGCAGGGTACGATCTTTGATTGGTGGATTTTCAAGCTGCCGTTCCTCGGCATCTTGGCTTTTATTATGTACTTGGTCGCCTCAACTGCCGAGCTGAACCGCACCCCCTTCGATATCGCCGAAGCGGAATCTGAGCTGACCGGCGGTTTTGCCACCGAATATTCAGGCATCAGCTTCGCCATGTTTTTCTTAGGCGAATTCGTCAACATGTTCGTGGCCGCCTGTTTGGTTACCACTTTTTTCCTTGGCGGCTTTCATGCTCCGCTCTTCGGCCTGCCGGTCATTGATCCGCTGCTGAACCTGATTCCCGGCTTCCTCTGGTTCTTCGCCAAGGCATTCCTGATTGTCTTCCTCTACATGTGGTTCCGCTGGACCTTCCCCAGAGTCCGGGTTGACCAGCTCATGTATCTGGAATGGCGGATCATGCTGCCCGCCAGCCTAATTCTGCTCATGCTCTCCGGGCTGTTCGTGGCGCAGGGCTGGGTGGGCTGATTCCACATTTTGGGGCAAACCGTCTCCATATCATAACAGAGTCCCATGAAAGCAACAGCGACCAAAGAGAATGTGCTGGAATTTATCAGCCGCTACGTGCACAAGACGATAAGCGGATTTTTCACCCTGACGAAGGGGATGGACATCACCATCAAGTATTTCTTCAATCCCAAGTCCGCCATCACTCAGGAATACCCGGAGAACCGCGAGACGCTGAAGATGTTCGACCGGTTTCGCGGCCATCTGCACATGCCGCATGACGAAAACGGCAGGAACGTCTGCACCGCCTGCGGCATCTGCGAGAAATCCTGCCCGAACGGCACCATCTCCGTGCTGGCCACCAAAGACCTTGCCGGGAAAAAAGTGCTGGGCAAATACATCTACCGCCTGTCGCAATGCACCTTCTGCGGCCTCTGCGTGGAAGCCTGCCCCTTCGGCGCGATCACGCTGGGCAAGAATTTCGAGCTGGCGGTGTATGACCGCAATGAGCTAACGTGGGTGCTCAACAAACCGGAAACCACCTCTCAGGGAGCCTGCTGATGAACGATTTCCTTTTCTATGTCATTGCCTCGGCAGTGGCTCTGCTCTCGCTGCTGGCAGTGACGCTGCCCAACCTTCTGCATGGTGCCATCGCGCTGGTCGGCTCCTTCTTCGCCACTGCCGCGATCTACATCATGCTGCAAATGGAATTCCTCGCCTTGGCGCAGATTGCTTTGTATGTCGGCGGCATTGTCGTGTTCATGCTGATCATCATCCTGCTGACCAACGATCTTGGCGTGGACAACAGCCTGAGCCGGGTCAGCGCGGGCCGTCAGGTCGGCAAGGGCGTGATCATCGCCGGTTTCATCACCGCGCTCTGCCTCTTCTTCACCAGCAATCCTTCGCTGCTGCTGCGCACCACGGAGCACCGCGCCGCGCCGGTGAGCATTGACGAAATCGGCATCCGCCTGCTTTCGACCAGCAACGGCTTCATCGTGCCGTTCGAGGTGGTCTCGCTGCTGCTGCTCGCGGCCCTGATCGGTGCGGTAGTGCTGTCCCGCCGGGAGAACAAGAAGGAGGAAAAGCCATGACCTTGGCCAACTGCGTCGCCCTGTCGCTGATTCTCTGCGCCATCGGCATCTTTGGGATGCTGACCCGGCGCAACCTGCTCGGTATTCTGCTCTCGGTTGAGATCATCCTTAACGGTGCGAATATCAACTTCGCCGCTTTCGCTCATTTCCGGGCCGCCGATCCGGTCGCCGGAGCGGTCTTCCCGGTCTTTGTCATGGCTGTTTCCGCCTGCGAAATCGCCGTGGCCTTGGCCATCATCATTTCCATGTACCGCCGCAAGAAACGGCTGGATGTGTACCGGATGGAGGAACTTCATGGCTGATTTCATTTTATTCAACAGCTACCTGATCCTGCTCTTTCCGCTGTTCAGCTTTGCAATCATCGGGCTGGGGCATATCAATTCGGACAATAAATTTGTCGCCAAATTTGCCATTGCGATGTCCAGTTTGTCGCTCGGCTATGCCCTGCTGACCACGCTCGCCTATCTCTCCCAGCCGAAACACACCCTGCTGGCCTATGATGCCGCGTGGCTCAACTTTGCGCCCGGCCTGACCGCCAATTTGGGCATGTATCTGGATCCGATTTCGGTGATGATGCTGGTGGTGGTGACGGTGATCTCGCTGCTGGTGAACATCTATTCAGTCGGCTACATGAAAGGCGACCGCTCGTTCAACCGCTTTTTCGCTCTGCTCGCCTTGTTTTCCTTCTCGATGCTCGGCTTGGTCACGTCCGGCAACATCCTCCAGATGTTCGTCTTCTGGGAGCTGGTCGGCGTGTCGTCCTATTCACTGATCGGCTTCTGGTACGAAAAGCCCTCGGCAGTAGCCGCCTCGAAGAAAGCGTTCATTGTCACCCGCTTTGCCGATGCCTTCTTCCTGCTGGGCATCCTGCTGGTCAGCTTCTACAGCCAGACCTTCAGCTTCCAAGAATTGAACAGTCCGTCCACCGCCCTGCTGCTCAAGGACGCTGGCGTGCTCACGCTCGGCACCTTGCTGATCTTTGCAGGCGGCTGGGGTAAATCAGCGATGTTTCCGCTCCATGTCTGGCTGCCGGACGCGATGGAAGGCCCGACTCCGGTTTCTTCGATCATCCACTCCGCGACAATGGTGGTTGCTGGTGTCTATCTGACCGCCCGCATGTTCCCACTTTTCGCCGCATCCGAAACTACGCTTTTCGTCATCCAGTGCATCGGCGCATTCACTGCCCTGTTTGCGGCAGTCATCGCCATCACCCAGATGGACATCAAGCGCATCCTCGCGTTCTCCACGCTCTCGCAGCTTGGCTACATGATTTTCTCGCTCGGCGCGGCCAAGGTTTGCGCTGACGGCGGCGGCCATCACGGCGCAGATGTCAATCCGCTTGGCTTTTCCGCCGCCATGTATCACGTTTTCACCCACGCCTTCTTCAAATGTATGCTCTTCCTTGGCGCAGGCGCGGTGATTCACGCAGTGCACAGCAACGACATCCTCAAAATGGGCGGCCTGAAGCAGCTCATGCCGAAAACCTACTGGTCGCTTTTAGCCGCCTGTCTTGCCATCGCGGGCGTGTTCCCCTTGAGCGGCTTCTGGTCGAAAGACGCAATCCTGCTCGCCGCCTTGCAGTCAGGCCATACCGTCACTTTCTTGGTCGGCCTGATCACCGGAGGTCTGACCGCGTTCTACATGTTCCGTTTCTTTTTCCTGATCTTCCACGGCGAGGCCCGCTCGCACCTACATCATGTGCATGAAGACCCGTGGATGACTTGGCCTATTGTCGCCCTGACTGTGCCGACGATTTTTGCTGGTCTGCTGGAGCATTCCTTTGTCGCGCAAGTGCTACCGCCGCATCTCGGCGAGACAGGTCATTTCGCGCATCCGGCTTGGCTGCCTTGGCTGGCGACACTGGTTGCGATGACCGGCATCGGCTGCGCGTGGCTGCTGTATGGCGAAGGCAAAACCGAAAAGGCCGCCGCGTTGCAAAAGGCGTTCGGCCCAGTCCACACTGTGGTGCAGAACAAGTTCTACGTTGATGAAGTGTATCTCTTCATCACCCACAAGATCATCTTCAACTGTGTCGCCGCGCCGATCAAGTGGTTTGACCGCAATGTTGTTGACGGCACGATGAACCTCTGCGGCTGGCTGCTGCAAGTCGGCGGCAAAGGCGTGCGGCTGGTGCAGAACGGCGAGCTGCATCTCTATCTTGGCGCAACCGTGGTTGGCTTGATTGTCTTGCTGTTTCTGGGGAAGTGAGTTTCTCTGATGGGCCACTATCAAAAACTCCTTCAACATCTCCTCATGAAACGAGGGGATGCAAACATACCCTTCGATGGGCTTTGCCAACTGCTTTTGCAGTTAGGTTTTGAGGAGCGCATCAGAGGCGGCCATCATATATTTTCCAAAATCGGTGTGGATGAAATTATCAATCTGCAACCGAAAGGTGCCATGTCAAAACCGTATCAAGTAAAGCAGGTCAGAGAGATTGTTCTCAGATATGGTTTGAACATTGAGGATTGAGCTATGGACTGGAAGTACGAAATAATCATTTACTGGAGCAATGAAGACAGCGCATATCTGGCTGAGGTGCCAGAGCTTCCAGGCTGCATGGCTGATGGCAGAACGTATCAGGAGGCTGTCGCCAACGCGGAAGTGATTATTGCTGAATGGATTAAGACGGCTGAGGAAATAGGAAGAGACATTCCGCTGCCAAAGGGAAAATTGATGTACGCTTGAAAATGATGTAGGCGTTCAAAACGCCGCATTCGCTGTTCGCAATGAGGCATTTTGAATTCGGAACGAGGCGTTTAAGGTTCGGAATGCGCCATGTGCGATTCACAGCAGGACATTTGTGGTTCTAAATGGGGCATTCGTTGTTCGCAATGAGGTGTTTGCGGTTCGACATAGGTCATTTTTGGTTCGGAACGAGGCATTTCGAGTTCGGAGCAGGACATTTGTGGTTCCAAATGGGGCATTCGTTGTTCGCAATGCGGTGTTTGCGGTTCGACATAGGTCATTTTTGGTTCGGAACGAGGCATTTCGAGTTCGGAGCGGCCCATTCGCGGGTCGGAATGTGACGTTTCATGTTCGGAATAAGGCGTTTGCCAGCCGTTTCGGGCCATGAGCGCGGTTGAACGACAGGGCGGAAGCAGCCAAAACCACAGGAGGTTTGCACCATGAATTTTCCCCATCGTGAAGCGGAAATCAGAGCCTTGGCCCAGAACATCATCGCGGGGCTGACCGAAAATGCGGATTTTCCCAATCCGCCGATTGCGGTGTCCGAGCTGCGCAACCTGCTGGATGCCTTCATCAATCAAAGCGACGCGCAGGTTGCGGCCCAAGCGGCGGCGCAGCAGGCCACCGAGGGCAAGCGGGATGCGCAGGACAGGCTGGTTTCGGCCATGAAAACCAACCTGCATTACGCCGAAGACGCGGCGCAGGGCAACGATGCCAAGCTGGCGGTTCTCGGCTGGGGAGCGCGGGCAAATCCTGGGCCGCCTGCTGTGCCCGGCCAGCCCCGGCTGCTCGAAACGGTGCAGCAGAGCGCAGGCTGGCTGCATTTGGACTGGAAACGCCCGGCTGGCGGCGGCATTGTCTCCTATTACACGGTCAAGCGGCGCGAACGGGCCGAAGGCGACTGGACAGCGGTCGGCACATTCATTGAGACGGAAGCCACGCTCAACAATCAGAAGCGCGGCAAGGAGTTGGAGTTCTGCGTCGTCGCGGTCAACAGGGCAGGCGAAGGCGTGCCGAGCAACAGCGTGTCGGTGGTGTTGTAAGGCGGGGGAGGTGGGGCGGCTGAGAGGTTAGGCGGTCGCCCACCGTGCATATTGGTTTGAGGGTGATAAATCAATGGATTTAGCAAGTAAGTATAGAATTGACGATTTGATTGGCGCGTCAATTCCGGGAAGCCGTATCTCCAATATACTCAAAAATTTGGAGCTAAATAAAAAACTTTCTGATATGACTCAAGGTTTTTTGCAAGAAAAAGGTTTCTTTGCACTATTGAGTTATGCACGAAACGAAGTTTCCTATGCTGATTTTGTAAGAATTGCGAAATTAGAACAAACTGCACGAGTTAAAACGGAAGAAGAAGTAGCTGCAACGGAAAAAGCCAGACAAAAGATAGAAAGAGAGGCGTTTCTTGCCAAACAAGAGGCAATGTTTGCTAAACAAAAATCAGACCAAGAAGCTCTTTTTGCCAAGATAAATAATGATCCAAGAAACAGAGCGAAGGAAAGACAATCCAAGTTAAGGGAGAAATATGGATTAACTCGCTATATTGAAAAAGACGATTTTGCAAAGCTCATGGATATTTTGCGCCGAGCTGATAACGGTGAACGTTTATCCGATGAAGAGGTCATTTGGCTTTCGACAAAACGTTATGATTCTGACGAGGATTATTTATATAGCTACGAAAGTTATTTCACTGATGAACTGAGAAAAAAATATCACGAGAACGAAGCAAAATTTTACCACGGAGAATTTGAAAAAAATAAAGACCCGTGGTTCGCAGTTAATGCAAGCGGTCATTATCGCAAATGCGATGAAGCAAGAACAGCGGCAACTATCTTGAAGACAATTGATGTGTCTGGTTTAAAAAATCAAAAATTGAGATCAGCACTTTGCACAACGCATGGCGGAGTCAAACGGGATTTGGCGAAGTGGGACGAAGCGTTAGGTCTTGGAAAGCAAGCTCACGAGTATACCCCTCAAGATTTCCGACCATGCACTCTTCTTGGCGCAGTGTATATGGAAACCGGGCAATACAATTTAGGACATTCTTGGTATGAAAAAGCTGTCGAACGAGGTTACAGTAAAGATTCTGTTGATTCTGAACTAAAGGGCATTTTCCGGCGTTTAGAGAAATCTAAACAAGAAGCTATGCGAGCTGATCTTCTCAGTAGAGACCAAGAGCGTTACATGTGGGCGCATGGAAGATGAGACCGTTGACCGCATCCGGCAGGTGCGTTATGCAACATCTCGAAGCTAAAGCGTCAACAGTTTGGTTTGACCAATAAAATCTGTGCATAGCGTTTTATGATGGGCGGCAGTTGTTTGTCCCGTTAGCTTATTTTTCCCGTTTGCTCAATGCCACTGCACAGCAGCGCAATCAATATGAGTTAAGCGGCGGCATGGGAATTCATTGGGATGAAATTGATGAAGACATCAGGGTGCCAGGGCTATTGATGGGCAATCGAGACATCACCAATTATCAGGATGTCATTTGATGATGAGAATAAGAAGGTGAAACCAAAAGTTTATATTGAAACAAGCATAATCAGCTATCTGGCTTCCCGCCCCAGCCGTGACATCATTGCGGCAGGCCATCAGCAGCTTACGCATGATTGGTGGCTTGCGGAACGCGGTGGCTTCGCTGCTTGCACTTCAGCATTGGTACTCAGAGAGGCCAGTGCTGGAGATGCGACAGCAGCATCGGCTCGTTTGCAGTGGCTGCAAGACATTCCTCTTGTCGCTGTTACACCGGAGGCGGAAAAATTATCTGAACGCCTTATTCAGCAGGCTGCACTTCCAGAGAAGGCAGCGGCAGATGCGCTTCATATTGCGATAGCTGCATACCATCGCCTTGATTTTCTGCTCACATGGAACTGCAAGCACATTGCAAACGCCATAAAGCGTCCGCTTATTGAGCATGTTTGTCGTGAATGCGGTTTTGAACCGCCTGTCCTTTGCACCCCTGAAGAATTGATTGGAGCATCTCATGTGGAATGATCCCATTGTTGAAGAAACGCGCCGTCTCCGTGACGAATATTCGGCAAAGCATAATTACAGCATTCATGAAATGGTTGAAGACCTGAACCAGTGGGAAAAGCAAGGCTGCCCAATGCCTGCCGACATTGAAAGCAATGAGATCAAGCCTCTTGTTGCAGCATCATCGAAGATCAAGAGCCAATGAGAGATGATCCCATCGTAGAAGAAATACGAAAATTCAGAGCTGCCCATGCCGCGAAACACGGCAATGATATTGACCGGATTTTTGCCGCAATAAAAGAAGGTGAAAAACAACATGCTGATAGATTGGTGAACCGTGAAGCATCCCGGCAGCAAAAAAGAAATTAACTGCAATCGCACCATGACCAACCTCAGCCGCACCTGCGAACCCAGCAACGGAGTCTTTTTATGAACGGATCATTTCTGCTCACCTTGATCTGGGCTGTCCCTTTCCTCACCGCGCTGGTCTCCCTGCCGGTTGACCGCGATGACCACCGGCGCATCAAGAAGATTTCGCTGGCCGGGAACCTGATCAACCTGCTGCTGGTGATCGGCCTGACCTTCGCCTTTATTAGCACGTCGTCGGAACACCCGGCGGCAGCAGGGGCGAAACTCAGCCATTTCCATTTCACCGGCAAGACGGTTTGGCTGCAAATGCTGAACATCGAGTACAACATCGGCGTGGATGCCATCTCGGTGCTGATGATGCTGCTCACGGCCATCGTCATCTTCTGCGGGGTGCTGGCGAGCTGGAACGTAGAGAAGCAGGCAAAGGAGTTCTTTGTCCTCCTCAACGTGCTGGTCGCCGGGGTGTACGGCGTGTTCATTTCCCTAGATCTCTTCACCTTCTTCGTCTTCTACGAGATCGCGGTGCTGCCGATGTACCTGCTGATCGGCCTCTGGGGCACGGGCAGGAAAGAATACTCGGCCATGAAGCTGACCCTGATGCTGGTGGCTGGCTCGGCCTTCATCCTCGCGGGCATCTTGGGCCTCTACTTTGAATCCGGCATGAACAGTTTTGACCTCCAGAAGCTGGCCCAAGCCACGTTCTCGCCGGAATTCCAATACTGGGCCTTTCCGCTGATCTTCCTTGGCTTCGGCGTGCTGGGCGCGATCTTCCCCTTCCACACTTGGTCGCCAGACGGCCACGCCTCCGCGCCCACAGCGGTGTCCATGCTCCATGCTGGCGTGCTGATGAAGCTCGGTGGCTACGGCTGCCTGCGTGTCGGCATGTACCTGCTGCCGGAAGGAGCGAACATGTGGATGTCCTTCTTCTTAGTGCTTGTCACCATCAACGTGCTCTACGGCGCGTTCGGGGCGATCAAGCAGACCGACCTGAAATACATCACCGCCTATTCCTCGGTTTCACACTGCGGCATGGTGCTTTTCGGCTTCACCGCCCTGACATTCGCAGGCATCAAGGGCGGGGTCTTGCAGATGATCTCCCACGGCCTGATGACCGCCCTCTTCTTCTGTCTGATCGGTATGATTTACGGCAGAACCCACACCCGCACAGTCAGCGAGATGGGCGGCCTGATGAAGGTGATGCCTTTTCTTTCGGTGGCTTATGTGATCGTCGGCTTGGCGGGCTTAGGCCTGCCTGGTTTGTCGGGCTTTGTCGCCGAGGCCAACGTCTTTGTCGGTGCCTTCGCCAATCCTGCGCCGCTCTACCGCTTCTGCACCGTGCTGGCCGTGCTCTCCATTGTCGTGACAGCGGTCTATGTCCTGCGGGCGGTAAACGGCTTGGTCAACGGGCCGATCTCCGACCATTACAAGACCCTGACTGATGCCTCTCTGATCGAAAAAATTCCGGTGACGATCCTGCTCTTCTGTCTCTTCGCAATGGGCATCCTGCCCGGCTGGATTGTCGAGCTGGTCAACGGCGCGGTGCATCCCATTTACAACAACCTGATGCGTTAATCCCATGAAACTCCTCTTGCCGGATATCCTCCTTGTCCTGCTGGCCGCCCTAATCATGGGCTACGATCTGTACAAGGGCAAAGTCAACCTGACCTCGACCGTGCCGTTTCATTTCGCTTGGCTGGGACTCTGCGCCATCTTCGTTGTCCTGCTGCGCCTGCCGTATGACCAGACAGCGCTGTATCCGGGCGGCTATCTTGTCACTGGCACCTCGCTGCTCTTCAAGCAGGTCTTTGTGCTCTCCGCGCTCTTCACGGTGCTGCTCTCCGGGTCGTATTTCACGCCAGGCGGCAACAAGCGGGGCACGCTCCGCCACCGCAGCGAGTTTCTGACTATCATCCTGCTTTGCACCTTTGGCATGTTCACTGTGGTTTCCGCCACCGACCTGCTGACCCTGTTCATCGGCATCGAGCTGTCCGCAATTCCGCTCTACATCCTCAGCGGCTTCTACAAGGAAGACGCGCTGTCGCTGGAAGCCTCGACCAAGTACATGATGATGGGGGCGATTTCCACCGGCCTGATGCTCTTCGGCCTGTCTTTCCTTTACGGCGCGGCAGGCTCCGTAACTTTTGAGGCTCTGGCGAAATTCTGCACCGCCAATCCTGACGAGCCACTGCTCCGCTTGGGTGTGCTCTTTGTCTTGGCCGCCATCGGCTTCAAGCTGACCGTCTTCCCTTTCCACATGTGGGCACCGGATGTCTATGACGGCGCGCCGACCCCGGTGACGGCCTTCATCTCCGTGTCGTCCAAAGCAGTGGCTGTCGCCTTTCTCCTCGCCTTGCTCTACGGCCCGCTGGCCGCCTTGCACAGCCAGCTTCAGCCGGTCATCCTGATTCTCGCCGCAGCCACCATGACGGTGGGCAATCTCGGCGCGCTCAAGCAGGAGCGGCTGCGCCGCTTCATGGCCTATTCCTCCATCGCTCAGGCTGGCTACATCATCATGGCCTTGGCTGGCGACGCAGGACTTGGCCGCTCCTCGGTCATCTTCTACCTCTTTGTCTATGCGGCGGCCAACTACGCCATTTTCTTTATTCTTGCCGCAATCGGGCGCGACGGCGACGAGCAGCGCAGCGGTCTACAAGGCTTGGGCAAAAACAACCCGGTGCTGGCCGCAGTGCTAATGCTCACCGCCTTCTCGCTGGCTGGAATTCCCCCCTTGGCCGGTTTCATGGGAAAGTTCTTCCTTTTCGCCGCTGCGGCCAAGCAGGGCTATTATGCGATGGTGGTCTTCGCCGCCCTTAACTCGACCATTTCCCTCTATTACTACCTGCTGCTGGTGAAAGAAGCCTACATCATTGAGCCGCAGGTTGCGCGGAAACCGCTGATGCTGGATGGCGTGCAGTTCATCAGCCTCTTTCTGCTGACTGCGGCGATGCTTATTGCTGGAATTCTGCCGTCGATCAGCGACAATATTATGGCTGTGGCGGGATAAGAAAGAAAAAAGCACCGCATCGTCATCACAAAGGACGATAAGGCGCGTAATAGAGTGGGTGGATAAAACGGCGAAGCCCCTTCTGTCTGTCAGAAGGGGCTTCGCTCTTTGCAGCAAAACTGCCGCTTACTCCTCCGTCGGCTGATTCGCCTTGTCCAAGGCAAAGGCCGAATGCAGCGCGCGCACCGCCAGCTCGGTGTATTTCTCGGCGATGATGCAGGACACCTTGATCTCCGAGGTGGCGATCATCATGATGTTGATGCCCTCATTGGCCATGATTTGGAACATGGTCGAGGCTATGCCGGAGTGATTGCGCATTCCCACGCCGACAATGGAAATCTTGGCGATGGACTCGTCGCTGCTCACTGACTCCGCCCCGATCTCCGCCGCTGTCTGCTTCAAAATTTCCATGGTCCGCAGATAATCTGTCCGAAGCACGGTGAAGGTGATGTCGGTCAGCTGCCCTTCCCGCGTGTTCTGGAGGATCATGTCCACCAGAATGCCTGCGTTGGAGATGGGCAGGAAAATTTTTGACGCAACGCCGGGCTGATCCGGCACAGCCTTGATAGTGATGCGCGCTTCCTTTCTGCTATAGGTGATGCCTGAGACCAGCATGGACTCCATAAGTCTATCCTCCTCGACGACCCAAGTGCCTTCGTTTTCTGAAAAAGTGGAACGAACATGCAGCGGAACCTTGTAGCGTTTGGCCAAGCCCACGGAGCGGATTTCCAGCACCTTGGCACCGAGGCTGGCCAGCTCCAGCATTTCGTCATAGGTGATCATCTTGATTTTGCGCGCTTGGGCGCAGATGTTGGGGTCGGTGGTGTACACGCCCTCAACATCGGTGTAAATCTCGCAGCTGTCGGCCTTGAGCGCGGCAGCCAGCGCGACGGCGGTGGTGTCTGAACCGCCACGGCCCAGCGTGGTGATCTCGCCCTCTGCGGTCACGCCTTGGAAGCCCGCGACCACCACCACCCGGCCTGCGTCAAGGTGTTTGCGGATTAGATCAGGCTCAATTTCGCGGATGCGGGCCTTGGTGTGCATCGTGTCGGTGATGATCCGCACTTGGTCGCCGAGCAGCGAGACCGCGTCGCAGCCCATCTCCTTCATCGCCATCGCGAAAAGGGCGATCGTCACCTGCTCGCCGGTGGCTAAAAGCATGTCGGTCTCGCGGAGATCAGGCAGCCGCTGCATCTCCCCGGCCCAGCCCAGCAGCCGGTCAGTCTGGCCGGACATGGCCGACAGCACCACGACCACTTGGTGGCCCTGCTGCTGATAGCGCAGCACCCGCTTGGCCACATTTTTTATCTTTTCCGTGGAACCCACCGAGGTCCCGCCGAATTTCTGCACGATCAGCGCCATAGCTGTAACTGGTTGGTTGAAGGTTTGAGGATGCGATGACATGTTCAAAAAAACGCCCTACTTTAAAAACGGAACAGCATTTTTGCAAGCCCAATCCGCGCCCGCAGGCATAGCCGGGCCGTCTTTTTTCCGCCGCGCATTTTTCCCGCACATTCCCCTTTACAGGCTGGCAAACCGCGCTATATTTCGCAACCTTTCCGCATGATCAGGGGCATTCCGCTCCGGCTTGCCAAAAATTCAGCAGAAAGGAACAAGATGTTTGCAGCATTCACCCAAACCGTCAAGGCAAAACCTTCCTTCGCGGCTGTTCAGGCCGACGTGCTTTCCGGCCTGATTGTCGGCATCGTCGCCCTGCCGCTGTCCATGGCCTTCGCCATCGCCAGCGGGGTGGCACCGCAGCACGGCCTCTACACGGCGATTGTGGCGGGCATCGTCATTTCCCTCAGCGGCGGCTCAGTCATCAATGTTTCCGGCCCCACAGCCGCCTTCACGGTTGTCCTGCTGCCGATTGTGCAAAAATTCGGCGTGGGCGGCCTGCTGGTGAGCGGCGCGATGGCCGGAATCATCATGATCATCATGGGCGCGGCCAAGCTCGGCAGCCTGATTGAGGTGGTGCCGTATCCGGTCACGGTTGGCTTCACCTCCGGGATTGCGGTGATCATCGCCACTTTTCAGATCAAAGATTTCTTCGGGCTTGAGGTGGAGGCTGTAGACGGCCATTATCTTGAGCAGGTCGGCGCGATCATGCGTGCTGTGCCAACTGCCACCCTTGCGGATTTCCTCATCGGCATCCTGACTTTGGCGGTGCTGCTGGTCTGGCCCCGGCTGCGCTCGAAGGTGCCGGGCCACCTCGTTGCCGTGTTAGTCGGCTCCATCGCCGCATGGGCCGGGAGCAAAATCAGCCCGGATTTTGTCGCCGCCACCATCGGCAGCCGCTTTCACTATGAGATGAACGGGGTGAGCGGCGGCGGCATCCCTCCTTTTCTGCCCAGCCTGAACTGGCCGTGGAACCTCCCCGGCGCGGACGGCACGCCTGTCGGCCTGAGCTGGCAGATGCTGCACGATCTTTTTCCCTCCGCCATCGCCATTGCCGTGCTCGGTGCCATCACTTCGCTGCTCTGCTCGGTGATCGCCGACGGCCTGAGCGGCTGCAAGCATGATTCCAACGACGAGCTGATCGGCCAAGGCATCGGCAACATTGTCGCGCCCTTCTTCGGCGGCATTCCGGCCACCGCCGCCATCGCCCGGACAGCAACCAACATCAAGGCAGGCGGACGCACGCCCTTGGCCGCGATAGTCCACAGCCTTTTTGTCCTGCTTGCGATTTTACTGATCACCCCGCTGCTGTCGTACATCCCAATGGCCTCGATGGCCGCCCTGCTCTTCATTGTCGCGTGGAACATGAGCGAAGTGAAGCACTTCATCCGCACGGTCAGGATTGCCCCACGCAGCGATGTCGCCGTTCTCCTGATCTGCTTCTCGCTGACTGTGCTTTTTGACATGGCAATAGCTGTGGGCGTGGGCATGAGCTTGGCCGCCATCCTTTTCATTCAGAACACCATCAATCTGACCACGACTAAAAAAATGGAGCACGAGCATCACGGCTTGGGTGTTCTGCCTGCCGAAATCTCCATTTATGATATCAACGGGCCGCTCTTCTTTGGTTCAGCACAGAAATCAATGAAGAACATCACCTCAATCAGCCCAGATGTGCGCGTGGTCGTGCTGGAGATGAGCAAGGTGAACATGATTGACATGAGCGCGATTGTGGCGATGGAGTCCATCATCAGAAACTTGGAGAAAAGCGGCGTGAAATTAGTCATCAACAACCTTCAGCCGCAGATGATTCTCAAGCTGCGCCGGGCCGGGCTGCGGAAACAGGTCGGAAAAGTCAACTTCTCCCGCACACTCGCGGAGGGCGTGGAAAAAGCAAAGCGGATGTTGTGAGGGCCGTTTATGAATTCCCGCCGCCGCATTCCCGCAGGGCGGCCTGCGCTCTTTCCAGCTCATTCGGCTGGCGCAGGCGGCTGAAGATGTCCACAGAGCGGCGGGCGTAGTCCAAGCCCTCTGCGGCCTGGCCTTGACGGGCAAGTGCTTTAGCGATGACGCGGCAAACGAAGCCAATCATCTCCTGTCGTCCGATCTTTTCCGTCAGTTCTAACGCCTGCCGGGCGAGTTTTTCGGCTTGCGGCCAGTCTTTCCGGTCAAGGGCAAGCTCGGCCAAGTTACCGGTGTAGCTAGCAACTCCTTCATGCTGCTTTGTCTTCTTCGCAATCCGCAAGGCTTCTTTGTAATCACGTTCAGCTGCGGAAAAATTACCCTGTAACTGCTCTACATCAGCCAAGTCATTCAACGCAATAGCCACATCCTCGCTCTCCGGCGCAATGGCTCGCCAAAGAGCAAACGATTCCTGATACGCAGCAACCGCTGCCGGGTAGTTTTTTTCCAATGTATGCCCAATGCCACGCAGCCGGATAGCATAGGCCAGCTCCTGCGCCCCAGCTTTCTCCCAATGCTTGGCACAGCGGGCGGCACATTCCAAGACGTTGGCCGTTTGTCTGCGCCAGTAATAGATAAATCCTGCATTATACGCCCGCCAGCCTGCATTCTTGCTGTCTCCAGCGGATAGTGCCCTTTCTTCAGCCTGCTGACATAGGGAGAACTGCTCATCCCAGCGGCCAGAAAAGTTGAAGAACGTATCCAGCGCATCGCATACACGCTGCAACCGCTCATTCTCGCCTTGAACAAAGAGTGAAATGGCAGCAGCAAGCAGCGGCCATTCCGCTTCCAGCACCGGAAAACGCTCATATTGTTGATAGCCGTTCTCCAAGGCCAAGGCAAAAGCACGTTCCGTCAGGCGGTCGCCGCTGACAGCCACATGCTCAGGCCGTTTGCGGCGGATAAAGGTTGCGGCCAGCTTGGGCAGGAGGAACTTTTCCCCTTCCTCGTCCGCCACCAGCAGGGCGCGGCTGTTCAGATCTTCCAGCGCGGTGCGGGCGGATTGGGCGGCAATTCCGGCCACAGCCGCAATCTGCTCCACCGGCGCAGGATGGCTGAACAGGGCCAGCGCGGCCAGCACAGCGGTTTCGCTCTCGGTGAAGGTGTCCACAAGGTCGCCGAAAATGTATTCGAGCGGGTCATTGCCCTTGGGCGCGGCTTCCAGAAAGGCGCAGGCTTCGGCAACTGTGCGGCAGCGGCTGCCCGTGCGCCCCAGCTGGCCGACTGTCCAGCGGATGATGAGCGGATTGCCGCCGGTGATTTCGTACAAATCGCCGCGCTCCTGCGCCGTGGCCTTGCTCAGATGCGGGTTGTCCTTGGCCAGCTCATCCAGCAGGGCAAAGGCATCCTGCCGTTCCAAGCGGTCAAGGCGGATGACGCGGGCATCAATGTCCGTGCGGCGGCGGCTGGTGACAATCGCTTTGCAGCCCTCAGGCAGGCGGGAGAGAAACTGATACAGCCGGACGCGCTCGGTTTCCGGGAAGGTCTCCACGTTGTCAATCACCAGCAGGATGCGCTTGCCGGTCAAGGCATGATGCACTGCTTTGACACGCTCTTCCGGCGCGGCCTGCGCTGCATTGTCCGCGTCCAGCTCACGGGCTAAATCGGCCAGCAAGGTTTGGTAATCGCGGGAAATGAAGTCATCCAACGACTGCTCGCCCGTCGGGGTCAGCTCGCGCACCTTGGCGGAAAGGAAAATCTTGCGCTCAAAATGTGCGGCAGGCGCATCGTGTCCAGCTTTGATGGCCAGCGCGGTCTTGCCGATGCCGCCGGGACCGTCAATCAACGCGCCCCACGTGCGGGCTTCCGGTGAAATGGCTTCAGCAATGCTGGCCAGCTCCTTTGTCCGGCCAAAGAAGAAGGGCTGATGAGGGAGATTGGAGAGGAGCGGCGCGGACGGGGCAGGAACCTCGCGCACGATTTCGCGAACTTCAACTCGGACATTCTTTTCCGGCAGCTTCAGCTTGGCCAGCACTTCAAAAGCAAAGGCGGCGGCATGTTGCGAGGCGCGTTCCTGCGAACCGCCGCCGTCAGCTTCAGATTTGCCTTCCAGCAAGTCTGAAATGCCGCGCACCGCCAAAGCCTCCAGCCCGGAATGAGCCTGCACCGCTTTGAAAAAGCCGTAGCTTTCCATTTCCAAGGCCAGCGCGTCGTTATAAGAATTGCGGATGAGCTGATAACTCACCGACTGGGTGGAAGTCACCACCTGCTCACCTGCGGCAATCGCGCCGAGAAAGACCTTCGGCGCAGGCAGCGGTATTTCCGGTAGCCGCGTCAGCCAGTCCGGTTTGCGGGCTTCGGCGCGGGCGCGTTCGAGAAGACGGTGGCCGGGCAGGCCAACTTCAGGTCGTGTTTTGAAGTCCTCGGCAGCCTTGCCGAAATGATAGCCATAGACCTTGCTCGCCACCACCACGTCAGCAATCTTCGCATCCTTGATCCCGCCCGCAATGCCGACAAAAAGTACGGCTTCAGGCTGGAAATGGGCAATCGCCCGCTCGCTCTTTTGCGCGGCGTTCGGATTGCCCATGCCCATTTCGACAATGCCGACCTGCCATTGCTGGCCGTCGGCCTGAAAGATGCCTTGCTCGTAGATATCGCCTTGCGGATGCTCCTTTTCAGCAAGGTCTTTCAGATGCCCGCGCACGGCGGCGTATTCCACCGGCAGTGCTGTGACGATCAAAGCGCGGCGGACTGATTCAGCATGTTGCATGGTCATGTCAATGCACCTCTCACATCCTCAACACCACATGCGCAACATCGCCGCCTTCATCGCTGGTGCTGACGCTGAATCCCAGCTTCTCGGCAAGGGTGAGCATGTCGTGGTTGTTGGATAGCACATCGCCTTCCATGATCTGGAGGCCTTGGTTGCGGGCCGTAGCAATGAGCTGCTGCATGAGCAGGTGGGCAATGCCTTGCCGCTGCCATTCGTCAGCCACGACAATAGCGAACTCGCAGCTTCTGCCGTCTGGGTTGATGCTGTAACGGGCCACGCCGATCTGTTTCTCCTTGCCCTCATCAGCCTCCTTCTCAGGCACCACAGCGATGAGCGCCATTTCTCGGTTGTAGTCAATCTGGGTGAAGCGGGCCAGCATCTGCGGGCTGAGTTCGTTCATCGCCTGCATGAAGCGGAAATACTTGGTCTGCTCAGAGAGGTTGCGGACAAAGGTCTGCTCCAGCTCCACATCCTCTGGGCGGATGGGCCGGATGACCAGATCAGTGCCGTCCGGCAGCTGCCGCTTGGTGACGAGATGCGACGGATAGGGATAAATGGCCATGTGGCTGTAGCGGTCAGAGGTCTGCACGTGGTAATCCACCACGATGCGGGCATCTACAGCAATAGCCCCGTTCTCATCAACAATCAGCGGGTTGATGTCCAGCTCCTTGACCAGCGGCAGCTCACAGGCAATCTCCGAAACCCGCAGCAGCACCTGCTCCAGTGCCTCCATGTTGGTTGGCGGCATGTGACGGAAGGCACCGAGCAGCTTGGATATCCTCGTCCTGCCGATCAAGTCCTGCACCAGCTTGTGGTTGAGCGGCGGCAGGGTCACGGCCCGGTCGCCCATCACCTCGACTGCTATGCCGCCCGCGCCAAAGGTGATCACCGGGCCAAAGACCGGATCGGTGACGATACCCACCAGCAGCTCGCGGCCATTGGGCCGCCGAAGCATCGGCTGGATGGTCACGCCGTCAATACGCGCCTCTGGCCGGTTTTTGCGCACAGCGGCCAGCATCTCGTTGTAGGCACTGCGGGCGGCCTGGGCGTTGCTGATGCCGAGCCGCACGCCGCCCGCGTCCGACTTGTGGGTGATGTCCGGCGAGTTGATCTTCAAAGCCACCGGGAAGCCGATGCTTTCCGCCTGCACCAGTGCCTCGTTGGGCGAACGGACGATGCTCGCATGGGCGGTGGGAATGTGGAAGGCCTTCAGCACGGCCTTCGACTCCACCTCGCTGAGGACTTTGCGGCCTTCAGCCAGCGCGCTCTCAATGATCAGCCGCGCTCCCTCGACACCCGGCGCTTCATCCAAGGACATCGGCGCAGGCGTTTCCAAAAGCAGCTTCTGGTTGCGGCTGTGGTTGACCAAATACGAAAAAGCGTCCACCGCCGTTTCCGGGGTGTTGAAGGTCGGAATATTCGCGTCGCGGAGGATGCTGCGGCCTTCCGCCACCTGAATTTCGCCCATCCAGCAGGTCAGCAGCGGCTTGCCCTTGCTCCGCTCCAAGCCTACCAGTGCCTTGGCCACGCCTGCCGGGTCGGTCATCGCCTGCGGAGTCAAGATAACCAGCAAGCCATCCACGCCGGGGTCTTCCGCGCAGGCTGCCACGGCTTGCGCGTAGCGTTCCGGGGTCGCGTCGCCGATGATATCGACCGGATTGCTCTTTGACCACGTTGCAGGCAGCACTGCGTTGAGCTTCTTCAGCGTCTCCTGAGAGAGCTGGGCTAAGGGCAAGGTGAGATCAGCGGCGCGGTCTGTGGCCATCACGCCGGGGCCGCCGCCGTTGGTGATGATCGCCAGCCGCTCGCCGCCTGCCTTGATCGGGAAGGTGAGGATGGAGGCGGCAGAGAAGAGGTTGGCGATGCGCATCCCGCGCAGCACGCCCGCCCGTCGCAGGGCGCTATCGAACACGTCATCCGCCCCAACCAGCGCACCGGTGTGCGACATGGCCGCCTTGGAACCGGTGGCGTGGCGGCCCACCTTGAGGACGATGACCGGCTTGAAGCGTGCTGCTGCCCGCAGGCCGCTCATGAAGGAGAGCGCGTTGTGGATGCCCTCGATGTAGAGGAGGATGCTCTTGGTCTTCGGGTCATTGACTAGGTAATCCAGCACGTCGCCGAAGTCTATATCAGCGGATATGCCGGTGGAGACCACGGTGGAGAAGCCGATCTTGTTCGCTGCTGACCAGTCGAGGATGGCGGTGCAGAGTGCGCCCGACTGCGAGACCAAGGCGATGTTGCCCGGATTGGCCCCGCCCTTGTTGAAGGTGCAGTTGAGGCCGGTCTCAGGCCGCATGATGCCAAGGCAGTTCGGCCCAACAAAGCGTAGCCCGTGACGGCGGGCGGTCTCCAGCACCGCCTGCTCCAGCTTCAGGCCCTGCGGCCCCACCTCGCGAAAGCCTGCCGAGATGATCACTGCCGAGCGGATGCCGTAGTTGCCGCAGGCTTCGATGATGCCCGGCACGGTCGCTGCTGGCGTGGTGATCACCGCCAAGTCCACCGGCTGGCCGATGCTCTTCAAGTCAGGATACGCTTTGCGGCCCTGCACCTCGTCGCGCTTCGGGTTGATCGGATAGACCTCACCCGCAAAGCCGCCCTCAATCATGTTCTTAAACACCAAGTTGCCGACCGCGCATTCACGGTCGCTGGCCCCAAATACGGCCACAGACTTCGGTTCAAACAGCGTGCTGAGATAGTGCTTACTCATGGGAAGTTCCTTGTCCGAGAGAGAGAGATGAAGGATTGCCTGACGTGCGGCAGCTGTCCGTCAAAAGGCCGCGCTGAAGATGTCCGCATTCATCATAGCCGACGCAATAAAAAAAATCATGCGGCAACGTGCGGCAGCGGCTGCGCAAGCTGATCCGCCGCTGTTTTTTCTTGTCTTCCGGGATGCTGCGGCAGGCAAGGCCGCAGCATCCGCCGCTCCAGCGCGCGCCCTTGCCAGAAAACAGTTGCGCCCGGCGGTGTTCTGCGGTAGGTTGCAGCGAAATTGCTGAACAAGGACAGCTTGTTCATGCGAAGCGGGCGGGCTGCTTGGCCCGCCCTCTTTTTTGGCGACGACATCATGACCAAACATCTTCACATCAAGACCTTCGGCTGCCAGATGAACGAGCGGGACTCCGAGATCATGGAGCAGCTCTTGGCGCAAAGCGGCTACATTGCAGGCGCGGACGCAGAGCAGGCCGATCTGATCATCCTCAACACCTGCTCGATCCGGGCCAAGGCGGAGCAGAAGTTCTTCAGTCTGCTTGGCTCGCTGCGGCAGGAGAAGCGGCGGCGACCCGGCCTGCGTATCGCTGTGGCTGGCTGTGTGGCCCAACAGGAGGGCGAGCGCATCTTCGAGCGGATGCCGCACGTGGACATCGTCATCGGCACGCAGCAGCTCTGGCGGCTGCCGGAGCTGCTCCAGCGGCTGGAGCGCGGCGAGAGTAAGCGCGAGACCGCCTGCGGTCTGGACAAGGCTTTCGTCATTCCGCCCTTCCAGAAGCTGCTGCGCAACACCCCTGCCCTGCCCGAATTCCGCAAGTTCGTCACCATCATGCAGGGCTGCGACAACTACTGCGCCTATTGCGTCGTGCCGACCACGCGGGGCCGCGAGATCAGCCGCCCGGTCGCGGACATACTGGAGGAGGCGGAGCTGCTGGTCAGCCGTGGCGTGCGGGAGATCACCCTGCTTGGCCAGAACGTCAACTCTTACGGCACGACCAATCCGGTGGCGGAGCGGCCAGTCAGTTTCGCCGAGCTGCTGAAGATGACGGCGGCAGTGCCCGGCCTGCGGCGGCTGCGCTTCACCACCTCCAACCCGCAGGATTTATCAACGGAGCTGATGCGCTGCTTCCGCGATCTGCCTAAGCTCTGTCCGCATTTCCACCTGCCGGTGCAGGCTGGCTCCAACACCGTGCTGCAGCGGATGCACCGCAAGTACACCCGCGAGCTGTACTTAGAGAAAGTGGATGAGCTGCGCTCCTTTTGCCCGGACATCGCCCTGAGCACCGATGTGATCGTCGGCTTTCCCGGCGAGACTGAAGCTGATTTCGAGCAGACCATGAGCCTGCTGGAGACGGTGCGCTTCCACGGCTCCTTCTCTTTCAAATACTCTGACCGGCCCAATACTCGCTCCGCCGCCTTTCCCGACAAGGTGGACGAGCAGGTCAAGAGCGAACGGCTGGAACGCTTTCAGGCGCGGCAGGACGAAATCAGCTTGGAGCGCAACCGGGACTTCCTCGGCAGGAGCATCGAGGTGATGGTGGAAGGAAGGAGCGAATCAGGCGTGCAGGGCCGCACCGGCAGCAATCACATCGTCCATTTCGCCGGGCCAGATGATCTCCAGCCCGGTGATCTGGTCATGGTGACGATCAACCATGCGGGGCAGCACTCGCTGAAGGGGGAGCTGACGGCGCATGAAAAGTAATTACGTTCTCATTGACTACGAAAATGTGCAGGTGCAGTCGCTCGCGTTGCTCAAAGGCGGGGAATTCCAAGTGAGGGTCTTTCTTGGCCCAAACAACACCAAGCTGCCGGTAGAATTAGTCACAGCCATGCAGGGATTAGGCAGCCGGGCTGAATACATAGTTCTGGAAACCTCCGGCAGCAACGCGCTGGATTTCCATATCGCCTATTACCTCGGCGCGCTGGCGGCGGCTGACCCACCCAGCTGGCTTTTTCCACATCATCTCCAAGGATACTGGCTTTGATCCCCTGATCCGACATTTGCGGGGGCGGAAAACTTTCGCCGCCCGCTCTGTATCAATAGAAGAAATGCCATGCTTTAAGGTAGCTCCACCGCAACAGGAAAGCAAGGCTGCACCGGCAGCATCTGCTTCACCTGAAGAGCTGCTCAAATTAGCAGTGGATGATCTCATTAAACGGAAGGATAAAAAGCCGCGTACTCCCAAGGCACTCCGAAGCACTATTCATGCAAGATGCGGCATAACGCTGCCTGCTACTAAAATTGATGCGGTTTGGGATGCCTTGGTGAAGCGCGGCTATGTCAAAATCAACGGGGAAGAAGTGACTTACGCCCTACCTGCGCCCAGTTCATAATCACTTGCCGCAACAGGAAGGCTTTTTCTCCATGCTGCCAGAGATGTCGGCCTGATTGCAGGTCAATCAACAACTGCTGTTTCCCTGCTTCCGCCCCCGCGTCAGCTTTCTGACATCCAGCTTAGTGAAGACGACCGTCGTGCGCCGTTGCGCTCAATGCTTCTCCAGCATCACGACTCCGTAATCGGGGATATTCAGCCAGTGGCCACGGTGCATGTGAGCATCCCAGCCGCCGTTGGAGTGTTCATCTTCCCACTCAACCCGGTAGTCTCCCCAGGTTGAATTCACCAGTTCCTTGTACTCCCCATCGGGCAGATTAAGCTCCGCGAGCGAACGCCAGCCGGACCAGCCGCTGAAGTTCAGGAGGATGAACAGATCGTTGGCCTCGCCGCGCGTGAAGGCCAGCATCCCTTGCTGCGCGAATTTCACCCGGAGCGGCGAAGGCCCCTCAAGACGCGGATTGCCCCGGCGGATCTCGGAGAGCCGGTTCCACCAGTTCCGCAAGCAACAGGCTGCGCCGTCCTGTTCATAATGGTTGAGATCAAGCACTTGCTCGCCATCCTTGTTAAACTGCCGCCACTCGCCCGTTTCCGCGCCCATGAAGGAAAGCGGAATGCCCCGGCTCAGGAGCGTTGCGGCACTCGCCACCTTGCTCCGCCGCAGGCCTTGGCCAGGCCCAGCCACACAGCTGATGCGGTTTGGCTCATTGCCCACCTCGTCGTGACTCTCGGCATAGTTGGTTGCCTCATGCCAGCGGGTGCAGGCCGTGTGCGTCATCCGCACAGCATCCGCCAAGCGGTTCATCATGTCCCAGCCTCTGCACGCATCCACCATGCGGTCATGGAAATCATCGCACCATTGCGTGTCCATCGGGCCGCTGTTATAGCTGAGATCCCAGTCATTGGGCAAATTCTCGGCCATCATCAGGCAGCGTCCGTCAACTTGGCGGACCGCTTCGCGAAGCCGCTGCATGAAGCCCCAGCCGCCGCCGGAGCCAGGCTGCCTGACATGGGCGATCCACTGATCGCCGAAGCGGACAACACGGGTGAAATCGAAGCGGAAGCCGTCAATCCTGTAGTTCCGCATGAAGTGCGTCAAGTTGCGCTCAAAGAAGTGCAGCACCTGTGGATGGTCGAAGTTGATCATCGGCCCCCAGTCCGTGTCGCCGTCAAAGAAGCTCTCAGGCGCGACACTCCACAGCACGTTGTCCGAAGCTGAGGCATGGTTGAAGATCACATCCATCAGCACCGCCTTGCCCTGCTGATGACAGGCATCGACCAGCCGCTTGAGCGCGTCCGGGCCGCCATAGGCAGACTCAACTGAGTAGAAGAACGAAGGATTGTAGCCCCAGCTGTCGTCTCCGGCAAACTCGCAGGTGGGCATCAGCAGCACGGCTGTCGCCTTAACCTTGCGGAGATAGCCGTCAGGGGCGGTCATCTCGCGCGTCACAGCATCAAGACCGTGCTGCCCGTCGCGGCTGCTGAACCTCGACGGATGGAGCTGGTAGATGTTGAGCGATTCCCAGCCGGGCCGCTGCCAATCAGCTGCCTGCCAAGCAAACGCCTGATGATCCACCAGCCTTGAGGCACTGCTCAGATCTGAGTTGTCCACCCAGTCGGCAGCCGGATCCTGCACCAAGCGCACCTGATTGAGCCGGAACTTGTAGCGTTCCCCATGAAAGGAGCCGCCAAGTGCGGCAGTGACATCCGCGACCGGCACCTGCGCCCACCAATAGGTGCCGTCGAGGGTCGAGCGCATGGGCAGCGGCGAATCCTGCCAGCCAGTCCAGTCGCCCACCACTTCGACCGAGGCGGCCTTGGGGCAGTGCAGAGCAAAGCGGAGATGGCCGTCGGCAACCCACATGCCAGGCCGTTCGATGTCGAAGGGCGGATTGCTGAAAAGATCAGCCGGAGGCTGCATTGGCAGAACATCCGCGCGATCCAGCACCACGTAGCAATGCATCTCGCTTGCATCATCCGCTGCCTTGAGGCAGTGACCTTCTATCTGCTCGGCGGCGTTGTCAGAGCGGAACGAGAATGATGTGATCACTTCCGGGAAGGTTTGGAAGCGATAGTGCCCATCCGCGTCGGCCAGCAGCCCTGTGTGCAGTTGCGTGCGCGCTCTGTTGATCCAGACATCGAGGAATAAGGGCGTTTCCAGCGTGCAGCCGGAATCTCTGGCCGCAATCTCAAGGCAAATCTTTTTGTCTGCAAACGGCTGCCTGCCGAACAGCTGGTTATCTCCTTCCAATGTCCAGACACCTTCCTTGCCCAGTTTGCGTCTGGCGCTGTCGCCGGCAAAGGTGCAATGTCCGCCATCCGCATCTAAAAGGATGTTCCGTTCAGCCTCCTTGCTCTCCCACTCGCCCGGCAGGTCCGGGCTGCGCAGCATGAAGCAGTACTCGCGCCCGGTGTATATATCATGCCTGAACCGCGCCCAGCCGTCTTGGCACGGCTCGCTTTCCTCGATGGTGGTGACGAAATCAGAATCGTTCTGCCACAGATGCAGATGCGGAGGCGCCTGGGCGCCTGTTTGGAGGACATGGACGATCAGCGGTTTCTTGACAGGCGCGGCAATGCTGACAGCTGCGGCCTGACTGTGCGCCCATATCTCCCCGCCGTCCTGCGCAACCCAGAGGCGGTTGGCGTAATCAGGCTCAAACGTGCCATGCTTGTCCAGAAATTTGAAAAGGAACAGGTTGCGCTCCGACGCTTTCAACGTAACATCATAGACAGGCCCATGCTCGTCTTCCCTGTTTGATGAGACAAAGCGGCCCGCGCGGCCCGGAGTCCAGATATACAGCTGCCCTTCTCGATATTTTCCTGCCGTGATGAGATGGACAGTCACCTTCTCCCTGCCGCTGACTGCGAATGGATTTTCGGCGGCAACCCGCGCCGCGCCTTCGCAAGTCCAGAGGTCATCAGGGAAACGACGCTCTTTAATGCTAAAGAAATCTTTGGCGCGGTTCTTCCATGTCCAATTCAAAGTGTGAAGCTGCATATGCGCTGCCTGGTGGATTTGGTGATCGAGCTGCGCCTCGAAGAATTGACATCCGTCCGCGCGCGTCCTATATGCAGAGACCCTTCGGCGAGAACTGTGCTGGCAGCCGCTGCTCAGTCAAGCCAGACCTGGAGCAGCGGCGGTGAAACTTGTGTCAGCAGATGAATCCTCACCATGCGACACTCTTCTTCTGAGATGCAAGAACTGCATCTTCACGTGCGCCCGCCTCCCTCCGCTCACCTCCCGTCGTTTACCTCCAAGATGTTTGCATCACCGGAAGAGCTGTGAATGCGTTCCGGTCCGATACAGAATCAGCTCATTGTCTTCAATGGCATAGATCAGAAGCCAGTCATCTTCAATATGACAGTCCCGCTTGCCTTTGAAGCCGCCTTTCAAGGGATGATCGCAATATTTTTTCGGCAGCGTCTCGCCCTCGGCCAGTTTGCTGATGACCAGCAGGAGCTTCTCCATATCCTTACCGCCGCGTTGCAGCTGTTTGACATCCTTCTTGAACTGCGCGGAATGGCGGACGGAGTGTTTCATTGCAGCAAATCCTTGCGCAGCGCGTCCATTGACGTAAAGACAGGCATGTCGTGCTTGTCCTCCGCAAACGCTGCCAGCGTCATCTCGTTTGGTATCTTGAAGTGATGACGCACTTGCTCATCTTCCAAGATATACTTGGCTGCAGCAAAACGCTCTTTCACAGGCAAGGCTTGAAAGAGCCGGTAAAAGGCTTCAGGCGTGCTGATCTTGCTCGTTGATTTCATGTTCTCCCTCTTGGACATGCAGGGGCGAAAAAAAATTTTGCTCCTGCTGTGATCGCATTCCCCCATCCTCTCACGCGCCGCTGCTCACATCCAATATGTCCACCATCCGGCCTGTGTATTCCTCCTTGACCTTTTTAGCCAAGGCGGTATGGTTGTCCACTGTCACCTCAAGGCTGGCGAGCGCGGAGCCTGCGTAGCCGGGCACAGTGTATGCGCCGTTCTGCGCCACCTGCACCGCGTCGCCAACCGCGCCGCCTTCGCTCATGTCTAAAAGACTGAGCCGCAGCTTGCCGTCCTGCGCGTTGATTGCCGCCTGAATCCGCACCCGTGCGCTGGCCGAGCCGTTGAGCTGGCCGCCTGTGACACGGGCCAGCGGGTTGGCCTTGCTGCCGCTGAGAATACCGCCGGTGCCGCCCGTCAGGCTGACTGCCAGCGGCGTGCGCAGCAGGCGCTGGTATGCGCCGGAGCGCAGGCTGCCGTTGGCGGTGTAGCGGGCCGAGACCTGGACGCGGTACTCGTTGTTCCACGGTTCAGGCTGGGCCGGAATCTCCGGCACGAGCAGGATCAGGGCATTGGAGATCATGGCGAAGCGGCTCTGCGCGGCTCGGCCTGCGCGGGTGCCTTCGATGAGGCATTCGCCGCCGCCGCTCTTAGGATCGAAAAGCAAATCCGTCCCGGTCAGGCGCAGCACACCGCTGGGATTGAGCACATCATTCAGGCCCAGCACCGTGTCCTCGGCCCCGGCAATCACCGGCGCTTTCTGATCCGGCGGTAGCCGCTCCAGCTTCGCCGCTTGGCGCACGGCATCAACAAAAGGCCGGGCCGCATAGATCTGGACATTGACAGCCGCGTCCGGCGGCAGCGGATCGTCCGGCACGTCTAACCTGGCTGTGACGGAGAGATGATAGGTGAAGGCGTTCTCCAGTGTCACCTGACCGCCTTCCAGCAGAATTCCGCTGATTTCCTCGTCCCGCGTCCGCAGCACCGATTCCGCCTGCTCCGCGCTGCACACCGGGTTTTTCAGGACGATGCGCTCGGCCAGCCGCGCATAGCCGATGGTGTCTTTTGGGACAATACGCACCCGGTAGGACGGCGGGGTGGTCAGGGCGTTTAGTTCAGGCCGCCATTGAATAGTCATGATTGCTCCTCCTTATGGCAAAGGTTGCACAGCGTTCAAAGTATGGTAGAAATAGACGGCGGTTTTGTCAATCAGAAATGCGGGGAAAGCGGAACGCCCGCTTCAAAGAATCTCGAACCGTGGTTCGGGGAAAAACTGGAACTATGGTTCGAGATATTTCTCGAACCATGCATCGAGTTTGTCTCGAAGCATAATTCGGGCAAGGCTGAAAGCATGGTTCGAGACATACCCGAACCGTAATTCGAGGCTTGCCCGAACCATGCTTCGAGATTGTCCGGGAGGAGCGCAGCTTGCCGCGCAGGCCCGTTCATGCCGCTAAACTCTGTGCCGCAGTTATCTCCTTGCTTTTTCCCTCCATCTTCCGCTATGGTAGCAGCTGCACTCTGAACAGGCAGGATGCGCAGCTGAGTGGCTGCGGCATGGAAGGCTAACACACATCAACGAAGAAATTATGCTGGAAGTGAACGTGAAAGAGGCCAGGTCAAAGTTTGGCAGGCTGCTCAGGCAGGTTGAGCATGGTCACGATGTTCTGCTGACACGACGCGGCAAGGAAGTTGCTTGTCTGGTTCCACCAAGGAAAACTGAGCGCCTGCCCAGCCTGAAAGAGTTTCGCCAGAGCATCGTCGCCCCAGAGCAGAGCCTCAGTTCTGCTGTCATAGCTGCACGAGATGAGGAGCGCGGCTGATGTGCTGCTACATCGACACCAGCGTTCTGGCTGCGTATTATTGTCCTGAACCGCTCAGTGAGCGGGCAGAGGAGCTGATTCTTGCCGCAGAGAATCCTGCTGTAAGTCATCTGACGAGGCTTGAGCTGATTTCGACAGTATCCAGAAAGATCAGGGAAGGCATGGCGCGTGAGGACGGCTTAAAGATCATCCACCAATTTGACCGGCATCTTTTCAAGGAGAAGCTGTACCGCCTCTTGGAGATTGAGGAACATCATTACACTATGGCCGCCGGGTGGATTGCCCAGTTCAGCACGCCGCTGCGCACCCTTGATGGCCTCCATCTTGCGGCGGCTTGCACAGCGCACCTGACCTTGCTCACTGCTGATGTCCGTCTTGCCCAAGCAGCACAATTCTTCGGAATTGACGTGACGCTTCTTGCTTGCTGACCCAATGACAACCGCCTCAATCCTCATGAATACTACCCTCTCCTTAGACTCCATCCTTCCCTTGGTGCGCAAGCCGGGCCGCTACATCGGCGGCGAGCTGCACGCGGCGCGGCCTGATTACGCGGCGGTTGATCTCGCCTTCGCGCTCATCTTCCCGGACTTGTACGAGATCGGCACGTCGCACCAGGGCTTGCAGATACTGTATCACATCCTTAACCGCGAGCCGGGCTTGGCCGCCGAACGCTGCTTCTGCCCGGACACGGACATGGAGGAGCAGCTCCGCCGCCATAAGCTGCCGCTCTTCTCGCTGGAATCACGGCGGCCCTTGGCGGCCTTCGATGTCATCGGCATCACCCTGCCCTACGAGCTGTGCTTCAGCAACATCCTCACCATCCTTGATTTAGCGCAAATCCCGCTGCGGGCGGCGGAGCGCGGCGAGGCTGCGCCCTTGGTGATCGGCGGCGGCTCCTGCTCGATGAACCCGGAGCCGCTGGCTGATTTCTTCGATGCCATTGTCTTGGGCGACGGCGAGGAGGTGATTCTGGAGATTGCGGCTGCTTTGCGTGCTGCCAAGCAGGAAGGCTTGTCCCGCAACGCCAAGCTGCACCGGCTGGCGGAGATTGCGGGCGTGTACGTGCCGTCCTTCTTTGCGCCGCAGTATGAAGGTCAGCAGCTCAAGGCTGTCGTGCCGCTCAAGCCGGGCTATACACACATTCGCCGCCGCATTGTCGCGCAATTGCCGCCGACCGAGCTGCTCGAACGCCCGCTTGTGCCGATGGTAAAGCCGGTGCATGATCGCCTCGGCGTGGAGATTGCGCGGGGCTGCACACGCGGCTGTAGGTTCTGCCAGGCTGGGATGATCTACCGCCCGGTGCGCGAACGCACAGTGGAGCAGGTGATGCGGCTGGCCGAGCAGGGCATCCAGAACTCCGGCTTTGGCGAGCTGGCCCTGCTCTCGCTGTCCACCGGCGACTACTCCTGCCTGCCGGAACTGCTGACCAAGCTGATGGACCGCTTTGCCGAGGAGCGCGTCTCCATTTCTCTGCCCTCGATGCGGGTTGGCACGCTCACGCCTGAGGTCATCGCCCAGATCAGGCGGGTGCGCAAGACCGGCTTTACCGTCGCGCCGGAAGCAGGCACTGATCGGCTGCGTGAGGTGATCAACAAGGGCATCACCGAGGCCGACTTGCTCGCTGGCTGCCGTGATGCTTTCAATGCGGGCTGGAGCGTGCTCAAGTTCTACTTCATGATTGGCCTGCCCACTGAGACGCTGGAGGATGTGGACGCGATAGTTGACCTAGCGGCGCGGGCGCGGCGTGAGGCGAGCGGCAAGAAGGCGGACATCAACGTGGCCGTCTCCACCTTTGTGCCGAAGCCGCACACGCCCTTCCAGTGGTGCGGCCAGATTTCGCTGGATGAGTCGAAAGAGCGCATCCAGCGGCTGATGAAGAAGCTGCCGCCCAAGGGCTACAAGCTCAAGTGGCACGACCCGGAGCAATGCTTGCTTGAAGGCGTGTTCTCGCGCGGCGACCGAAGACTTTCGCGCCTGCTCGAAGCTGCGTGGCAGGCCGGAGCGCGGCTCGATGGCTGGAATGAACATTTCTCGCTGGCCCGCTGGCAGCAGGCAGCAGAACGGGCGGGCATTGATCTCGAATTCTACCTGCGCCAGCGCGACCGCAGCGAAGTCCTGCCCTGGGATCATCTCAGCAGTGGTGTTGACCGCAGTTTCTTGGAGCGCGAATACGAGCGGGCCATGAAGCGCGCTTACACGCCGGACTGCCGCAATCAGGGCTGCCAGAACTGCGGCCTCTGTGATTTCAAGAGCATCAGGCCGTTAGTCAATCCGCCAAAGGAGGCCGCAGCAAGCACCGCGCCTGCGGTTCCTAAGCAAGAGCGGGACAAGAACAGCCAGCCGACCATCTTCCGCTATCGCGCCGATTACTCACGCCTTGGCGATGGCCGCTTCATTGGTCATCTGGAGCTGCTCAACCTCGTCTTCCGCGCCTTGCAGCGGGCCGGACTGCCGGTGCTCTTCTCGCAGGGCTTCAATCCCACGCCCAAGGTTTCCTTCAGCCCGGCTTTGCCGGTTGGCGTGGAAAGCGAGATTGAGTTCTTCGAGGTGGATCTCGCTGAACCCATCCGCCGCCCGGCAGAGATGCTGGACGAGCTGAACCGGCAATTGCCGAGCTTCATGGCGATTACTGCCCTTGCTTTGGCCAAGAAAAAAGCCCCGGTCAATGAGATCATCAGCTATGACTGCCTGCTGCCGGAGAGCGTGGATGCAGCGCAGGCAAGAGACAGCATCGCCGCCTTTCAGGTTGCGGAACGCTTCCTGCTGGAACGCCGCCGCAAGGGCAAAAGCCGTGAGTTTGATCTGAAGGAGTTCGTCAGGAAGCTGGAGCTGGGCGAAGGCGACAGGCTGCTGCTTGATCTCTATCATCCCTGCGCTGAAGCGGGTGTCGGGCCAAGGGACACGCTGGCAGCGGTCTTTGGTTTGAAGGACGAGCAGGCGGAGCTGGTGAGGATTGTGAAGGCGGGAGTGAGGGCATCTTCTTGAGGATGATTGCGTTGAACCTTTTATTGCATGGGTATTGTCATGAAAAAACTGATCGAATTTGAACTGGACGGCCAGCCGGTTTACTTTGAAACCGAGATCAGCGAAGCGGAAGGAATACGCCGAGTGAGCCGGAACGGCGGAGAGGACGAGCCAGAGAAGGCGGCTTCCCGCTTTACCGATGCGGTGGCCCGTATCAAACCTGCCGCCGAGGTGGTGTTGAACGCTTTCAAAGAGATGAACACCCCGGATGAAATCTCCCTTGAGTTTGGTCTGAATTTCAAGGCGAAGACTGGCGTGGTGTTTGCCTCGGCAGACAGCGAGGCAACTTTCAAGGTCTCTTTGCGCTGGAAAAACGAGAAGCCGAAATGATAGAATGAGGCAGCTTTTCCTTTTCCGTCGCAGGAGGTACACATGTCTGCCCCGTCCTTGGAGTCCGCCCTTATCCGCATTCTGATTGATGATCAAAGCCCGCGCAGGCCAGTTGGCGCGGGCTTTCTTGTCACGCCGCGCCATTTGCTGACCTGCGCCCATGTCGTCAATGACGCGCTGGGGAGAAAACAGAATGCGGCTGAACAGCCTGATCTCCCCGTTTTTCTCGACTTCCCCTTGCTGCCCGGCCAACCGCTGCTTCAGGCGAAGATTCTGCGCTGGTTTCCGGTACGGGCGGATTCTGCGGTCGGCGAGCTGGAAGACATCGCCGTGCTGGAGCTGCCAACGGACGCAATACTCCCTGCCGGAGCGCAACCAGCACCCATCGAGGTGCTTGACCACAAAGGCTCTTTTCTTGATGACCCCGTCAGGATGTGCGGCTTTCCCGCAGGCGTTGATGACGGCACCTATGCCAACGGCAGACTGCAAGGCCGCACGGCCAAGGGCTGGGTGGAAATCCATCATCAGGACAGTAATCTTGTTGAGGCGGGCTTCAGCGGCACGGCAGTCTGGGCGGTGGAAGAGAACGCAGTTTGCGGCATGACCGTGAGCATGTTGAGCAGGCGGGAAGCCACGGTTGCCTACATGATTCCCGCCCTCAGCCTGCTGGAGGCCCTGCCCGCCATTGATGAGTTCAACCGCGCCGCTAATCCCTACCGGGGACTGAAGGCGTTCAGGGAACAGGATGCCCGCTTCTATTTCGGCAGAAACGAGGCGGCGGATTTGCTCCGGCAGGCTGCGGACAGGCAGCCTTTCACTGCGGTCATCGGCGCGAGCGGCAGCGGCAAGTCCTCGCTGGTGTTCGCTGGCCTGCTGCCGATCTTGTCCAAACAAGGCGGCTGGCTGACAGCCGCCTGCCGTCCCAAAAGCCAGCCATTCGATGAGCTGGCCGCCTGTCTGATTCCCTTTCTGTACGAAGACGAACTGGAGCGGATCAGAAAGGCTAAGGACTGTGCTGCCGAGCTGTTGGCCGGAAAGCTGAGTCTGACCGACCTGCTCCGGCCTATTCTCAGCAAAAACAGCGGGGCAAGGCTGCTGCTGATTGTTGACCAGTTCGAGGAGCTGTTTACGCTGAACCCGGACAAGGAACTGGTTCGCCGCTACCTTGAAGGACTGCTGGCCGCCGGGCAGAGCGAGGGCTTTGCCGTTCTTGTCACCATGCGGGCAGATTTCCTCGGCGCGGCGATTGCCTATGACCTGCTGGCCGAGGCGATGAACAAACACAGGCCGATCATGATTCCGCCGATGAGCGGGCAGGGGCTGCGGGAGGCGGTGGAGCGGCCTGCGCTGCTGCTTCATGTCCGCTTTGAGCCGGGCTTGGCCGAGCTGATCGTCCAAGATGTGGGCAACGAGCCGGGCAGTTTGCCGCTGCTGGAGTTCTGCCTATCGCAGCTCTGGGAAAAGCAGCAGCGCAGGCAGATAACGCACGAAGCCTACAAGGAGCTGGGCGGGGTGCAGCAGGCTCTTGCTGTTCATGCCGATGCGGTGATCAAGGACTTTGACGAGCAGCAGGTCAGGCAGATTTTTCTCAAGCTGGTGCGGCCCGGACAGGGAACAGAGGACACCCGGCAGGTGGCCGCTCTTGCCGACTTTCAGGAGGAGCAGCGCGGTTTGATCAGGCAGCTTGCCGACCGGCGGCTGCTGGTGACTTCGGGCGGCGCGGACGGCAAGGAGGAGACGGTTGAGGTTGTTCACGAGGCTCTGATTCGCTGCTGGAAGAAGCTGCGCCAGTGGGTGGACAAGGAGCGGGAGTTCTTGGTTTGGCGTGAGAAGCTGAAGATGCTGCTGAAGCAGTGGCAGGAAAGCAGCGAGCTGCTGCGCGGCCTGCCGCTGGATCAGGCCTTGAAGTGGCGGGCAAGTCATGAGAACTACTTGAGCGAGGAAGAGCGGCAGTTTATCCGGGAGAGCGAGAAGGCGCGGGAGAAGCAGCGGCAGAGAAAGATTGTTGCTGTTTCGGTCGGGCTGCTGGCTGTGATGGCAGTGGCGGCAACGTTTTTTCTGCTGTGGAAGGATGCGGAACGGCAGAAGGTTGTGGCCGAGCAGAAGACTGTTGAGGCAAAAAAAGAGAAAAATAAGGCGGAACAACAGACTCTTGCGGCCAATTACAATCTTGCCAAAGCGTTTGAAGAGAAAGCCCTGACCGCGCTGAAGGCTGCCGAAGAAAGCGGCTATATATCAGAAGGATATGTAGAAGGACATAAAAAGGCCATTCTTTTTACATCCGCAGCATTTAACCGAGAGATTAAACAGGAAAAATCCGCTTTAGAGTTGAGTTCAGCAGGGAAACTTTTTGCTCCTGAAATATTCTATGCCGGATTGATGGAACAAACTGGCATCAACAGTTACGGCATCTTTAGTCCAAACGGGGAAAAATTTATTTTATATTCAGGAGATGGAACCATCAAATTGCTGGATTTGCCCAGCGGTAGAGAGTTGGCTGTTTTCAAAGGAGATGGGAGCGTTTTTAGTCCTGACAGCAAAATTCTTGCCTATGTCGCCAACGACAAAAATTTCAATGGAAGGATCATTCGTCTTTGGGATATTACCAACAATAAAGAGCTAATTTCTTTCAAAGGATACATGGTTATCTTTAGCCATGATAGCAAGAGGATAGCCTATGCTTCAAATGACAAAAGCATCAAGATAGTTGACATCAATAGCGGCAAGGAGTTGGCTTTATTGCAAGAATTTAAGACAGATGTAATTGAAATGTCATTTACATCTGAGGGGAAAAGGTTATTGTCTTTATCATATGACAATATAGCGCAGCTCTGGAATATTGCCAACGGCAAGGAACTGGCTGTGTTTCCAAATATTGGGACATTCAGCCCTGACGGCAAAAAAATGGTATCATCATTTTCTCGAGATGATAACACAGCAATATTGATAGATATCGACAAGAGCAAAAATAATATTATCCTTAAAGGACAAAAAACTGCCTTTAGCTATGACAGTAAGATGATAACATCTACTTCAATTTTTAGCGAGAACACTTACCTGTATGACACAAGCAACGGCAAGGAATTGGCCTCAATAAAACATGAATCTGGATTTCCTGTACATGCTATCGCCTTTTCCCCTGATGGCAAGCGGATTGCCTCGGTGTCTTCTTGGAATGGAATCGTGCGTCTATGGAATATTGACAAAAAAGAGCAGCAGATTGTCGTTACCGCTGTTTCCAATAGCGCAATTACATCTGCTAATTCTGGCCAGTTAAATTTATACGGCACGGCAGAACTTGCCTTCAGCCCAGACGGAAGGAAACTTACTTACACTTCATCTTCATCAGTGCAAATTTGGGATATTGCCAGCACTAAAGAACTGACAGTTTTTAAACATGAAGATATGGTCGAAAATGTGGCCTTCAGTCCAGACGGGAAAAAACTTATTTCAACTTCTTTTAGAATGGATGACTCGTATAACACCTCCCAAACGATACATATCTGGGATGTGGAGAGAGGTAACGAGTTGACCACTCTCAAAGGTGATACAGATTCTATCTGTAGCGTAGCTTTCAGTTCTGACGGCAAGAGAATTCTCTCTGTCTCACCTGAGAAGATCATCCTCTGGGATGCTGCCAACGGGAAAGAACTGACTGTTTTCAAAGGGCATCATGAGTGTCCTGTTGCCTTCAGCCCTGATCGCAAAAATATTATTTCAGCTTTTGATGATAATACGCTGCGGCTCTTGAATATTACCAATGGCCAAGAGCAGGCTGTCTTTAAAGGGCATGAAGCTGAGGTAAATAGTATAGCTTTTAGTCATGACGGCAAACTTTTAGCATCCTCTTCAGGTAACGACATGTTATTTGATGA
Organism: Desulfobulbaceae bacterium; assembly: GCA_011391865.1. Lineage (GTDB taxonomy): Bacteria > Desulfobacterota > Desulfobulbia > Desulfobulbales > Desulfobulbaceae > Electronema. The sequence goes on along the minus strand of JAABPV010000044.1, from coordinate 14,594 downwards.
TTTTGGGAGGGAGGATGGCAACTTGCGGCTCTGGGATGTTGCCAATAGCAAGGAACTGGCTGTTCTTAAAGGTCATGGAGCGGCAGTTTTTGAGGCAGCCTTCAGCCCTGATGATAAGACTCTTGCCTCTCCTTCAAGAGATGGCACCGTCAGGCTTTGGGATGTTATCAGCGGTAAGGAGCTGGATGTCATTGAGCATGGGCTTGATAGAGTCTATAGCGTTGCTTTCAGTCCTGATGGAAGACTTCTCGCTTCAGGCACAGGACATGGCATCGTCTATCTTTGTAATATTGCTAACCGTAAGGCGGAGTTGTGGGATGTTTACGAGGGACATGAAAAAGAAGTCCACAGTGTTGCATTCAGTCCTGATGGCAGATTCCTTGCATCTGCTTCTTTGGATGGCACCGTCCGGCTCTGGGATGTGCGCCCATACACCCTCTTTCTGAATGGCACCAAACCCACTCCCCTCTACCACACCTTCATCCAAGCCGTGAAATTCCTCTGGCAATTAGACGTGCAGGGCCTTGAGATTGTGCATAAGGAACGCACCCCGGCGGATATGGAACGCTTCGGCGCACTGCTTGCACCCCCTCCGCCCGGCAAAAGCAAATTCGACCAAGTGCTGGAGTGGGCGGAGAAGCAGCAGGAAAAGTGACAGCTTATTACTGGCTCACCAAAAGGAGAAAACATGGCAACGTCAACCGTCACCGCAAAAGGTCAAGTGACCATTCCGAAGCATATCAGAAAACTTCTCAGGATTGACCGGGGCAGCCGGGTCGAATTTTTGGTGGACAAGACCGGAGCGGTCTCCATCCTGCCAGTGGCTTCCGATGTCACTGCATTGAAGGGAATGATTGTAAAATCTGAAAAATATGTGTCCATTGAAGACATGAATGATGCCGTGCAGGAGCAGGGAGGCAAGTTGTGACTGGTCTTGACACCAATGTGCTGGTGAGATACATCGCCCAAGATGACGAGGCGCAGGCGCAGATCGCCACCGAGTTCATCGAGAGACACTGCGCATCTGGAGGGAAACTCTTCATCAACCATATTGTTCTCTGCGAACTGGTCTGGGTATTCAAAAAGTGCTACAAGCTCTCAAAGTCAAAGACCGTCATCATCTTGGAACGCATCGTGAACACCTCGCAGTTTGCTATCGAAAATCCTCAGATCATCCGGCAGGCCTTGAACGATTACAAGAACGGTTCAGCCGATTTTTCAGATTATGTTGTCGGCAGAACAAACCAACACTGCCGCTGTGGGAAGACCGTCACCTTTGACCGGCTGGCAGGCAAAGCGGAAGGATTTGAGCTGCTGAAAACGGAAAAGTAGCGGTCCGGCCAAAGCAAATTCGACCAAGTGCTGGAGTGGGCGGAGAAGCAGCAGGCGCAGTAGAGGACATTCATCAATTACCCGAAACGCGATATTCAAGTGTATGCAACAAGATAAATCCTGACTGAATCCATCCATCCTCAGTCTGCCGATTGCAAAACGGCGGCAGGCAGGGTATCATTTTTTTCAAACCCAGCTTCATTCTCACCACACCACGCAGCAGGAGCATAATTCATGGCCGCCCGTAAAAAGCAAAGTAGTTCGCTGAAAAACATTGTCGTTACCGTGCTGGTTGTCATCGCCGCCGGTGCTTTCCTGATTTTCAAAGGCCAAGCGCCGGAAGCCCTGCGCGAATACATCCCGCCGCAGCTGCATTCACTTTTTTATCCTGAGCAAGGAGGAGAAAAAGGCGGCATCGCGCCATCCGAGGCGGCAGGGGTGAAAATGAGCGGTCTGCCGCCGACAGAAGGAAACAGCACCATCGCCACCTTTGACCGCTCCAAGCGGGAGCTGAAGAAACTCTACGTCAAAGCGGGGCATTTCACTGAATTCTACTGCGGCAGCACCTTTGACGAAAACTTCAATCTCGACCACAGCAAAAGCGGCTTCCGCTTCCGTAAAAACGAAGAACGGGCGAACCGGATTGAATGGGAGCATATTGTCGCGGCAGAATCTTTCGGCCAGAGCTTTGCTGAATGGCGCGACGGCCATCCTGAATGTGTCAAAAAGAATGGCGAGCAATTCAAGGGGCGTGAGTGCGCCAGCAAGACCAGCAAGCTCTTTCAGCTCATGGAGGCGGACATGTACAACCTTGTGCCTGCCATCGGCGAGGTCAACGGCGACCGCAGCAATTACCGCTTCGACATGATTCAGGGCGAGAAGCGTGAGTACGGGAAATGCAACATGGAGATTGAAAACCGCATCGCTGAGCCGCCGGATGACAAATTCGGCGACATCGCCCGCACCTACATGTACATGGAGGCAGCCTATGGGCGTGGCGTGATTGCGCAGTCAAACATTAAGCTCTTTGAGGCATGGAACAAGATGGATCCCGTGGACAAATGGGAATGCGAACGCGCCCGGCTGGTTGAGAAGGTTCAGGGCAACAAGAACACCATCCTCGACAAAGCCTGCAAGCAGGCCGGGCTGTGAAAGGACAGTTCGGAAATCCATTTCATCAATCTTGGTAAAGGAAAACAGCGCGCCGCCTTGCATCGAAGGCGGCCAGCTCCTCTCGCCATGACCGCTCCAGTTCGATGATGTCTGCGCCGTTCTCCACAGCCTCGCGCACGGCATGGTCGCCAAGAATCAAGTCTATTGGCAGCTTCTCGTATTCATACTCATAGGGAGGCTGCTTCCAGGCAAAGTCCTGCGGATATACATGCAGCAGGGCCTCCAGCAGAGCAAGACTGAGGCGGTACGCAAGGAAGCAGCTTGGCTCCGTGACATGAATATGGAAGCCTGCGCAGGACTGGCCTGCCCACTTGCCGGAAGTCGGCTCAAAGATGATCGGGCGTAGAACACAGCCGGGCAGCTCGATACGGCAGAGCCGCTCCAGCACGTCCTGCGGCCTGATGAACGGCGCACCGACTAACTCGAACGGCAGCGTGGTGCCGCGTCCCTCAGAGACATTAGTTCCCTCCCAGAGCACTTGTCCGGGATAGACCAGCGCGGTCAGCGGCGTGGGCATGTTCGGCGAAGGGAAAACCCAGGGCAGGCCGGTGTCCGCAAAGAACATCGAGCGCGTCCAGCCCTGCATCTTGATCACCTCAAGGTCGGCGTGAATGCCGTCGCGGTTGCAGAGCAAGGCCAGTTCGCCCATAGTCAGGCCGTGGCGCATGGGTATCTCATGCAGGCCAACAAAGGAGCGCAGCTCCGGCCTGAGCAGATTGCCCTCCAGCCGCCCGCCGATGGGATTCGGGCGGTCAAGGACAACAACCTTCTTGCCGCTTGCCGCTGCTTGCCGCAGACAATAGACCACCGTCCAGATGAAGGTATAAACCCGCGTGCCCACGTCTTGCAGGTCGATCAGCAGGATGTCAAAGTGCTCGAACATCGCTGCGCTTGGCTCGCGCGTCTCGCCGTAAAGCGAAAAGACCGGCAGGCCTGTGGTCAAATCGCGGCCATGCCCGGACTCAATCATATTGTCCTGCTTCTCGCTGAAGAAACCGTGCTGCGGTGAGAAGAGGCAGACCAGCTGGCCGGGAAATGCCTGCATGATCAGATCACGACTGTGCCGGAAGCGGCTGTCGGTGGAAGCCTGATTACAAAGCAGAGCCAGCCGCTTGCCGGTAAAGGAGCGCGGCGGCGCGGCAATGAGTTCTTCTATGCCGAGGGTTGTCATTTCATTTATGGTGTGCCAAAGAGATGAGACAGCAGAATGCGTGTTCCTATGCCGACTAAAATCAGCCCGCCGACAACCTCCATTCGTTTGCCGAAGGCTGTGCCGACTTTCTTGCCAATCATGATGGCGAGCGTGGAGAGCAGAGCAGTGATGATGCCGATCATCGCCGCTGGATACCATATAGTTACTTCCAACATGGAAAGGCTGAGGCCAATGGCCAGCGCGTCAATGCTGGTGGCGAGACTGAGCAGCACCAGCGTCAGGCCGCGTGAGGGATCGCTGGCAAGGCTTTCCTCGTGTCCTGCGCTGAGGCCATTATAAAGCATCTTGCCGCCGACAAAGGCGAGCAGGACAAAAGCGATCCAATGGTCAAAGGCAGCAAACGAGGCGGCGAAGCGGACTCCAGCCAGCCATCCGAGCACTGGCATCAGGGCTTGGAAGAGGCCGAAATGAAAAGCGAGCCGGCAGGAGGAACGGGCATCTTGGACAAAACCAGCGGCAGCGGCGGCCAAGGAGACTGCCGCTGCGTCCATCGCCAGCCCGCAGGCGATGATGACGATTTCAAGAAAGCTCATCGGATCGCAGACCTGTCATATGCGCCCAGCACCCATTCTGGATGGCAGGAGAAAACATACTGGTATGTATCACCAATACATACCAGTATGTACTGCCAATACATACCAGTATATACCACCATACATACTGGTATGTACCATCGGTACATACTGTATTGTATCCCCAATACATACCAGATAGTTTCTCGGCGGCATCCTGCACGGATGCGGCTTTGGAAGTTTGGACAGCATAGCCGATCCACCGCTGCCCGTCAATGCGCGGCATCGTGCTGCCGCTTGGAAAAAAGGGTGATTTTTGCGGCCAAACATGCTAAAGGAAAAGGCAGAAGATTCGACACCGCAGCTTTCTCCACGACAACATGGCTCAGGCGCTCTCACAAAAGAAACGCAGTCTCGGTGTGCTGATCGGCGGCTCCGGCCTGATCGGCGGCACCCTTGCCTATTATTTCAAGACGCAGGCCCCGGATGATTTCGACATCCGTGCGCCCAGCTCAAAGAAGCTCTCTGTGCGCAATGCGCAGGACATCATTGTGTATCTCAAGAGGGCCAGGCCGGACTTTGTCATTAACGCGGCCATGGCCTCGCTCGATTCAGACGCGCAGTTAGCCTTTGAGGTCAACTATCTTGGCTGCGTTAATCTGGCGCGGGCATGTTGTGCCCTGAAGATTCCCTATATTCATTTCAGCTCCGCAGCTGTCCTGCCGCACGGCGAGAACTTGGCTGAGGAGGATCAGCTGCCATTGACACCCGGCCTGAGCAACTACGCCAAATCCAAGCTGATGGCCGAGAAGACCCTGGAGCACATGATACGGCATCAGGGGCTGGACTGCACCGTCATCCGGGTGTCCATTGTCTATGGCGAGCACGACCACAAGATTCAGGGCTTCCACCGCCTGCTCTTTGCTATTGCTGATGAGGCCGTGCCTTGTCTCTTCACTAAGCGGGGTGTGCAGCACTCCTACACCAGTGCTGCCAAGATTCCTTATTTCGTCCACCATGCCCTGCTGCACCGCGAGGAGTTCTCCGGCCAGACCTATCATTTTGCCGACCCGGAGCCAGTGCCCTTGGATGACCTGATCCTGACCATACGGGCGTACTTGGAGGTCAAGCTGCCGCGTGAGATTTATGTGCCGTATCCTGTGGTCATCGCGGGCAAGTTCTTCTTGGAGCGGATAGCGGGTCTGCTGAACGGGTTCGGCATCACCGCCCGCCTGCCGCCAGAGTACATGTTCCTCAAGAATGTCTATCTTTCGCAGACCCTTTCCGTTGAGAAGCTGCGCCGCTCCAGCTTTATTGATCCGGCCCCGGAGGAAGACATATACACCCGCCTGCCAAGGTTAGTCATTTACTATCTGACCCGCTGGGCGCATCTCAACCTGATCACCCGTTTCCGCGACCAGTTCATCGGCAATGAGCTGGCCAACGATTTCCTGCGGCATCCTGACGCGCTGCTTGGCAGCGTTCATGCCGACTCCACCACGCCGTGGCCCGCCCTGCTGCAAACAGACGAGCTGGCCGACGCGGTTTTCGAGCCTGCCGATGACGGCGAGGCTGACTCCTAAATCTGACGTATGTCGCCAATACAATTCCTGCGCGGCCTGCTGGCCCTGCTCACTATCCCGCCCCTGACTATTGCTGTCTGCCTCAGCGTGATGGCCGATGTGCGCTGGTTCCGCCAATCCAAAGCCAAGGCGCAGCAGTTTCCCCGTGCTTGGGGACGGCTGCTCTGCTGGATCGCCAACATCCGTGTGCGGGTGGAGGGAGGGGAGGATTTAGATCCGGCCAAGCCGTACATCTTCATCGGCAACCATTGCAGCATGGCTGACATCATGGCTTTTTCCGGCTATATCAGGCACGACTACCGCTGGATCGCCAAGAAGGAGCTGTTCAAGATACCTGTCTTCGGCGCGGGCATGAAGGCGGTGGACTATATCCCCATTGACCGCTCGCACGGCAGGGAGGCGGTGCAGAGTCTCAACGACGCGGCCCAGCGCATCGCTGAAGGCTGCTCGGTCATTCTCTTTCCCGAAGGCACGCGCAGCGCGGACGGGCATCTTCAGCCGTTCAAGACCGGCGCGGTGATGCTGGCAATCAAGGCCGGAGTGGAGCTGGTGCCGGTGGGTTTCAACGGCACCCATCAGGCACTGCCCAAAGGGAAGCTACTCTCGCGCGGCGGTGAGGTGCTGCTGCGCATCGGCACACCCATGCCGACAGCAGGCTTCAAGGCAAAGGACAAGCAGGAGCTGGCCGCGCTGCTTCAGCAGCGGGTGGCGGAGCTGCTGGATGAATGTCATCTGCCGCTGACATAAGCTCTTCCATTGACGCTATGAAACGTATCCGCAATCTCCTGAACACCTTCTCCCCCATCCCCCTCTCCGGCTGGCTGCTTGGCTGTATGGCGGCGGTCTTGCTGGAATATCACTTCGGCGCGCAGGTGGCGTATCAGCTCTATCTGCCGAACATTCCGGTGCTCTTCGGCATAACTGAGCTGTTCGGCGCTCTCAAGGAGCTGCGGCCGCAGGTTGTTCCCGGCGTGCTCGGCTACAACCTACTGCTTTACATCCTGCCGACATTGCTGGTCGCCCGGCTGGCCGCGCCGCTGATGAACCGCTTCGCCGCCTCGCTGGAGAAGCTGCCAACTTGGCTGGCCGCACTACTGCATCTGGCCGCGTTCTACGGCATCTTGCACCTTTGGGCGGGCATCAGCGACTACCGGGCGCTGGTGGTCAAGCTGACGCTGATTGCGGTCATTCTCACGGTCAGCCTAAACATCATCAACGGCTGGCTGGGCGAGTTTTCCTGCTCGCATCCCGGCTTCATGGCCGTGGGCGCATACTGCTCTTCCTATCTCAGCCTGAAGCTCTTCACGGACAGCAAGCTCTTCGGCCCGGCCCTGCTTGATCCATCCCTTGGCCCGTGGCTTTTCCCGCTGATCCTGCTCGTCAGCGGCCTGGCAGCGGCCGTCAGCTCGCTGATCGTGGCCATCCCCTCGTTCCGCACGCGCGGCGATTATTTAGCCGTGATCTCCTTAGCCTTCATGTTCATGGTCAAGAGCGCCATTGAGAACATGCCCTTTCTTGGCGGGCCGAGCGGCCTGAGCAGCCAGCCGGACTGGTCCTCGCTGCCGGTGATCTTCGCTTGGACCTGCCTCTGCGTCTGGACGGCGCACAACTTCACTGTCTCCATCCGGGGCAAGGCTATGAACGCGGTGCGCGACAACGAGACCGCCGCCAGCGCAATGACGGTCAACACCCGCAGCGTCAAGATGACCGCCTTCATGTTCGGCGCGTTTTGGGCGGGCGTGGCAGGCGGGCTGGCCGCGCATCTGGTGCGCTTCATCAACCCGGCCAGCTACGGCTTGCAGACCTTGGCCGAAACCTTGGCCATGGTCTATTTCGGCGGACTAAACTCCATCGCCGGCTCGATCCTCGGCGCGGTGAGCATCAGCGCGCTCAGCGAGGGCCTGAAGCCGCTCAACCACTGGAAATGGATCGTCATTCCCCTGCTGCTGATCCTAATCATGATCTACCGCTCAAACGGCCTGATCGCCTTCACCGAGCTGAATGTCCGGCAGCTGACGCGGGCGAGGAAGCAGGGCGACAGGAACAACGCAGATTGAAGTTCTGCATATAGCGGTTTGGGATTGGGCGTTGATCAAAATACCCCTGTTGGCAAGCAAATTAATTACGTGGGATCAGCTTGAGAAAAGCCAAGAGGCGGGAAAAGGATACTCAATGCGAATCGGTCGTGATAGGCATCTCACGACCGACCTTGGCGAAGCTGAATTCCTATTGATATGCTCATGTTGAGCGCGTGTTAAATTATGTATTTTCAGCTAATTACATATAACGCTGATTCTTGCGATTTATTTTATTTATTTTACAATTCCATCGACATAGGGGTATCATGCAAGAATATAATTATCGATACTTGATAATGGCTGTCAAAGCTGCGGAGCATTCGCCTTGCACTGCTCACGGCTGTCCTTGGCGCAAGAACTGTTTCATGGAAGTTGAAACAGTCTCCTGACGCATTTTCTTCCAACCAAGGACTGATGCGGCGTTGCTGACAGCAATATCATTGCATTTCAGAAGCAGCAGCAAAGGTGCGGAAAACGCCTCCTGTCTGGCTTCATCCTTATTTTCATTTCAAGCGCAACGAGGTAAGAAACATGAAAATGGCACCGCATGAGATCATCGTAGGACCGCGTGAGATCGTCACCCCGTACAGACCAATTCCGCTGAAGGTGCCGGAGGGTCTGAAGCCGAATGAGTTCTTCAACAGCAAAGAGAACCTGCACGATCTGGTGCAGAACAACGGTCTACTGCTCAGTCCTGAGAATTTGCTGCTCTACCGCAAGGCACTGGGACACAGCCGGGAATTTGACGCTTCTATTATTTACAACACGTCAGAATGCATTTTTGATCCTCTTGGCCGTCCAGTTCGCCGCACGCAGCTGCCCGACAATGTCAAGCATGTCTGGAACAGGATGAATCAGATCATCATTTCCTATATGCTGGAGCAGTATCCTGACCCGGACGAGGCGTTGATTCTGGCAGGCGAGGCTAGTCTGGATTCGACTTGGCCGCTGACATCTCCCGGCGTGCCGAGCATCCGCATGATGCACAATCATTTCATTGTCTTCAGCAAAGACGAGCTGCGCCAAGCAAAATTAGCCAATTCGAGCAATCCGAACCTGACTGACGGCGGCCAGCATAGCCTTTTTGAATCGCATATTCCGCATGTGTACCGCGAGTTCTTTGACAAAGCACTCGATCTGAAGCTACTGAAGCCTGCTGACGCTGACGCGGCGAAAATATCTTTAACCGGGTATCCTTGCGGGCTGCCGAGCTGGGAGATCATCGACGGGGAAGCGGCCTTGCACGATATCCGCTTCTGGCGGGAATACGACATGATTCTGAAAGGGTTCCTTGATTTTTACAGAACCTTCTTCGGCCAAGTGTCTGTGCGCAACTCATCCATGCCTGATCACGTCTATTTCCCGGAGCAAGTTGAGAATGTCCTGCTCTTCAACAATGATTTCCTCAGGACGGCCAAGAAAGTGCGCGAGCATTGCAGCAGAAACGCGGAATACGCCAATTCCATCCGCTGGCAGCCCGCGTTCAAGCAGCTCATTTACCGCAATGATGCAGGCAAGCTGATTGTCACCATCAGTCAGAACTCTGTCGGCAATGCCATCACGGAACTCTTGGGTGTGGCGGTGAACCGCGTTGCCGACGCAATGGCGTATGAAAATTTTGAAGAGAAGCTGATGGAAAGGCTTTTTGAAGTGCGGCGGCGGCTTATTGAAGCCGACCTCGGCGTGATGGTCAAAAATCAATACTGGTATGAAGAGCCTGCGGCGGCAAACTTGCCGGAAGAAGAAGCGGCGGCGGCTTGATCCTCATGCCGGGGCCGCAGCCGGAGCAACGAAAATACATACTGGTAACCTCAGTTGTGACCTATAGCTGAAGCAGGATAAAACGAGACAGAACTTGGGCTGATATTGTCAATCTTAACAAGATGATATCTGTTAAGTATAATGTCAAGTTATCACGCTCCAGCTATACGTGGCCCATAAGTAGCTTGCTCAGTCCCTTGCCGTGGCCGCCGATCAAAATCATGTCCACGTTGCCATATCCGGCGCATGTTTGCCGACCAAGGTCAATGGATGGAAGCCCACGTGAGGTGCTCTGGCCAAACCTTTTTTGCATACCGCCTCAACCAGTTCCTGTGCATGCGTCAACCCGTCTTTGGATGAGGCCACAGGGACTGCGTAAACCTCTTTCAGGTTGGAGCAGTTCTCGTCCATGCCGATCGCCTCCTCGACTGCGAGGTCGCTGGACTCGGAACCATCCACCGCCACAAGCACCTTCTCTCCGCCGATAGAAAAATCCTTCGGCCCCCACCATCACCGGAAACCGTGGCCGATGACTTTGGCAGTCATGCTGCCCACCAGCAGCTTATGAAGCAGCCCGGCTATGACGGCCCATGACCAAAATGTCGGCCTTCTCCCTGTGCGCCAGTTCGACTATCGCCTTGTCCGACTGATACGCTTCCTCGACAAAGACCTTGCAGGCCACATCGGCATCTTTGGCCATTGCAAGCAGTTTGTCTGACTGGCCGCTGATCTCCTCGCGCAGCACCTCGGAAACAGCATGAATTTCCATCACCATTTCCGAATCAACCGGAATGACATGCAGCACCACAAGTTTCGCGCCGCAGGCCTAGGTAAGAAAAATAGCCTCCTGCACCGCGCCGTCGGTGTAGGAAGAGCCGTCTCGGTCGCTAGCGCGATCAGCCGTCCAATTTTTTCTATCATTGCCGTCTCCTTTTTGCATATAGTTGAAAAGTCAGCCTTTGCCCGGAGAAGAGACCCGGCAAAGTTTCCATCATCTTAACACTGCTGCGGAAAAGATCAAGCAGAAGAGAACGTTTCTGCCCACATTTTACTCTTGACTTTAATTTTTCGCTTGACTCCATTATTCTAACGTTCAGACGTGTCAGCGCAACATGCGGCAGCTAAATGAAAATACTCTTTTATATCGATAAGATTAGCTCCATTGTTCAAGTCCGCGCCGCCCTGAACCCTGTTTGCCGCTGTTGAATTTTTCAACAGACGTATTTCAATTTTTAACATGTCCAAGGAGAGAAGGAATGAAGGAAAGCGGAACAAGTAAGGGCTGGGGGGCGATGCCCGTCCTGCTGGCCGCCCTGCTGCTGGTGCTTCCAGCCGCAGCGTTTGGAGCCGAGGCTGTCCCGGCTGACGCAACAGAGTGGTGGGTTTGGCCGCTGCTGCTGCTGGTAGTGACCTTTGTCATGGGCATCGTCGCGGTGCTGGGCGGAGTCGGCGGCGGCGTGCTCTATGTGCCGATCATCGGCGGCTTCTTTCCCTTCCATATTGACTTCGTGCGCGGCGCGGGCCTGCTGGTCGCTCTCTCCGGCGCACTGGCGGCCGGGCCGGGCCTGCTCAAAGCCAACTTGGCCAGCCTGCGGCTCGCCATCCCGGTCGCGCTGGTCGCCTCCAGCTGCGCCATAATCGGGGCGATGTTCGGCCTCGCCTTGCCCGCGCACATCGTCAAGCTGCTACTCGGCGTGACCATCCTCGGCATCGTGGTGATCATGTTCACGGCCAAAAAATCCGACTACCCGGACGTGCCCAAGGCCGACGCGCTCTCCAGCGCGCTCGGCATCTACGGCATCTACCAAGGCCCGGACAAAACCTTTGACTGGAAGATTCACCGCACCATTCCCGGCCTGCTGACCTTCATCATCATCGGCGTGATGGCGGGCATGTTCGGCCTCGGCGCAGGCTGGGCCAATGTGCCGGTGCTCAACCTGATGATGGGCGCACCGCTGAAAATCAGCGTCGCCACCAGCAAATTTCTGCTTGGTATCACCGATACTTCCGCCGCTTGGGTCTATCTCAACAACGGCGCGGTGATTCCGATGCTGGTCGCGCCATCGCTGATCGGCATCATGCTCGGCTCGTTCGTCGGCGTGCGCATTTTAAAGGTCGCCAAACCTTCTTTCATCCGCTGGGTGGTCATTGGCATCCTCGCCTTCGCAGGGAGCAAATCATTGTATGACGGCATCAAGGCCATGAATGCGCCAGCCAAACCCGCAGCGCAACACACTCAGGAGGCTTCTCATGGAAAATAAAAAGGAACTGGCCGCATCCGAAGAGCAGATGCTCTACGCCAAATGGCTGGAGAAAGGAATGCTGATCGGCCTTGCGCTGCTTGTCATCAGCTTTGGCCTCTACGTGTTCGGCATCATTGAGCCGGTGATTCCGCTGGACGAGCTGTCCAAATACTGGGGCCTATCGGTGAAAGAGTATCTCGTGGCCGTGAACAGCAACTTCCTCCATATGGATCACGCGCCCACTGGCTGGGCATGGATGAAGCTGATCGGCAAAGGCGATTACATGAACTTCCTGCCGATAGCCATACTCTCCGGCATAACCATCCTCTGCTACGGCGCGATCGTACCGGTGTTCAAGAAGAAAGGTGAAAACGCGTACATGATCATGTCCATCGTCGAGATCGTGATTCTGACCTTGGCTGCCAGCGGCTTTCTTGCGGCTGGACATTGAACGCGGCTGACGCAAGCATGAAAAAATGGGGGCTTCCCGACCGGGAAGCCCCCATTTTTTTGCGTTCAATCGGTGCCAGTTTTATTTTTTGTCGCAGACCACAGCTTGCGCGACAATGTTCAGGCTAACCGTTTCACTGCTAACATTGACCTCGTAGCTGTCGACAACCGCTCTGTTCAGTCCTTCGTGCGCATTGCCATAGTTCTCCGGCAGCGCGGTCGCGACATTGCTTTCGCCCACATACAGACGGGTCGCGCTCATGGCGGCATCGCCGGTCATCGTGAACGTGACAGTCACTTTTTGGGCTTCAAACTTGACTGTCAGCTCGCCGACCTTGACCGCCTTGCTCAGGTCATTGCCGACCGCGCTGATGTAGATCGGCTGAGTCAGGGTCTCGCCCTTGCTGACACTGAGCTGCCAGCCCCAGAGCGTGGTGGGCAGAATGTCTGTCAGCTTTGTTCCGCCAAGAGCGAAGGCTGTCCGGCAAAGTCCGCCTGCGTCCCGGCAGACAATCTGTCCGTCCGTGTCAAGTCCGACCATGAAGTCGCCTTCATAACACTGCCCCGCCACAAACGGGGCAGGAGCCACGCTCGATGCGTACAGCGGGACGGAGGATGAAGAAGGACAACTGCAAATGCCAGGAACGCCTTGCAGCCCCTGCGGCCCTGTCGGCCCAATAGGCCCCATCGGCCCAGCAATGCCACGCAGACCTTGCAGCCCCTGAGATCCGGTAGGTCCCCGCTCGCCTTTTTCACCCTTCTGGCCTTGAGGTCCAGTCGGACCTATCGGCCCCATTGGCCCTGTAAGGCCGCGAGGGCCTTCCGCTCCTGTCGGCCCTTGAACGCCGACATCGCCTTGCGGTCCTGTGGAGCCGCGCTCGCCTCTTTCGCCGTCCTTGCCATCAGTTCCTTTGTCACCCTTCTCGCCTTGCGGCCCAGTCGGGCCTATGGGGCCGCGTTCGCCTTGAGGGCCGGGCGCGCCGTCCGCGCCCTTTTCGCCTGGCGTGCCAGGTTCGCCCGGCTCACCCTTCAATCCTTGCGGCCCGGTCGGCCCCTGAGGCCCAGCCGCGCCGGGTTCTCCTGTCGGGCCTTGCGGGCCTGCTTCGCCATCCTCGCCCTTGGCCGCAACAAGCTCCCAGCATCTGGCTGGAACCATGTCCACAGGAGGGGGAACGCCTTCCGTTGACTCGCAGCAGGTGTTGATGTAGCTGCTGCCGTCATGCTGCACGATATTGCCAGCCTTGTAGATGATGCTGTCCTGCCATGCGCCCACCCAGCTCGCTTTGGACGCGTCGCATTCGCCGGGGTCAGTTCCGCCGCCGCTTCCGCCGCAGACAACCGCCAGCGCGGCCACATGCAGTTTTTTCCCTGCGTAAGCGGAAGCGTCGAGAACGTAGCTGTCCGTATCAGCGCGGACTAAATTCGGATGCTGATGTTTTTCGTAATCGCCGCTGGCCGTGCTGGCCGCTTTTTTGTCGCTCACATAAAGAGTGGTCTCGCTGATGACAAAACCGTCAAGCATTTCGTAAGCGACGGAAAGCTGATCATTTTTATAGGCGACCTTGACAAGACCGGCCAACGTTCCGTTTTCAGGTTTTTTCGCCTTCACGCCTGCATAAATTGGCGTGGTGAAGCTGTCGCCGTCGGGCACAGTCATAAGCCAGCCCTTCAGAACTGGCCCGCCGCCGCTGGGAGTGACATTGATCTTTTTGTCACCGTAGGCAAACGTAGTTTCACAGTCATCCTCCTGCGCTTGGACACCTGCCGCTGTCAGCGCGAGCGACACCAAACACAAAATGGAAAATTTGTTTTTCATAGCAGTCCCCTCCGGGCGGCACAGTTGTTTTTTGCCCCTCCTTGTATTGATTATACATCTTTCCTGCTGCCAAGACAACGCAAACAGGTGACTCTGCTCAGTTTCGTCTTCCCTGTTTAAAACGTATTTTCAATCTGATATGTCAGCCGCTCCAGCACCTGTTTGCAAATAATTCTCATCAACATAAGGAGGTTGTCAGCTTTTTAAAATCAACCGCATGCAGACCTGCAAAGCAAGCGCATGAACCACAATGTGTGGCAGCAAAATTTTGCTGCCGCACTGACGGACAGGCGGCTGCTCAGGCCGACGAGGAAGGAAAAAACAGTGCTGCGCCTGATGCCAATCAAATGTTTTTTGGTGGTGGCTAAATAGAAAGTGATGCCCTTAATTTGAGATTATAGCGAACAATAAAGAGGCGTGTTGCGAGTTCATG
>JAABPV010000043.1 GCA_011391865.1 Desulfobulbaceae bacterium | reverse complement strand
TCTCCAAGACCTTCCGACGAAAATCTATTGAGTATGCCATACACACAGTGTAGTCATTTTATACTGCTTTGGCTATACACCACACTGGGCCAGTGACCAAAAACTATACGGTGCAAACCTCATAACGCCGACGCATCCGGCTTCTAAGGTAGTGTAGATTTATTTCCCGCAGAAGAGAGCGGGGGCAAAGAGTTTCTGCCCCCGCTTTTTTCATGCCAGCAGCAGCCCGGCCTGAAAGATCAGCACGGCGAGACTGTAGGCGATCAGGGTGTTGAAGCCGATGGAGAAGACAGCCCATTTCCACGAGCCGCTTTCTTTGGCGATGGCCACAACGGTGACGAAGCAGGGCGCGTAGAACATGATGAAGGCGAGGAAGGCTAAAGCTGATGCCGAAGTCCAGCGCGGGTCGGCCTTCAGCCGCTCCTTGAGCGGGGCTGCCTCTTCTGGGCTGGTCTCGCCGAGGGAATAGGCGGTGCCAAGGGTGGAGAGGATGACCTCCTTGGCCGCGAAGCCGCCGACCAAGGCGATGTTGGCCCGCCAGTCAAAGCCGGCCCATTGACTGAGCGGCTCCAAGGTCATGCCGATGCGCCCGGCGACGGAGTGGCGCAGTCCGGCCTCAGCCTGCTCGCGCTCAATCTGCTGCGTCAATTCTGCCGAACCAGAGGCAGCCCGTCGGGCTGCGAATTTCTCCACCTCCGCCGCAGGCAGACCCGGATAGGTCATCATCGCCCAAAGCAGGATGGAAATGCCGAGAATGACGGTGCCCGCCTTTTTCATGTACTGCCACGTCCGCTCCCACGTGTGGGTGAGCAGACCCCGGAGCGTGGGGAAGCGGTAGGGCGGCAGCTCCATGACAAAGGGCGTGGATTCGCCGCGCAGGACAGTCAGGCGGAGGAACTTGGCCGCCAGCAGGGCTATAGTCCAGCTCGCCACCGTGGCCGCGAGCATGTAGAGAGCCTGATGGTCGGCGAAAAAGGCCCCGATGACCAGCGTCAGCACCGGCAGCTTGGCCCCGCAGTTCATGAAGGGCACAGTGAGCAGGGTGGCCATCCGTTCTTTAGGCGAGCGCAGGGTGCGGGCTGCGAACACGCCCGGCACGGCGCAGCCGCCCGCAATGCCGCCGGAAATGATGAAGGGCATGACCGAAGAGCCGTGCAGGCCAAAGAAATGAAAAATCCGGTCCATCATGAAAGCCACGCGGGCCAAATAGCCGGAGTCCTCCAAGATCGCGATGCCGAAGAACATGAACATGATGATCGGCACAAAACCCAGCACCCCGCCCGCGCCGTCAATCACCCCGGCGATGAGCATGGATTTCAGCGGGCCGTCCGGCAGAACGGAGTCCGCCAGTGCGCCGAGGGCTTCAAAGACACCTTCCAAAAATTCGACAAAGAAGCCGGAGAGGCCGAAGGTGAAGCTGTAGAGGCCGAAGAGTATGGCAGCCATCAGCAGCGGCCCCAGCAGCCGATGGGTGACGACTTTGTCTATTTTGTCTGAGGCGTAAAGCCGGTCTTCATCAAAAATCCGCGTCACCACGCCTTGGCGGAGCAGGGCCTTAATGAAGCCGTAGCGGTGGTCGGCGATCACCGCTTCTGGGTATGCGTCAAGGGTGTTGCGCAAATGCTTGTTCAGGCGACGGCCCAGTGCCGCGTCGGCCCGCAGCACCCGGCTGATGATCTGCTCGTCGTTCTCAAGGATTTTCAGGGCGGTCCAGCGGGGCGGGTAGCTGTCAGCGAGCAAGCTGTTTTCCTCGATCAGCGGGACAACATCGCGCAGGGCCTGGTCAATGTCCGAGCCGTAACGGAGCAAGGTCGGCGGATGCTCTTGCTGCTGGCTGACCGCGACGACCGCATTCAGCAGCTCCTGCACGCCTTGGCCGCTGCGGGCGACTATCGGCAGCACCGGCGCGCCGAGCAGTCGGCTCAGTTCGGCGGCATCAATGCTGATGCCCCGCTTTTCCGCCGCGTCCACCATGTTCAGGGCGATGACCAGCGGCACGCCCAGCTCTAAAAACTGACAGGTTAGGTAAAGGTTGCGCTCCAGATTGACCGCGTCCACAATGTTGACCACCACATCGGGCCGCTCGTTGACCAAATAATCGCGGGCCACCAGCTCCTCGACCGAATAGGCGGTGAGTGAGTAGGTGCCGGGCAGATCCACCACCCGGATGTCCTGCCCGGCATGAAGGAGCGAGCCTTCTTTTTTCTCCACCGTCACGCCGGGATAGTTGCCCACGTGCTGCCGCGAGCCGGTGAGATGATTGAACAGCGTGGTCTTGCCCGCGTTGGGGTTGCCGGCCAAAGCAACATGGAGAAATGGCGCGTTCATTTCGGCCCTCCTTCTGCGGCCACTTCAATATAATCAGCCTCTTTGTTCCGCAAGGTCAGCGTCTGTCCGGCAATGCGGAGCATAACTGGATCATAGAGCGGGGCGCGTCCTGCGACCGTGATTTTCGTCCCAGGCACCAGCCCCATTTCCCTGAGCCGCTGCCCCAGCGGCCCGTTGATTCGGACAGCAGTGATCAGGCCCGACTGATCAATTTTCATGTTGCGCAGATTCATGGCTCTTCCTCCTTGGCTTTTGGAGCGGAGCAGCTACCGCTGACGCAGCCGGAACAGCCGCCGCAGGAAGAACCGCCTGTGCGGAACGCGCTGAAGAGCTTCCTGCCGACAAAAACGCAGGCCAGCAGAACGATGAAAATCACCGCCACAGTTTGCATCGCATCTTCTCCTGAAGAAAATTAGGTATGCAGAGTAGGGGCGAAAGATTTTTCGCCCCTACTCTCGCTCAGTCTGCCGTTCTCCGCCCGGAGTAGGACGGCAGCTCGTTTCGGCGCAGTTTTTTTTGCAGTAGCAGCCGAAGTCCCCTTCCCACTCAATCCCGCCCCTTGGACATTGTTCCATATATTCAGAATATTTCACTAAACGCCCGACAATGTTTTTCGAGACGGAATGCTCCATCTTACAGGCCGCTTCGTCCGCCTCTTGGATGTCTATGCCCAGTACAGTGACGAAGAAATTCTTCAGTGCCTTGTGCCGCCGGACGATTTCCGCCGCCGCCGCACTGCCTTTCTCTGTCAGGGTGATCAGGTCGTAAGGGGCGTAATTGACCAGTCCCATCTTGCCGAGCAGCCGCAGCGCACCAGTGACCGAGGAGGCGCGCACGTCCAAGTAATCGGCGATGTCTTTGGCTCTGGCCGCCATCTTCTGGGCAGAGATGTGATAAATCGCTTCCAGATAGTCTTCCTGGCTGGCACTGAGTCTGTCGTTCTGGGAATCTGGAGCTTGTTTTTTCATCGGCGCATCCTGCTCGGAAAAGGGCTGGCCCGCCCGTTTTTTGCCTCGGCCTGATTTTCTTCGCCGCGCCTAACTTTAGACGCGCAGCCTGCGGCGGTCAACATTTTTTTCATGAGGAATGCTGGGAAAAAATTGTGCGGCTTGAAAAACAGGAAAAATCGCTCTGCTTAGAGCGACTGCAAAAAAGGCTGTCAGCTCGTCCAAGCTGAGGGTGAAGTTCTGCTTGGACGAACGATGATGCGCCTCTTACTTTCTCAGCAGCAGCTTGACCGCTGGAAGGAAGGATGTCTTTCCAGTGTGACCTATTCCGCCGGGAGCATTCCGCACTTTTGGATTATAGTCTGCGCCGTGCGGATCCTTCTGCCCAGCCAGCGAGTTCAGATATTCCTGTCGGTCGCTGTAGCCGTCTTGGTCATAATCGCTGAACGCGCTGGCCGTCTCCAGATTGGGGAAATATTGCAATTCCAACGCATCATCAATGCCATCAGAATCAGAATCAGCACTGATCACGGAGAAACTCGCCGTTACCGTGCAATTCGCCGTAATAGCCCCAGTCATGTATATTTTGGTGGCACTGTTGAACGTCTCGCCGCAGCCGGTCACAGAACTGATGCTGTAGCTATAGTCTTATGCAAAAGCATTTCCGGCTGACAGGCACAGGGTTGTCAGTAAAGGAAGCGGAAAAATAAGTCATATCGAGATGTTCGAATTTTACATTCAGACAAATACCGTCGGTATTAGTCAGGTAAACATTGTCCTTACAGAGAATCACTGAGAACTTGACAGCATCTGTTTGGAGGTTTAGCTATAACCATAATGAAGGTGTTTTTTCAATGGATCACTCACGGTTAACCTTTACCAATCAACAGCCTCGTTGAGCTTGACTAAAGGATCGCCTGCTTTGTCGATTCTGGAAAGACGAATGTCAAAATCAAAAAATTCGAGCTGGTTCATGTCCGCATCTCCGGCAGCATAGTTTGAATTTATGCCGAAATTATAACATAACAGGCTATATTTTCAACATTAAAACAAACAACAGAAAAAAGCAGCGAAATGAATGCGGTAATTTATCGAGGAACCCTTAAGCGGCAAAAAGATAAATGGCTGTAATAGTTTAGTTTTTTGTTTCAACTACGTAACTCCTAAAGTGATTTAGGCAAAGGCTTTGCTTAGGCTGCTGGCCAGTTTGACGGTCTCGGCCAGCAGTTTGACCGCGTCGGCAGCCCGTTCAAGCTGCTTGGACTTTCTCTCCACTTCGCTGGCAGCCACCTTGAGATCCTTGGCCTGCCGCTCAAAAAGCGGGCCGGTGCTCTTCAGGCTTTTGTGCAGCGCACTGGTGTAAGCGAGGCTGCACGCGATGCAGTAGGACAGCACCTTGCACCGCTCCTCATTAGTCTGACACAGTTTCAGCGCATCCCTGCGGGCCGCTCTTGCCGCTTCGTCAGCAGCCCGCAGGGCGGCAAGGGCTTCGGCCCGCGTGAGGGTGCCGTTGCCGTCGATCAGAATTTGCGTGTCGCTCATTTTGCTGCCTCCTTGCGGTCGCCGCCCAATACCTTGCTGCCGCGCCGCTGCTCTTCTGCAATGCTGATCAGCCGCGTCAGATTGAGCGGCCCGTCTTTCTCTAAAGCCTCATGCTCGCGGATCAACTCCTCCAGCGTCTTCAAGCTGGCGTGATAGTTCTCTGCAATCGTTTCAAGTTTGCGCCGCAGCCGGGATTCAATCACTTTGCCTAAACTGTCGCTGAGGGGTTTGTCTTTCCGCAGCACCTCGCCCACATTCACAGCAGCCTGCAAGCCTGTTCCAGTACCAAGTTGATCAAGGAGCGGGCTGGGATCAAACAAGCCAGCATCCCACAGCACTTGCAGCCGGTCGCCTTCCAAGCCGCTCATACGCTGCTGAAAACCAAGGATCTCCTCTTTCACCAAGGGATCGTTGAGCAGCGCGGCAAAGGCGATTAGCCGCTCTCTGATCAGTACGCTGGCCTGCTTGATTCGTTTTTTCTTCAATTCCGCCGCCGCCAGCCAGCCAAGCTGCGGCAATGCCTTTCGCGCCGAACCGGAAAAGACTGCCTTTTTTCCAAGCGACTCAGCATATTTGTTAACCGCGCTGCCCAGTCTGTCCACAGCGGCTGCTGTCTCCAGCTCGGTTCCCTTGTCAGCCAGATCGGCAAACTGCTGATACGTGATGCCAAGATCGGCAAAGACTTGCCGCCGGTGTTTGAATTCATCATGATTTTTTTTGTAGCTGTCGAACAGCTCTTTGCGCTGCGCCTCCAGTTCTACTGGAATTTCTCCACCTGCCTCGTAATAAAAGACAAATGTGTCGAGATCTGCGGCCTGATCAAGAAATGAATCAGACAAAAAAAGTGTTTCAGCAAGCGCTTCCGCTGTCTGGTGTCCTGCATCGCCGAGATGTCCTGCGGTATCAATGCGGACTGTCGCGCAGCCTGACAGTGCTGAGGCGGCAAGCAGGACTATGACCAAATCACGCAATATGCTCCGCCTGCTCTTTGGCGGCAAACAATTAATCTTCATATCGGCATCCTCCCCAGCTTGGCTGTATTTTTATTGAGAAGCATTCTCATATAAATTTATTAAACCGCCTCATTCCGCCCCTTGTCAACCGCTTTTCTTCTGTTGGCCCGCATCCGGCAGCATTCTGCCCTTGCGCGGGCACGACTGTTTTTGTACAATCTTTCTAAGTTTTTGTCACACATCCTGCAACCCTGAACCCAGAGGAGACATTGTATTATGGCTTGGCAGCAGAAAAGGAGGCAGCCGTGGCCGATGCTCATCGGCCTGATGCTGCTCCTCTCCAGTGTGCTGATTATGGACGCCGCCGCGTCTGAACAGCCGGAGCCGCCCGATTTTGGCAGGTATCACGCCTTGGTGATCGGCAACCAGAGCTACCGGAATCTTGAGGAACTGACCACGGCGCGGGCGGACGCAAAGGAAATCGCCAAGCTGCTGGAGGAGCAGTACGGCTTTGAAGTCGAGCTGCTCCTTGACGGCGACCGCGAGCGGATGCTCTGGACGCTTTCCCAGCTTCCCAAGAGAACGGCGAACAAAGAGCGGGACAGCCTGCTGATTTATTACGCAGGCCACGGCCAGCTCGGCAAAGGCGGCGCAGGTTACTGGCTGCCGGTGGACGCGGAGGCCGAAAACGACATCAACTGGATCTCGACCTCCTTGCTCACCAACATCCTCAGCACAGTCCGGGCCAGACACATTCTGGTGCTGGCCGACTCGGTGTATTCCGCCAGCCTTCAGCTGCCGAACGATGCCCGGCTGAAGGAAAGCCGGGAGGAGCGACTCCGACGGCTGTTGGAAACGCCTTCGCTCACCGCCCTGACTTCGGGCAGCGACCGGCCTATGCACGAGGCGGGAGCCAAGCATTCGCTCTTCGCCCGCAACGTGCTGATCAGCCTGCGGGACAACCGGGATGTGCTCTCCGGCCGCAGCCTGTTTGAGCGGGTGCTCCGGCCCGTGTACCGGAGCACGGAGCTGCTGCCCCGTTATGGGTATATTGTCAGAACAAGTCAAGAGCAGGGCGATTTCCTCCTCGCCACACGCCGGGCGCAGGATTCGCTCCACGCCGAACCTGCCCGTCCTGCTCCGGTGCAAGTCATGCCGCCGCCAGTATCGCTTCAGGCCCCGCCGAAGGCCGCTGCTCCGCCGCCGCCTTTGCCGGAGCCGAAACAAGGTGACGTGCTGGTGAATGAAGCTTCAGGGATGGAGTTTGTTTATGTGCCAGGCGGCTGCTTTAAAATGGGTTCGCCGGTGGGCGAAAAAGGCCGCTTTGACTGGGAAGGGCCGGTGCATGAAGTCTGCGTCAACGGCTTCTGGATGGGCCGCTATGAAGTCACTCAGGAGCAATGGCGGGAAATCATGGGCAGCAATCCGTCCGGGCTGAAAAAAAGTCAGCATCCGGTGGAGAATGTTTCATGGCATGACGCGCAGGAATTTCTTGGTCGGCTGAACAAGCGCTCCGGCAGAACCTACCGGCTGCCCACTGAGGCGGAATGGGAATACGCCTGCCGGGCTGGCGGCGGCGGCAAGTACTGCGGCGGCGACAACCCGGATGTCTTGGCGTGGCACGAGGAAAACAGCAGCGGCAGCACCCGCCCTGTGGGCCGCAAGCAGGCCAACGCCTTCGGGCTGCACGACATGAGCGGCAATGCCTGGGAGTGGTGCTCGGACAAGTTTGACAAGAATTACTACGCCATCGGCGGCGTGCGCAATAACCCGCGCGGCCCGTCCGGCGGCGATGAGCAGGTAGTGCGGGGCGGTTCAGCAGGCAGCAGAGTGCATAACTGCCGCGCCGCCTTCCGTTTCAGAAACCGGCCTGACTACCGGGAAAACCTGATCGGCTTCCGGGTGGTGATGCAGAACTGAAAAAAACGCCTCCTCAGTCAGGCGACTGAGGAGGCGTTTTTCTCCTGTGCAGGAGGATGCTTAATTCTTTTGCTCCACAGGGGGCGGCTCTTGCGCTGGCTGCTGCTCAGGAGTCTCGCCAGAGGGAGCTGTCTCGCCTTGAGACGCTTCTTCGCCGCCTTCTTCAGTCACAACGGCTTCTTCGTTCTCATCCAGCACCTCGACAGGCTCTTCCTCGCCGATGTCAGCTGCGGCCTCATCCACATCTACCTGCATTTCCACCGCCTCTTGCACCGCAGGCGCGGCGACGACGGCAGGCTTTTTCTCTGGCTCCGGTTTTTCGCAGGCCGCCGCAAAAAAGAGCAGCGACAGACAGCTGACAAGCAGAGCTGTTTTGTTGACGCGCATTTAAATCATCTCCCTTCAGGTTTGACAGTGAATGAACAGCCGAGCTGTTTCGTTTGCAGTTACTCTATGATACATCACATGCCGCCTCTGTCAATTGTTTTTCCAGCGCACGGAACTGCCGCGCCGGAAAATCCGCCTGCGTATGTTCTATGCAACAACCGCGCTCAGATTTCTCGGACAAGCTCGGCAACAAGCTGCTGCAAGCGCGGCTCCGCCTGCCTTGCCGCCGCGATGATGTCTTCGATCAGAATCGGGGCGAGGTTATCGGGATCGTTGACATTAGCAATCACCGACAGACCAAGCACCCGCAGGCCACCGTGCAGAGCGGTGATCACCTCCGGCACAGAGGACATGCCCACTGCATCCGCGCCGAGCAGGCGCAGCATCCGGGTTTCCGCCGGGGTTTCCAAGCTGGGGCCGGGAATGCAGGCATAAGTGCCGGAGCAGACCTCGCTGAAGCCAAGCCGCCGGGCCGTCTGTTCGGCAAGTCCGCGCAGCTTCGGGCAGTAGGGCTGGGAGAGATCGGGGAAACGCGGCCCCCATGCGTCCACGTTGGGGCCGCGCAGGGGATTGTCTGGCAGCAAGTTGAGATGATCGCGGAAGATCATGATTGATCCCGCCTGCCAAGCCGGGTTGAGGCCGCCTGCCGCATTGGTGATAATCGCTGTCTTCACCCCCAGCAGCGAGAGCACACGGACAGGAAAGCCGACCTCGCGGGCCGAGTAGCCTTCATAATAATGAAGGCGGCCTTGCAGCACTGCGGCAGGCTTCCCAGCCAGCCTGCCGCAGACCAAGTTCCCGGCATGACTGGCAACCGTGGCGCGGGGGAAATGGGGGATATCCGCATAGGGGATGCTCACGCTGTCAGTCATCGCCGCTGCCAGTCCACCCAAGCCGGTGCCCAGCTGGATCAGCACTTCCGGCAGCAGCGGCAGCCGGGCGCGGAGGAAGGCGGCGGCCTCTTCCGCCTGCTGTTTGTGGCGGTCGATGTCAGGCATCATGTTCAGCGTCCTGCCTGCATCCGGTTGAGCGCACTCAGCAGCGCCTTGATTGAGGAAATAATGATGTCGGTATCCACACCCGCGCCCCACCAGGCTTCGCCGCCGGGCCTGTTGTCCATCACTTCGATGTAGGTGACAGCCTTGGCTGACGCGCCTTCAGTCAGGGCGTGTTCATGGTAGGAGGTGAGCGAGAAGTCCAGTCCTGCGTCCTGCTTCAGTGCCGCACAGAAGGCATCCAGCACGCCGTTGCCAGCACCCCGCAGCTTCACCTCTCTGCCGTTGATCTCCAAGACCGCTTCAATCTCGGCGGCGGAGGTGCTTTCGTCATCATCAATGTGCCGCTTGAGCACATCGAACCGCTTCAGCCGGATGCCTCCTTGCTGCTGGAGAAGATACTCCCGCTCAAAGACCTTGAACACTGCCTGCGCCGGAAGATCGCTGCCGACCCGCTCGGTCTCCTCCTGCACCACCCGGCCAAAGCCGGGACGCATCTTCTTGGGCAGCTTGTAGCCGAATTCCTGGTTCATGATATAGGCCGCGCCGCCCTTGCCGGACTGGCTGTTGATGCAGATGATGGACTCGTAGCTGCGACCCACATCTTTCGGGTCAATCGGCAGATAGGGCACAGCCCAGAGGCCGTCTGGACGCTGCGCCATCGCCTCCATGCCCTTGCTGATCGCGTCCTGATGCGAGCCGGAGAAGGCGGTGTAGACTAACTCGCCGACATACGGATGACGCGGGTGCACGGGCAGGCCGGTGCAGCGTTGATAAACTTCAGCCACCCGGTTGATGTTGGAGAAGTCCAGCTTGGGATCAATCCCTTGACTGAACATGTTCAAGGCCAGCGTGAGGATGTCCACGTTGCCGGTGCGCTCGCCGTTGCCGAAGAGCGTGCCTTCAACGCGGTCCGCCCCAGCCAGCAAAGCCAGCTCAGTGGCGGCCACGGCGCAGCCTCGGTCGTTGTGGGCGTGCAGACTGATGCGGCAGCCCTCGCGCCGCTTCAGGTGGCGGATGAACCACTCTATCTGGTCAGCGTAGATGTTCGGCGTGGACATCTCCACCGTGGCAGGCAGGTTGAGCGTCACGGGTTTGGCCGCGCTTGGCTGCCAGATTGCGGCCACTGCCTCGCAGATTTCCAAGGCGAAATCCAGCTCAGTGCCTGTGAAGCTCTCTGGTGAGTACTCGCAACGGATGTCCCCGCCCTCGAACCGCTCCGCTTCCTCACGGATGACCCGCGCCCCTTCCACGCCAAGGGCGATGATCTCCTCACGGCTCATCTTGAAGACCACTTCCCGCTGCAAGGTCGAGGTGGAGTTGTAGAGATGGACAATGGCCTTTTTCACCCCGCGCAATGCCTCGAAGCTCTTGCGGATCAGCGGCTCGCGGGCTTGTGTCAGCACCTGCACCGTGACATCATCAGGGATGCGCCGCTCCTCGATTAACAGGCGGAGAAAGTCGTACTCAACGGTTGAGGCCGCCGGAAAGCCGACCTCGATTTCTTTGAAGCCGATCTCCACCAGCAGCTGAAACATCTCCAGCTTCTGGCTCAGATTCATCGGCTGGCGCAGGGCCTGGTTGCCGTCGCGCAGGTCAACCGAGCACCAGACCGGCGCGGCAGTGATGCTTTTGTCCGGCCAGGTGCGGTTGGACAGCGGCACCGGGGGACAGGTTCGGTATTTCTTCAGCTTTTCAGACTGCATGGTATTCCTCGCATTGTCAGGACAGGCGCGGGCTGCCCGGTGAAATAAAAAAGCCACGGCTCATGCGCTGAACCGTGGCTGCGGAGTGCTTTTTGCTTGTCTGGCCGTCAGAACAAAGCACCTCCTTCAGCCCCGGCTGCGCGGAGCAGACAGAGCAGCAGGAGCAGTCGGCGGAGCGGTTCAGTGAAGAGCATGATAAAAGAAAAGGATCAAACGGCCAAGGGCTTATTTGCTCTCGCTGCTGAGAAAGCGGTGAATGGCGGCACCAAGGACAGCCCCGACCATCGGCGCGAGCCAGAACAGCCAGAGCTGCTCTTCAGGCTCACTTCGCCGTGCTGTCGGCTTCGCTGGTGCAGTCCTTCGACAATCAAGGTGAAGCCGATCAGCAGCAGAAAGCTCAAAGCCAGCATCTTCACGGTTGGGTGACGATTAACGAAGTCGCTGATTACACCAGTCAGAAAGACCATTGCACAGACTGAGACAACAACAGCGGCGATCATCACAGAGAGCTGATCAACCATGCCCACTGCGGTAATGACTGAATCCAGCGAGAAGACCACGTCAAGTAGGAGGATCTGGATGATCACGCTGGCAAAGGACAGCCCGTTTCGTTTCTGTCCGCCGCTGGAGACCTGCTCTTCCTCGCCCTCCAGCCGCATGGCGAGAGACAGCAGAGCATCTTGTGCGGAGCTTCTTCCACCGTCACGCAGCTGGCAGGTGAAGGCTTCAGCCGAGGCCACGCCGATTTCCGGCCCGGCATAACGCTGCGGGATCATTATAACCATCCTGCCCGGCATTGACCAATGGAATTTACACTTGCCCAAGGCCAAAACTGGAGGGCACCCATCAGGCATTCTGGTGGGTACCCTTGAGAGTAACTGATGGGTACCTACCAGCGTGTCTGATGGGTACCCTGTAGATTGCCTGATGGGATCCCTCCAGTTTTTTTCCTACTCCGCCTCTCGTTTTCCTCCTCTGCGCCCAGCCTGTGTTTGGCAATTATCCCATTGAAAAAAATGGCGGGATGTGTATGCTGGTTCATTTGGTGAAGCTCCAGATTGATTGCAGGGTGCCTTTGAGGATGCCAGCCGTAGGGGCGTTTCGCGAAACGCCCTTACACCACAAACAACGCAGGTGCATAGGCGATGACGAATGAAGAGCTGCTGAAGGTGATAGAAGATGCCAAAGCAAGCGGAGCAACGGAGCTTGACCTGCGTGGCAAAGGCATAACCGCCCTGCCGCCGGAAATCTGTCAGCTTCCTGACTTGAAAGAGCTTCTGCTTGATGGCAATTCGCTCATCTCCCCGCCGCCGGAGATCGCCAAGCTGGGGTTTGAGGCTATAAGGGAGTATTTCACCACCATGCAGCAAGTAGCGCAGCCATTGAATGAGGTTAAGGTTCTGCTGGTTGGCGACGGAGCAGCAGGCAAGACCTCCTTAGTCAAGCGGCTCATTGGCCAAGCATTTGACGAGCACGAAGACACCACGCACGGCATCAGCATCCGTGGCTGGAATGTGGAGGCGGGCGGCCAGCAGATCAAGGTCAATATCTGGGACTTTGGCGGCCAAGATATCATGCACGCCACGCACCAGTTCTTCCTATCCAAGCGTAGCCTTTACGTCCTCGTGCTCGATGGCCGCAAGGATGAGCGCACGGAATACTGGCTGCGGCACGTCGAGGCATTTGGCGGCAGCTCGCCCGTGCTGATTGTCCTCAACAAGATAGACAGCAACCCCTCGTTTGATCTCAACCGGCCTTTTCTGCTGGAGAAATATCCAAGCATATGGGGATTCTTCCGCACCTCCTGCGCTAACGGCAGGGGCATTGCCCAGTTTAAAGAGAGCCTCATAGACGAGCTGGGCAAGGTGCCGATGATCGGCATCCGCTGGCCGCAGAGCTGGTTTGCGGTCAAGCGGCACATCGAGCAGATGGGGCGGCCCTACATCAGCCGCGAGGAGTATGGCGAGCTATGCGCAGAGGCGGGCATCACCGACGAGCAGAGTAGCGAGACGCTCGTTGACTTTCTCCATGATCTGGGTGTGGCTGTGCACTTTCGGGAATTCCTCCTTGATGCGATGTACGTGCTGGATCCGGTCTGGGTCACAGAGGCGGTGTATAAAATCATCACTGCCGAGAGCATGGTGGACAGCAAGGGATTGCTGCGCTTGGAAGCACTGAAGGAGATTTTCACAGAGCACCCTGCCCCGCGCCTTGATCGCCTGCGCACTATGCTGCGGCTGTCCTGCGTCAAACGGCACTGCTACCCGCCCGCCACGCACCCATATATTATGGGCCTGATGGAGAAGTTCGAGCTGTGCTACCCGGTCGGCAAGGAGGCGGTGCTTATCCCGCAGCTTCTCCCGGTCAGCGAGCCACAGTGCGCCTTCGACTGCGGCGGCTCGCTCCGTTTCGCCTTGCATTATCCTGACTTCCTGCCGCCTTCAGTCTTCCCCCGCTTCATGGTCAAGGCGCACAGGGACATCAAGGCGGAAACCTGCTGGCGCACCGGCGTTCTGCTGGAAGACCAGCGGAGCGGGGCGCGGGCTTTGGTCAAAACGGATATAGAGGCCCGGCGGATCAATATCTGGGTGAATGGAGAGCATTGCAGGGAGTATCTGCACTATCTCCGCTACACGCTGGCCGACATCAACAGCAGCTTTGAGAAGCTCGCCGTCAGCGAGCGTGTGCCTATGCCGGATGATCCGCAGCGGACAGCGGATTATCAAACCCTACTGAACTATGCCAAAGAAGACATTAGGTATTATATTCCAGATGGAACCAGCAAAAAGTACAGCGTGCATGAGCTGCTTGGCTTGGTCCAGCCGAAGAACAGGGATGAGTTGGAAAACTTTGTTCAGAAAGTCGGCGAGAAGTCTTATGAGAAAGTATCTTGGGTAGAATCGCTCAACGAGCTTGTCGAGCCGAAGATACCTCTTTTTGGCATCACCTTCGATTTGAGTAGTCTCTTCGAGGGAATAAGGTCTAAAGTCCGTGATAGAGTCCTTGACGATCCAAGCAGAGAGGATAAGAATGAATAACCCTGCAACCTGTGATATTGTAAATAAAAAGCCTGCGATGAAAGGGAAACCTTATTCTCCAGCAGCAGAGGCAAAGCTCGAATATTTCTCTGTTGCCTATGGAAAGGAGTTAGTCGTGGAAGCTGAACGGGTTGCAAAATGGGAGAATGTAGATCAGATAAGCTACATACATGTAGAAGAAGCAAAGAGAAGGCTCCGTTCAATCGAACGAAGAAACTGGAAGAAGAAGCTGTATGGACAAGTTGGAGGTGTATCCTTTGGCTTCGGAGTATCAACACTTGCCCCTTTGCTCTCGAATGGCCCTCAACTATCCAATCGTACATTAATCATCGGTATAGTAGCGTTACTTGTTGGAACAGTGCTCTTGATGTTGGACGCTTTAACTTAGTCCATGATCAGTCATGGAGTTTGATCCAAACACATCAGTAAATTCTCTGCCAACTCACCAAAGACATTCAACCGGCATAACCAGCATGGAACTTTCAATTAGTGATGACAAGACCAAGGAGCTACTCACCGAAGTGATGATTGAGCTGCTCCGCACCAAGCGCGACCTGATCCGGGACATCCTCATGGAGGCTCTGGAGGAAGTCGGTTTAGCCAACGCCATTGCCGAGGGCAGCAAGAACGAGTTTGTCTCAGAGGAGGAAGTGTTCCAGACAGTTATGCGGCAGGATGCCCTTGAGATCAGCAGCCCCCACGCCATCAATTCCACAGGAGCAAGACCATGAGCAGCTTGAGGATTGAGCACATTGACCCTTTGGCAGCCCGGCGGTACCGCATCGCGACAACAGCGGAGAAACAGGCAGCGGCCCAACTGCTCAACAGCTGGCTCACCGACGATGCGGCCAGCCTTGAGCTGCTGATCAGACAGCGGCGGCAGACACGGGAAAAGGCGCTGCACCAGCAGGCGGCGGAATACTTCAGCAGCCCCCCGACCTTTCCGCTTAACTGGGCTGACAATAAACTGAGCCGCGAGGAGATGAATGAACGATAGCATCCTGCGCGATGTCTGCTATTTGGACACCAACATCTTCGTCTATCTGCACGACAGCAATGCGGCAGACAAGCAGCGCGTCTCGGCGCAGCTCTGCGCGGCGTTCGCTCAAACAGGCAAAGGGCGCATCTCCGTGCAGGTGCTTTCTGAATGGCGCAACGTCATGGTGAGGAAGTTCGCCCATCTTGTTGACAAAGAGGCGCGCAGGCGGCTCATCCGTCTGCTGGAGGCATGGCAGCCGCTGGCCGTCACCCCGGCTGTCATCCTGCGGGCAGAGGAGCTGTGCGACAGATACAAGCTCTCCCCCTATGATTCCCTGCATGTGCAATGCGCCTTGGACATGGGCTGCCGCTGGTTTCTGTCCGAGGACATGCAGGACGGCCTGACAGTCAACGGCACACTGACTGTCTGCAATCCATACAAGGCGTGCTGATGGGTGCCCATCAGGATGATTCCTTCAGGGGCGAAAAATCTTTCGTCCTTACGCAGCAACACCCCCCAACCCCACAGGAGACCTACCATGAAACCCGTGCAATGGCGGCCACCTGCTCGGCAGCGAGTCTTCCTTGATGCCGCTGCGTTCTGACCAACACCGCAGCGGCATTCTCTCTTACTCCACCGTCACGCTCTTAGCCAGATTGCGCGGCTGATCCACATCGCAGCCACGGCGGCAGGCGATCTCGTAGGCCAGCAGTTGGGCCGGGATAGTGTAGAGGAGCGGATTCAGTTCCTCATGCACCTTTGGCAGATAGAGCACATCGTCAGTCAGCGTGGCCAAGTGCGTGTCGCCTTCCGTGCCGATCAGCAGCAGGCGGCCTTGCCGCGCCCTGATCTCCTCAACATTGGAAATGCTCTTCTGATAGACCGCGTCCTGTGGCACAATGGCCAGCACCGGCATGTCCTTGTCAATCAGAGCAATCGGGCCGTGCTTCAGCTCGCCAGCCGCGTAGCCCTCAGCGTGGATGTAGGAGATCTCCTTCAGTTTCAGCGCGCCTTCTAAGGCAATGGGGAAGTTGAGACCACGCCCGACAAAGAGGAAGTCCCGCGCATCGTAATACCGTTCGACTAAGGCTTGAATCTGCTGCTGCACCGCAGGCAGCACGGCGTTGATCACCGGCGGCAGGCTGATCAGTGCTGCACCCAGCTCCTTGAGCTGCTCTGGTGAGGCCGTGCCCCGCACCTGCGCCAGATGCAGCGTCAGCAGAAAGAGGGCCGAGAGCTGGCAGGTGAAGGCCTTGGTGGAGGCCACGCCGATCTCCGGCCCGGCGTGGGTGTAGATGATGCCGTCGGCCTCGCGGGTCATGGTCGAGCCGATGACGTTGCAGATGGTCAGCACCTTGGAGCCAAGCGAAGCAGCCCGGCGGGTGCCAGCCAGCGTGTCGGCGGTCTCACCCGACTGGGAGATGGCCACAGTCAGGACGCGCTCGTTGAGCAAGAGGCGGCGGTAGCGGAACTCCGAGGCGATATCCACATCCACCGGCACGCCTGCCCATTGCTCCAGCCAGTATTTGGCCACCAAGGCCGCGTGCCAGGACGTGCCGCAGGCAACCAGAGCAATCCGCTCGACCTTGCGCAAGTCCTCATCGCTCAGGCCGATCTCCGGCAGATTGACGCTGCCGCTCTCCGGGTCGATCCTGCCGCTGATGGTGTTGAGGATGGCTTGCGGCTGCTCGAAGATCTCCTTGAGCATGAAGTGCCGATAGCCGCCCTTCTCAGCCATGGCCGCGTTCCAGTCAATGGTGCGCACTTCCTTCTCAATCTGCTCGCCACTCTCGATGCTGATGACCGAGTAGCTGCCTTTGTCGAGGATAGCCAGCTCGTGGTCATCCAAGAAGATCACCTTGCGGGTGTAGGGCAGCAAGGCCGGAATATCCGAGGCGATATGGCAGGCATCATCACTCAGGCCCATAACCAGCGGGCTTTGATTGCGGGCGGCCACCAAGCGGCCCGGCTCTTTGGCCCAAATCACGCCAAGCGCGTAGGAGCCTTCCACCCGCGCCAAGGCCCTGCGCACGGCAACCACCAGATCATCTGTTAGATATTTCTCAATCAGATGGGCCAGCACCTCGGTGTCAGTCTGCGAGGAGAAGACATGCCCCTCAGCGAGCAGCTCCTGCTTGAGACTGCCGTAGTTCTCAATGATGCCGTTGTGGACGACCACCAGCTCGCCGGTGCAGTCGGTGTGCGGGTGCGCGTTGATCTCGGTCGGCGCGCCATGCGTTGCCCAGCGGGTGTGACCAAGGCCAGTGTGCGCGTCCATGCCGATCTGCTCGTCCACCGCCTTTTCTAGGTTGATCAGCTTGCCTGCCGCCCGGAAGCGCACCAGCTGGCCCTCCTGTTGACAGACCAGACCAGCGGAGTCATAGCCCCGGTATTCCAGACGGCGCATCCCTTCCAGCAGCACCGGAATCACCTTCCGGCTGCCTGTGTAGCCAACTATTCCGCACATGATGACCTCTCTGCGATAACTGTTGATAATCGTATTGCTAGGACCGGACATGCTTGCCCGGCAGTTGCGGGAATGGTAGCATATATCCCTTGTGAAAAACACTGAAAAGTGGTTATGCTGTCAGCCAGCCTGAGAGGCTGGTTGCGCAGTATTCAGGCTGTAGAATGACACGATCAGGGGTGCCCCTGTGCTTTTATCTACTCTACGAATCTTTTGCGAGAACAGAACAGATGATCACTCTGCTTGATTACGGCGCAGGCAACGTGCGCTCAGTGATAAACGCGCTGGAGCGGCTGGGCGGGAGCGTGACGCAGGTCAGCTCGCCAGCCGACATTGACCGGGCCGAACGGCTAGTCTTTCCTGGAGTGGGTAACTTCGGGGCGATGATGCGCAGCCTCAGGGCGCAGGGACTGGTGGAGCCGCTGCTGCGTCATCTGCACAGCGGCAAGCCCTTCTTCGGCATCTGTATTGCCCTGCAAGCCCTCTTCGAGTCGAGCGAGGAGGCACCGGAGGAGGCGGGCCTCGGCTTTCTGCCGGGCCGGGTGCGCCGCTTCCGCACTGAGCTGCCGGTGCCGCACATCGGCTGGAACGGCATCCGGGCCGCGCAGCCCTCGCGTCTCTTCCACGGCCTGAGCGGACAGGAGAAGTTCTACTTCGTCCACTCCTACCACGTCGAGCCGGAGAGCCAGGCCGACGTGCTGACCTACACCGATTACGGCTGCGAGTTTGTCAGTGCGATCCAGCGGGACAACGTCATCGCCACGCAGTTTCACCCAGAGAAGAGCGGCAAGGCAGGTCTGAAGCTGCTGGAGAACTTCCTCAGCAGCACGCAGGAGGCGGTGGACCTGCGCGCTTGTCCGCAGCCGACCAAGCTGGCGGCCCGGATCATCGCCTGCCTTGATGTGCGCTCCAATGAGCAGGGTGATCTGGTTGTGACCAAGGGCGACCAGTACGACGTGCGCGAGCAAGGCCAAGTGCGCAATCTCGGCAAGCCGGTGGCCTTGGCGCAGGACTACTACGAGCAGGGCGCGGACGAGATCACCTTCCTCAACATCACGGCCTTCCGGGCTTTCCCGCTGGAGGACATGCCGATGCTGGACGTGCTGCGCGAGACCTCAAAGCAGGTCTTCGTGCCCCTGACCATCGGCGGCGGCATCCGTGATTTCACCGATCAGAATGGGAAGTTCCACTCCGCGCTCGACGTTGCTTCGGAGTATTTTCGCTCCGGTGCGGACAAGGTGTCCATCGGCTCGGACGCGGTGCTGATCGTCGAGCAGGCACTGGCGGCAGGCAAGAGCAACGGCCTCAGCTCCATCGAGCAGATTGCGCGGGTCTATGGCAGCCAAGCCGTTGTGATTTCCGTGGATCCGCGCCGGGTTTATGTGCGCGGCCCGGAGGAGACGAAACATCCGGTGATCGAAACTATCTTTCCCGGCCCGAATGGCGAGCAGTTCTGCTGGTATCAGTGCACAGTCAGGGGCGGACGCGAGGGACGTGATTTAGACGCGGTGACGCTGGCCAAGGTCTGCGAGCAGCTTGGAGCAGGGGAAATCCTGCTCAACTGCATTGACCGCGACGGCACCAACGCGGGCTTTGATCTGGAGCTGGTGCGGGCGGTGAAGGCGGCGGTGCGGATTCCGGTCATTGCCTCCAGCGGCGCGGGCTGCGCCCGGCATTTTCTGGAGGTCTTTCAGCAGACCGGCGCAGATGCGGCCTTGGCTGCTGGCATCTTCCACCGCAAAGAGGTGCCGGTCGGCGCGGTCAAAGATCACCTGCGCGGAACGATTGAGGTTCGGGAGAGTTGACCGGCTCAGGCTCCGCCGCCGGGCCGTTCTCATGCCTGCCGTTCACGCTGAAGATAGTGCAGCGGTTCTTGCCGAGGTCTTTGCTCTGATAGAGGGCGCGGTCGGCTTTCTTCATGATCTCGGTGAGGTCGTCGCCATGATCGGGGAAACAGGCGATGCCGCAGCTCACCGTGATCCGCACCGAATGCCCCTCATAAACTAACGGCGCGTCCTCAATCCGGCGGCGGAGACGCTCCGCCACCAGCCAAGCGTCCTGGCAGGAGGTTTCCGGCAGGAAGGCGACGAACTCGTCGCCGCCGAAGCGGGCGAGCATGTCCTCTTCGCGCAGCCCTGAGCGCATGGTCTCGGAGATGAAGACGATCAGCATCGTGCCCGCGTGGTGGCCGAACATGTCGTTGACCGCCTTGAGGCTGTCCGCGTCAATCATCAGGACAGAGAATTTGCCCGATCTGGTCAGCGTGCGCTGGTACTCGCGCTGCATGAAAATGAGGAGCATCTTCATGTTCCAAAGGCCAGTGAGCTGGTCGGTGCGCGAGAGCTGGCGGATTTTCTCCTTCGTCACTTCCGACTCCGCCGCCGCCAGCGAGACCGCCCATGCCAGCAGCCAGATCAGGGAAAGCCGGATCAGCGGGCCGGAAAGATACTCCGCGTCCACCTTGAGGGCAGCGAGACTGCCGGAAAAGGCATTGCGGTCGGCGGCGGCCAGCAGCAGCATGCAGACTGTGACCGCACCCGCCTGCTGATAGGCGGTCTTAGAGCCGAGCATCGTCCCTGTCAGCATGATGCTGAGGAAAAAAAGAGACTGAAAGGGGCTGGAGAGGAAGCCGGTCTGCCAGATCAGGACAGCGGTAAAGAGCAGGATTGCCCAAGAGTTCATGGCGAGATGCCAAAGCTCGCGATGATACCGTCGCCAAGCAAATCGGGCGGTGAGCGAGAAGATGCCGAAAACGGCCATCGCGCTGTTCAGCAGCCAAGGCTGGAACACATGCACGCAGGGTAGCTGGGTGCTGAGGAAGGTCAGTCCCAGCAGGAAAAACTGAATGCCCGACAGCATTTTTTGGTGAGAGCCACGCTCCTCGCGGTCAATCTCCTTGTGCTCGTCAATCGGTATCTGGCCAACTCGCTGCCCGCTCAGAAGAGAGTAGATAGGCGAGCTTTTTTCATAAGAAGAGACACGTTCCGCACCTGCTTTGACAAACAGGTCTTTCCCGGACAGTGCGGATTTTTCTTCGGTGTCGGGCCGTGCTTCAGTCATGCCTGTGCGTGCCGGTTCCTGATCGGTTGAGGTGCTGCGCATTTTCCACAGTGATAACGTTGAAAAATATCATGCCCGCCCGGTAAACACAAGTGCTATTGTCGGTCGCTCCGCTGGCCGCCGACGCAAGGCACCGGGCCGGACAGCAAAAAAAGAGATTGTCAGGTCTGTTGACAATATTTATTATTCGTGGATTCAAGTTGTAAGTGCAACTTTTGCTGAGTTGAAAAAAGAGTGAGTTATGGTAACATGATGGCTCAATTCT
>JAABPV010000042.1 GCA_011391865.1 Desulfobulbaceae bacterium | reverse complement strand
TCTCTTGGCTTCAACACGCCAAAAAAGCTATTCTTGGGAACTTGCCAAAAAATTGCACTTGGAACTTGAATCCACGATCCACTTTACGACCGTACTTTGACCCAATCTACGGTCGTTGTTTTATCTAAACTACTGCCGTTAAATTTTTCCGGGGATGAGCGATGTTTTTTCCTGGGAACCACCAACCGAAAGAGGGAACATGACCACCCGTGCCGCACATTGGGATGCGATTTTTGCCAGCAAGAAGGATACGGAACTTGGCTGGCATGAGAACGATGTCTCTCAGACCTTGAAATTCATTGATCCGCTGCCGCAGCAGGAAGCGGCGACGGTCTTTCTGCCTGGCGCAGGCACATCGCTGCTCGTGGATGCGCTCTTAAACAGAGGGTATAAACTGATCCTGAGCGACATCAGCGAAGTCGCCTTGCGCAACGTGGGCCAGAGAATAGGCAAGCATGAGCATGTCACGCTGCTGCATCATGACATTGCACAGCCTTTACCTGCTTCGCTTGCCTTTGCTGTTGATCTGTGGATAGACAGGGCGGTGCTGCATTTCCTCCTCAGCGAGAACGAGATTCAAGGCTATTTTGCCAATCTGCATGCAGCAGTCCGGCCCGGCGGCCATGTTTTGCTGGCGGAGTTTTCAACCGTCGGTGCCATAAAATGCGCCGGACTTGAGCTGCATCGGTATTCCCTTGAAGAAATGTCCATGCGTCTCGGCAATGACTTCGCACTGATCGCCTCAGAAGAGCATACCTACACCAATCCCTCAGGTCAGCCACGCCCGTACATTTATGGGCTGTTCAGAAAAAACGGCGCACGTTCCTGATGGACAACCGGCTCATCAACATCGGCTTCGGCAATGCAGTGAAAATCAGCCGCATTCTCGCTGTGGTCAATCCCGGCTCCTCGCCGATCCGCAAGCTCAAGGAGGAGGCCAAGCAGGAACACCGCCTGATTGATGTGACCGAAGGCCGCCGCACACGCGGCATCATCATCTTGGACAGCGGCCACTTGGTGCTGACCTCGGTGCAGCCGGAGACCATCAGCCAGCGGCTGGCGGCCCTTGACAAAGAGCAGGCCAATCCAGCCCGCCTGCTGCACACGGAGAACGACCATGAATGAAGGCATCCTGCTGGTGCTGTCCGCGCCCTCCGGCTGCGGCAAGACCACGATTTTGCGGCAGGTGATAGCCGAGCTGCCCGGCTTGGCCTTCTCGGTTTCGCACACCACCCGCCAGCCCCGGCTCGGCGAGATCTGCGGGCGCGACTACCACTTTGTCAGCGTGGAGCAGTTCAAGGCCATCCGCGACCAGCAGCCGTCGGGTTTCCTTGAATGGGCGGAGGTGCATGGCAATTGCTACGGCACCTCGCGGCAGGAGGTGGAAAGCCGCTTGATTGCTGGCACTGATGTAATCCTCGACATTGACGTGCAGGGAGCGGAGCAGGTGCGGTGCAACGCACAGCCGGTGACGGTCTTCATCGCCCCGCCCTCGCTGGAGGAGCTAGAGCGGCGGCTGCGCGGGCGCGGCACCGAGAGCGAGGAGAGCGTGCGCCGCCGTCTCGCCAATGCGGCCAAGGAAATGCAGGCCGCTCCGACCTACACCTATTTGATCATCAACGACCGGCTGGACCAAGCCGTTCTGGAACTGAAAGCAGTCATTGTTGCGGAACGCTGCCGGAGGAGACGTTCTCTGTAGGGAACCTCGATAAATGGCAGTTGGTACATTGTAACTGCCTAATTATTCGATGACTCTTTCGGAAAAATCGGTATTTTTTGAAGTGCCCTTGAGACTGACACTTAGCTGGTTGCGGGCTTTATGAACTGCTAAATTAAAAAAATGGTGCGAACTGCGGTAAGTTTTGACATGGTGCGGCTATCGGGAAGGCAGCGCAAATAACGCAGCGGGTATGTTGTTTACCTTGTCAGATACCCGCAGTCATGCCCGCTTCATGCAGCGGAAGTCAACGGACTTTTTTGTGGACGGAAACGGAAGGAAAGGCAAAGAAAAAACCCGCTGACCTGTTAAGGTCGCGGGCTTTATTGGACTACTACGGATGATGCTGGATAAAAAAATGGTGCCGAAGGTCGGACTCGAACCGACACGGGAATCCCCACTACCCCCTCAAGATAGCGTGTCTACCAGTTCCACCACTTCGGCACACAAAGTCGTATGCGAATTTATTCCGCCTTTTTTTCGGCAGGCGCGGTTTCCTGCTCGGCAGCTGCTGGCGCAGCGGCCTGAACTTTCTGCTCAACAGGTGCGGCGGTTTTTTCAACATCCGGAGGCGCAGCCTGCTCTTGCTGCGGAACAGCGGCAGACGGCTCGGCTGCTTTCTGCACAGGTTCTGCTGCCGGTTTTTCTGGAGCAGTCTCCGCCGGTTTAGCTTCAGTCTTCGCGGCTGGCTGCTCCGTCGTCGGCATCGGGATTGTCACCGGGGCTTCCTTTTTCTCCGGCGCGGCGGCTTCTTTCGCAGGCAGCTGGCTCATCACAGAGCCGGTGCTTTTATGCGCAGAAAGATAGGCCAGCGTCACCGAGGTGCCCATGAAGACTATGGCGGAGAACGTCGTTATCTTATTCAGCAGCGGCAGAGGGCCTTCGCTTCCGAAGAGCGTCTGGCTTGAGCCGCCGCCAAAAGCCGCTCCGGCATCCGCTCCCTTGCCATGCTGCAAGAGCACGATGGCAATGAGGAAGAAGCAGACGATAACGTGGATGATGATCAGCAGTGTTGTCATTGAAAATGAATAATCCGCTCAAAGGCCCCGGCGTTGAGCGATGCGCCGCCCACCAAAACCCCGTCGATGTCGGCTTGGGCCATGAGGCTGTCAACGTTTTCCGGTTTGACCGAGCCACCATACAGTATTCTGACGCGCTCGGCAAGTGTTTTTTCATACAAGCGGCTCAAAACAGCGCGGATGAAGGCGTGCGCCTCCTGCGCTTGGGCGTTGCTGGCCGTCTTGCCGGTGCCGATGGCCCAGACTGGCTCGTAGGCGATGACCACGCTGTCCATCTGCGCGGCGGTCACTCCAGCCAAGCCCTGCGCGAGCTGCTCTTCAACCACGGTGAAGGTGCTGCCCGCTTCGCGCTCGGCCAAGGTTTCGCCCACGCAAAGGATAGGCAGCAGGCCGAATTGCAAGGCCGCCCGCAGCCGCCGGTTGACCATCGCGCTGCTTTCGCCGAAGACATGCCGCCGCTCGGAATGGCCGATGATGACCATCTCCGCCCCGGCATCCAAGAGCATCGGCGGCGAGATTTCGCCAGTGAAGGCTCCTTCTTTCTCCCAGCCCACGTTCTGGGCCGCGACCTTGACTGGCGAGCCAGCCACCGCCTCTTTGACCGCAGCCAAGGCGGTGAAGGGCGGGGCGATCATCACCTCACGGTCAATCAGCCCTTTGCTGGCCGCAGCCACTGCCGAAGCCAAGGTAACGGCCTCAGCCTTGGTCAGATACATTTTCCAGTTGCCTGCGATCAGTGGTGTTCTGGTCATCTTTCCTCCGAAAGAACTGCTTGCGTCAATTCTATAGAATTTGTGGTGTCAGCAATCAACCACACTGGCCTGCCTGCGTCTGCTTTCGTTTGACCGGCAGCGCCAGAAATTTTTTCCCGCTTTTCCGTTCCTGATCTTTCAGGTCAGCGAATATTTTGTGAAGATCATGTCCGAATCTACGGGCATGATCGCGGCGTATTTCATGCAGCTCATCAATAATTGAATCCTTCCGCATCGTCCTGCCCTCCCATCCGCTCTTCCGGCGTGCAGATTGTCGGCATTGGCAATGTGTTGTGTTCACCCTTTATCATCGTATTGCTTTGATCAAACAATCCATTTTAGAAAGCCAATAATAGCTGACGGCAAAAGTGCGGCTATAAATATCACAGACATGCAACCGCCTCCTGATGGTTTAACTTGCGGTTGAGATTGAAGCCATTTTTGATGGCAGCTCGAACAATAAAGTTTGGCAAATCCTCTGCGCCATGCTTCAACTGTACGATCTGAATGCGTTGATATTTTCGAACAACGAGCGCATTTAAATGTTTTGCTTTCTGGAAATTTTGGCGGAAAGAATATCGCCTTAATTGCCACCGATAAAACAAGCACTACAGCAACAATTATGATTATTGTTGTCTCCAATCGAACCTCTTTTCTTTGTATTAAAAAAACGAGGCAGGCACGGAGGCATACCCCTACGAAAATTATTCCAACGTCACCACGCCCGGCAGCATCTTCCTTTCCATCAGCTCCAGAAACGCGCCGCCACCGGTGGACATTTTCACAAAAAGAACTATGATATGGCATAACCGCGCCGCTGGCAATCGAAAACAAGCGGCAGCTCAAGAAGACTGTTCAGGAGACCAGACCGCCATGAGTCCCAGCTACGCCCATGCCGCTATTGCGGCGATGCTGATCACTGAGATCAACAACACGCGGAAATTCCGCGCCTTCTCTGAGCTGACGCTAGTGATTGGCGAGACAGACCATATCCCCGATATTTCCGTGTATCCTTGGCGAAAGATTGACTATCTGCACGGCGATATGATTAGAACCAAGGAATTGCCCCTGCTGGCGTTGGAAATCCTTTCCCCAGCGCAGCGAGCCTTGGAGCTGTACGAGAAAGCCCAGAATGTCTATCTTCCCGCCGGAATCCCGTCAGTATGGATTGTGCAGCCGCTGGCGCACACGATTGCCGTGCTGACCAGCGGCGCGGTGAAGCTGCATCACGACGGCATCCTTGAAGATCAGAATCTCAGCATTGACTTGCGGGTTATTTTTGAAGACTGAGCTGCCCGAGGAGCCTCAATTCCATTGAACTGGCCGTGCCGGTGTCGCGCTTTTCTCCGTAGCATCAAACAGCGCATTCAGGGCCTGTTCTGCGGCGGCTGTAGACTGTATCTCCGCAATTTTCGCCGCAGTCTCC
Source organism: Desulfobulbaceae bacterium (assembly GCA_011391865.1). Classification (GTDB taxonomy): domain Bacteria; phylum Desulfobacterota; class Desulfobulbia; order Desulfobulbales; family Desulfobulbaceae; genus Electronema. The sequence continues at coordinate 15,924 of JAABPV010000042.1, read as the reverse complement.
GCGTTTCTTAAAGCGATGAACTTATCCAGCATCTTGCGCAGCTCGGCTGCTGAAACCGGCGGCGAAGGAAAAATATCTGGGTGATTGGTCAGCCCGGCGATCATTTTTTCAGCCAAGGCGATGAGTTCCGTCTCGCTGGTCGGGAATTCCACGGCGCATCCTCCTTTCGATCAATACAATTCACCAACTTATTGCCTCATCACAAAACTGCCGTCACGGTGTTGCTCGGCAGACTGTCGCCCGCGCTGTTGATGGCGATGATGCGGTATTCCAGCGTGTTGCCGCACGGCTGGCCGGACAGGGCGATGCTCGTGCTGACCGCTGTGCCGACGATCTGCCATGCGCTCCACACACCGTTGTTCAGGCTGCGGCGTTCGGCCTTGTAACAGGCGGCAGCGTCGCCGTCCTCGGCCTCGTCCCACGCCAAGATTATGCTGCCCTCGCCCTGCTGCTGCGCCCTGACATTGCGCGGCTGGCCGGGCAGTTGCGGCACATGCGGCGTGCGGGGCGCGCGACCGCTCCAGCCCAGAGCGGCCAGCTTGGCATCATTGCCGCGCACCGCGTCCTCGGCGTAATGCAGCATGGCTTTCATGCCCGCAATCAGCTCTTCCAAATCCGCGTGCTTGGTCTCCGTGGCCTGCTGCGCCGCAGACTGGGCCGATGCCTGCGCGTCGCTTGAGCCGCTGAAGGCATCCAGCCGGGCGCGCAGCTCTGTCGGCGAAAGCGGCGGCGAAGGATAATCTGGATTGTCCGTCATTCCGGCGATGATGCTTTGCGCCAGTGCCATGATGTCCGCCTCGCGGACAGGAAATGTTGCCATGCTGCGCTCCTTCTGCGGTTGAGATGGGATAGTCAGATGCGGCAGTTCAGCGTTGCGGCGCGTCGCCTGCGCTTCAGACGGCTGGCCCGAAAGACCGGCGGCGCATCGGAACGACAGATGCCGCGCTGCAAACTGCGAATGCCCTGAAGCAAGTTTACGCCGCTGCGCTGAAATTTGGACGGCCCGTCTGTCAGACAGACAAGCTGTCCGAACGGCTGCTGCCGCGTCGCATATTTGAAATGCCACGCATCATTTTTACCATGAGATGCGGAAATTTCAAGCGGTTTATTTGCAATACGGCTGCTTTGCCTGTCCGACAGATGCCGCATCCCAAGCCTGAAACGCCATGCAGCAAGTTTGCAGCGTGGCGCAGGAAATACTGGCGGTCTGCCTGAACGATGGATACCGCAGCTCAAATTTGCGTTGCGGCGCAGGAATGACAGACACTGAATTCTTGAGAATCAATTCCACAGAATTGGCGGCACCGACGATCCGCCATCGGCTTTCTTCTGCCTTTGCCAAGCGTCATTCAGCTCATCCATTGCCTTTTGCGCGGCTGCTTTGGCTTGCAGCAAAGCAACATTTACAGCTGTTTCCGCATTGCGGGCGGCAATCAGCTTATCCAGCCGCTTTTGCATCTCGGCTGCTGAAACCGGCAGCCCGGCAAACCTTGGGTCGTCGGTCAGCAGAACAATAAGCCTCCTGGCCACAGCGATCAGCTCTGTTTCGCTTTTCGGCAAATTCTTCAGTTCAGCCTCGTAGTCTTCTTTGCTGATTTCTGGCCAATCGTCCGTTTTCATTGCAGCTCCTCCTGATATGATTTCATCCTGCCTCCCGCAGTTTGATTTCAAAATAATCAGTTACCGATCAAATTTACCTGCACACCAAGCGGTAGTAGACATCCAGCCACCAGCATTTTCAGCCCAATGCGCAGGACTGAATTTAATACCATCCGAGGCGCGAACAGTTAGGACGTTAGAACCATTTTTTTCCCAAACGGCAGCTATATCGGTCTTCCCGTCGCCGTTGAAATCCCCAGGAATCCATTTGACAATTGGAATCCCGCCATCACGAGTAGCCCAATTCGCTGCTGGCCGAAATGCCGATCCCTTAGACAGGTAAACTTTAATGGAATTACTCCCTATGTCATTCCACATCTGAGCGATATCAATTTTTCTGTCGCCATTGAAGTCACCGGCAAGATATACAGATGCGTCAAGCCAGCTACCAGCATTGGATAACCAATGGGAATGCGTAAATTTTACACCTGTTGATTTTCTTACGGTAAGGGTTGCAGTTCCATTGTTATTCCATGCAGCCCCAATATCAGTTTTTCCGTCACCATCAAAGTCACCGGCAAACCATTTCATCGTATCTCCCCATCCTCCGTCTTGATCGCTCCACTGGCTCCAACTAGGAAAGTTATTGCCATTAGAAAGGTAAACAGCAATTGATACATTACCGCCGTTATTCCAAACCGCAGCAATGTCAGCTTTTCCATCACCATTGAAGTCACCGGCAAGATACACAGTATTATCCATCCAGCCACCAGCGTCTTGCAGCCAATGAGCATGGACAAACTTTCCGTCCGGTTGGGCTAATCGAACAGTAAGCGTAGCATGTCCGCCGTTATTCCAAGCAGCTCCAATGTCTGTCAAGCCATTTCCATCGAAATCTCCCGACACCCACTTAACCGTATTTCCCCATCCTCCGTCCCGAATGCTGCGCTGTTGGTGATAGAGAAATTTAGCACCATCCGACGGATAAACCGCGACTGATGTATTCTCTTGGTCATTCCATACGGCAGCTAAAGATGCTTTTGTCTGCAATTGTGCGGACTGACAAGAGTTTACTGAGGAGATATTCTGTCTACGTACACCGTAAACTTTTTGCGCTCCTTGAATATCTATGTCGGTCAAATTTCCTGTCATATTTCCATCCCTGTTACAGTAATTCATAACAGAATCTCGGTCATATGCAGTAAGAGCAACAGAATTGGCATTTGAACCAACTCCTATATTGCACTTCGCTGGCCCCTCATTTCCTGGCGCATCCTGCTCATGGATAAATCCCAGCACATGACCAAATTCATGCACGGCGACATATTCCACACGTCCCTTATCTGCATTGTTTGCCCAAAAACTCAGATTCACACCAGGCTTGTTCTCTGCCGCACTGCTCAAAGCAGCGGTTCCCAATGTGGCAGAACCACCCGCACCTGCATCAGTATTTCCCTGCGGGCTAATACGAATGCGAACCTGTCGGCTGTTTCCTGATGTTGGACAATCACCCCAGCCTGTGAAGTTGATGTTTGCCCAAAATTGCCAAGTTCCCTCAACTGCTTCACGCGTAATTCTTTTTTCTCGATTATATCCAGCTGTTTCCCAGCAGATAGGAAGGGTGTTATTTTGTGATGTCCAGTCTTGGACTCTGTTATCCGTACTTAATGCTGAACTTGTTGTTCCTATGCGTTCCTGTGCTGCTGCATTAAAGTTAAAGCTCCATAAAATAATCACGCTTACTGCTAATCCAGAGCATCTCCAATTAATTCTACGTCTATCCGCTTGTGTCATATTGTTCTTGGACATAGATCTTTCTCTATTTTTGATATTGATTGTCACGAGGCAGCTAACTAACTGCCCCGTGTAGGAATATGTTACTCCAACGCCGCCACGCCCGGCAGCACCTTCCCTTCCATCAGCTCCAAAAACGCGCCGCCGCCGGTGGACATGTAGGAAATATTGTCCGCCTCGCCGGACTGCGTCACCGCCGCGTTGGAATCGCCGCCGCCGGTAATGCTCAGAGCGTGCGATGAGGCTACGGCGTGCGCAAGGGCCATTGTGCCGCGCGCAAAGGCATCCATCTCAAAGGCACCCATCGGGCCGTTCCAGACAATGGTTTTTGCGTCGGCCAGCACTTCGGAGAAGCAAATCACCGAAGCCGGGCCAATGTCTAAGGCCATCCATCCTTCTGGGATATCCTGCACCGTCACCTGCTTGCAGACTGCATCCGGCGCGAAACGGTCGGCGGCAATCACATCCACCGGCAGATAAACCTTCACGCCCTTGGCTTTCGCGTCCGCCAAAACCTGCCGTGCGCTGTCTAAGAGATCATCCTCAACCTTGGAAGCCCCGACCGCGAAGCCTTGGCTCTTCAGGAAGGTGTTGGCCATCGCCCCGCCGATCAGCATCTTGTCCACCTTGTCGAGCATCCGGGTCAAGGCATTGAGCTTGCTAGAAACCTTGGCCCCGCCGACAATGGCGACCAAAGGCCGCTGCGGTGCATCAATCGCCCGGTGGAAATAATCCAGCTCCTTGTGCAGAAGCAGCCCGGCGGCCTTTTCTTTGACGTGCGCCGTGATGCCAGCCACCGAAGCATGCGCCCGATGCGAGACGGCAAAGGCATCGTTGACATAGACATCCGCCAGCGCGGCGAGCTGCTGAGAGAATTCCGGGTTATTGGCTTCTTCTTCCGCGTAGAAACGGAGGTTTTCGAGCAGCAAAATCTCGCCAGCATTCAGAGCGGCAACCGCTGCGTCCGCCTCCGGCCCGACGCAATCATTTGCCAGCTTGACCTCTTTGCCGATAAGCTCCGCCAGCCGTTTGGCAATCGGAGCCAGCGAGTATTTCTCCACCCGCTTGCCCTTGGGTCGCCCCATGTGCGAGGCGATGATCACCTTCGCGCCCTGCGCCAAGGCGTATTCCAAAGTCGGCAGCACCATGCGGATGCGCAGGTCATCGGTGATTTCGCCCTGCTCGTTCATCGGCACGTTGAAATCCGTGCGGATCAGCACCCGTTTTCCTTTCAGCTCCAGATCGCGAATCGTTTTCATACCTTTCCCTTTAAAATCCTATTCAGCTATTCTGCCGGATCATCTCTGCCACTTCCTGCAAGGCACCCGCAATATTATCAGAAGCATCTTGAATGACAGCCCCAATAATCCCTGTAGAAAAATCTCCAGAGCTTACTTTCATAAAGGCGGCGACAAGATCAGGGTGCTGCTTTGCATAACCATCTCCGAATGTCTGATCTATGCAATTAACCGCTTTATTCATATAGGCCTCCGCAGTCATTGATGCTTGTTGCATCAAGTCGGTAGCTTCTGCTGTAATTTTTTTCATTTGATCAATAATAAAAATTATATTAGCTATAGAGTATCCCATGTCACTCAAACAAGTGACATGGGATGGTTAAACTTTCCTCTTAAACCATCTGATTAGCGACAGAAACGGTCAAATCGCCGAGCATGTTGGTGTAGCTGCCCAGCTCATTGTCGTACCAGCCGTAAATCACCGCCTGCGTCATGGGAATTTCCAGCACTGGCGGCAACTGGCCGGGTGTGACGACGCAGCTTTTCAGATGATCAAGATGCAGCTTGAGCGAGGCGGTGCGGGTGTGGGTTTCAGTCCCCTCAATCACCGCTGCGGCCTGCGGCGTGCCAACGATATCGGAGGAGACATTCTGCTCCTCGGAGTATTGCAGATAGGGCGAGGAGACGGCGTAATCGCGGTAGATGCCGTTGATCAGGTCGCGCTTGATCGGATTTTCGATCTCGTCTTGGAAGTTCAGCACTAAAATGATCAGTGAGCCGCTGGCTGTCGGAATGCGGACGGATTCAGCAATAAAGCCGATGCCCTTCATCTCCGGGATGACCAAGCCGAGGGCCTTGGCCGCACCGGTGGTCGTCAGTATGATGTTGTTGAGGATGGAACGGTTCTTGCGCAGATCAATGGCTCCGGCGGCAGGCACTGCGTCCAGCACCTTCTGGCTGCCAGTGGCGGCATGAACCGTGACCATCGAGGCGGTCAGCAGGCGTTCCGCGCCAAAATGATCGAGCAGCGGCTTGATCATGTAGGACAGACAGGTGGTGGTGCAGGAGGCGGCGGAGATAATCGCGTGCTGCTCCGGCTTGTAGTCGTCATCGTTGATGCCCATCACCGCAGTGAGCGCGTCGGCGGGCATGTCGAGGCCCTTGGATTTGATCTTGAAGGGCGCGGAGACCAGCACTTTCTCCGCGCCTGCTTGGAGATGGCCGCGCACCGAGCCGCTCTTCGCATCGGCATCAGAGGTCGGGTCTTTGAACACGCCGGTGGTGTCCACAACAATGCGGACATTGTTCTCCTGCCACTTGATATCTTTTGGATTGCGGGCCTCGCGCAGCACCGTCACTGGCACGCCGTTGACAGTCATGGTGCCAGCGGCCTCGTTCAGGTTCTCAATCACCCGTCCGCCCTTGTGGCCGTGCAGATAGGTGGCCAGCTTGCCGTAGGTGGAATCCTTCTCGATCACAGCGGCGATGTCCTCCAAGCCGCTGCCGACCTGACGACCCAGATTGACGACGATTTCTGAGAAATGCTGCCGGGAAACGTGATGCCAAAGGGAAAGTTTACCGATTCTGCCCAGACCGTTGATGCCGAGTTTCATGCTTGGGTTCTCCTGTGGTGTGCTGTCAATATGTTTTCCGCCCCATGACAGGACGGCTGCGTGCAAAGTTCAGGTGAATATTTTCACAAAGAGCGGTATGATGCGCTGATTCAGCTATCTATGATAGGTGATAAATGCGTTTCTGACAATATCAAACCAGATTGTGCGGAAAATTTCTCCATGAAAAAAGCAGTTGTTCTTCTCAGCGGCGGGCTGGATTCCAGCACGGTTTTGGCGATTGCCCGCAGCCGGGGCTTTCAGTGTCATTGCCTCAGTTTCCGCTACGGCCAGAAACAGGATATTGAGCTGGAGCGGGCGGCGGTCATCGCCAAAGCCATGCGCGCCGAGCAGCATCTGATTCTCCGGCTGGACTTGGGCCTGATCGGCGGCTCGGCCTTAACATCGGCCATCGAAGTGCCGAAAGACCGCAAGGCGGAGGAAATCAGCGCGGGCATTCCTGTGACCTACGTGCCTGCCCGCAACATCATCTTTCTTTCTCAGGCAGTTGCATGGGCGGAAGTGCTGGGCGCGGCGGACATCTTTCTCGGCATCAACGCGGTGGACTACAGCGGCTATCCCGACTGCCGCCCGGACTTCCTCCGCGCCTTTGAGCTGGCGGTGAATCTCGGCACCAAAGCGGGCAGCACCGGCAGCCCGTTCCGCTTGCACGCCCCGCTGATTGAACTGAGCAAGAAGGAGATCATTGAGGTCGGCCTGCGACTGGGCGTGGATTACTCGCTGACGCACAGCTGCTACGATCCGGTGGAGGGCTTGGCCTGCGGGCATTGCGATGCCTGCATTCTCCGGCTGAAGGGCTTTGCTGAGGCGGGGATGAAGGATCCGGTGAACTATTTGTAGCAAGCAGTAAAATGAATGCCGTTTTTTGATAACCGATCATAACAAGGGTGAAAACTGAAATGGATAAAGAAAGAACCCGTAATGTGTTACAGAAGTTGATTGAGGCTTTCCCTAACCCATTGAAAGAGAAAAATTTTGAGGTGCCAAAGGGTGGGGAGCAGGATTTTCGTAACTTCCTGATGGAGTTAAATCAGAGAGGATTTATTGATGCTGGATTTGTAGTAGGACGCACTGCTGATACTAAGGGACTACCAATAAATGTTGTTAATATCTCTATCACTAAAAAAGGGAGAGAATTCATGGAAGGACGGAACGAGCAGACTCCAACATCGCAAGTTATCAACATAGGAACCGCTTCAGGGCATCTCAATATTGCTGCACGTGATATTAATATTACCAACTCTGCTGATGCAGAGAAAGTGATCGAGAAACTTCTTGAGCTGATAGAGAAGTCTAATCTTCCCGATGAGAAAAAGAAAAGCCTCGTCGGTTCGGTGAGATCAATGATCTCTCAGGTAACGCCGAATCTTTTGGCGGGGCTTCTTGTTGAAGCTGCGAAAGCTGCTCTGCCAATATGAGCTGAATCTCAGCATTCTTCTGCTGAGAGGAGGATGCTGAGGCGGGAATGAAGGATCCCATTCAATATTATTCGCAGAAGAATAGTAGGCAGGCGCATTAGAAGAGCAGCGGTAAGACCTTGCTCCCCGCGCGCCGGGGGCCAGTCGCCGCTTGACATTTTTTCTTACTAATGATAACCATTATTATATAGGACTGCTTATTGAACTCCACCGAGGTGCGCCATGCTGACTCTTGCGGAAATACGACAGAACAGAACCTTGGCCAACAGCATAGACTGGGCGATGACCCCTGAAAAGGCTGTTGAGATGTATTTGGAATGGGGAACAAGCTGGAGTCGCGGCAATAATTTTGTGTCCAGCGCCAGCGACGAGAGCTATTATTTCGTCATCTACGACTGGGAGAAAGAGCCGCCCTGCGTCACGCTGCTGCACCGCACCGTCGCAGGCGCTGAAGAGCTGGCGAAGATCGAAGTGCCGAAAGAGCTTTTTGAGGCATCCTGCAAAGAGGGCGGCATCAAGCCAGGCGGGACAGTTCAGAGTTTGAACCGCGCGCTTCAAGACTGGCTGAACGTCCGCATTGACGGGCCACCGGTTGAGTGGTTCGGCAGGGAACACTAAGCAGCGCGACAAACAGGCCGGATGTTTCCATCCGGCCTGTCTTGTTTAGCTTGATGCGCGCTGTTGTATTTTTCATCTAACTTGCATTTCTGCATATTACCAATCTTTTCTGCTTCAATCACGCAGAACCTCCCGCCGCAGTTCTTCGAAGAAGAATCCGTCTGCATAACACCTTTCCCTGCATAATCAAGTTTTTTTAGAGTCTAATCCACAGATTTCATCTGTCTCTCCTCGTTTTGCTATTATTTTTGCAAAAAAAATGCTGTTATTGTTTTTTTGTAAAAATCAAATCAATAAGCAGACATTTTTCTTTTCAATCTTGCGGTTTTCGGCCAATGAATTGAGCTTGAAAAACAACTGTTATCAACAACTTATTCCTTGCTCGGAATAATCTGCGGTATCGTCAGATCAGCGAAAAAACGATCTGTTTTTCCAACTTCCGCCTCGCATATTTTTTCCCGCCTGTTCATCTTGCGTTCATCTTGTTCAGGGTAGAGTAAGCATATAGACCAGAAACAACGCGGGTGCGCAGAATTCAGGCATGGATGATGGAGCTGCAAGAACAGTTTGTATTCAAACAATATTACTGTGTTATATTAAAAAGAATCTAAATGAACTTGCTGAAATTACAGCATGATTATTGTTGCAAAACAATTAATTAGATATTACCCCTGCCATCTTTAATCTCGCATCGCAATATTGCTGTTCAGATTTGAGGATAAAGATAAAATCCCCCGTGAAAATAAAAAAAACTGACTCTCTTTCCAGACAGCGAATAGGCGTTGTCTGAACTGCGTAAATTCTAACTCATTTTGGAGGAGAATGATCGTGAATTTTCGTGTGATCGCAGCAGTCATCGCCGTTGGCGCGGTTATATCCGCTGCCTCGGCAGTGTCGGCAGTGCCGCAGCCTGCTGACCAGCTCACCTTGTCTGACGCGCTGCAATTAGCTTTGCGGCAGAATCCGGCTTTGGCCGGAGCTGCCGCAGAAATCCGCGCCAAGGAGGCGGCCGCAGTGCAGGCCGGGCTGCCGCCCAATCCAGAGATCAGCTTTGAGCTGGATGATTTTGCCGGAACAGATGCGCGGCGGGGCGTTGACGGCGCGGAAGCGACTGTTTCCTTTTCCCGCTTGATCGAGCTGGACGACAAAAGGGGCAAACGGCGGCAAGTGGCTCTTTTTGAAAAAGACAGCGTTCAATCGGAGCAGCAAAGCAGCCGCCTTGACGTGCTAGCCTCTGTCGCCAAGGCTTTTTTTTCGGTGCTTGCCGCGCAGGAGGAGGTTGCGCTGAATGAGGAGCTGGCCAAGCTGGCGGAAAAATCCGCCGCTGCGGTGGCGGAGAGGGCGGACGCAGGCAAGGTGTCGCCGGTTGACAAGTCCAGAGCGCAGGTTGAGGCAGCCGCCGCCCGCAGCGAGGCGGCTAAGTCCCGCAGCAGACTGGAGGCGGCCCGGCGGCGGCTGGCGGCCTGCTGGGGCGCGGAGCAGCCTGAGTTCGCCAAAGCTGTCGGCGATTTGACCGACATGGCGCCGCTGCCGTCCGAGGAGCGGCTACTGCGGCTGCTGGAGGAGTCGCCTAACCTTGCCCGCTGGAACAGCGAGATCAGCCGCAGCAAGGCGGCGGTGGCTTTGGCTGAGGCGGAAGCTGTTCCTGACCTGACAGCCAGAGCAGGCGGACGTTTTTTCAAAGAGACCGATTCCGCCGCCTTTATGGTCAGCCTGTCCATCCCGCTGCCTTTCAGCAACCGCAACCAAGGCGGCATTGAGGAGGCGCGGGCGAATCTTGAAAAGGCTCGTCACAAACAGCGGGCAGCACTGGCCGCCCGCAAAGCCGAGCTGACTGCCGCCTTGCATGTGCTGGCCGCAGCGCATGCCGAGGCCGTTTTTCTGCGGAAGGAAATACTGCCCGGAGCGGCGGCGGCGCAGGAGGCCGCAGTCTTGGGCTACCGCGAGGGAAAACTTGATTTTCTCCAGATGGTTGATGCCCAGCGCACGCTGTTTCAGATCAAACGGCAGTATTTGCAGGCGCTCGAATCGTTCCATGCTGCGGCTGCCGATATTGAGCGGCTGGCCGCTGTTGCGCCGAAAAGCCTGCCGCTTGCGGCAGCACCTGAGAACACCGCGATGACAAAGGAGGAGACGCGATGAAAACTCGGCATCTTATCATCAGTTCAGCGGCGGCGGTTTGCGCCGCGCTTGTTGCAGTGCCGTTCTTTTGGCCGAACGCCGCTGCGGAGCAGCCCGCAGGACATGCTGCATCCACCAAACCGGCTGAAAAAGCGCAGGCGGCGCAGAAGGAGGAGCGCAGCGGCGAGGAGGCAGTGCGCCTTTCAGAAAAAGAGCTGGAGGAATTCGGCATTGAGCTGGCGGCGGCGGCGGCAGGCAAGCTGGATCAACCTGTCAGCCTGCCCGGCGAAATCGTTCTCAATACAGACCGGATCGCCCATGTGGTGCCGGTGATCGCCGGCATTGTCCGCGAGGTGCGGGCGGTGCTCGGCAGTAGCGTCAAGACTGGGGACGTGCTGGCGGTGATTGAAAGCCGCGAGCTGGCGGAAAAGAAAGCGGAGCTGCTGGCCGCCGCCGAACGCGAGAATCTCGCGCTGGCGACCTTCAAACGCGAGGAGCGGCTGTGGGAGAAGAAAATCACCAGCGAGCAGGAATATCTGAATGCCCGCCAAGCCTTGGCGGAAGCGCGTATCGCCAAGCACTCTGCTGAACAGCATCTGCGCGCGCTGGGGCTGTCTGATGCTGCTGTCAAGGCCGTGCAGGAGGAACGTCTGGGGGCAAGCCGCGCCCGTTTTGAAATTCGTTCCCCGCAGAACGGCGTGATCATTGAAAAGCATCTCACCCTTGGCGAGCATGTCAGTGCTGATGCCGACGTGTTCACCGTCGCTGACCTCAGCTCGGTCTGGGCGGATGTCAATGTGTATCAGAAAGAACTCGTCAAGGTGCGCAAAGGCCAGAAGGCGGTTCTTGAAATCGGACATGGCATTGCGCCGGTCAGCGGAACCATTTCTTGGATCAGCCCGCAGATTGACAAGGAAACGCACACCGCCAAGGCGCGGCTGACGCTGCCGAACCCGGACGGCAGCCTGCGGCCCGGTATGTTTGTGACCGCCAAGATCGCTGCGGAAAATGTTCCGGCCGGCATCGTCGTGCCGCAAGGCGCGCTTCAGCAGATTGACGGACAGACCATGCTTTTTGTCCGCGAGGACAAGGGCTTTGTCCCCAGGCCGGTTGTCGTCGGACGGCAGAACGACAGCTCGGCGGAGATCGTCTCCGGCCTTGCCGCCGGGGAGGTTTATGTCAGCAAAGGCACCTTCACGCTGAAGGCGCAGCTTGCCAAAAACGCGTTCGGCGACGGCCACGGCCACTGAGGACGAGATGGAAAAAATCATTCATTTTGTCCTCCGCAGCCAGCTGATGATCTGCGTGCTCGGCGCGCTGGTGCTGGCCGCAGGCTGGTTCAGCTGGCAGCAGCTGCCGGTTGACGCGTTCCCGGATGTCACGCCGGCCCTTGTGCAGGTCTTCGTTGAAACAGAGGGGCTTGCGCCAGAGGAGGTGGAAAAATACGTCACCTATCCGGTGGAGACTGCCATGAACGGCCTGCCGCGCCTCAAGGAGGTGCGTTCCGTCTCCAACTTCGGCCTGTCTGTGGTCAGCATCTATTTTGAGGACGGCACAGACATCTATTTCGCCCGGCAGCTCGTCGGCGAGCGCCTTCAGGTCGCGCGGCAGCAGATCCCGGACGGGTTCGGCCAGCCGGAGATGGGGCCGATAGCCACAGGACTGGGGCAGGTGCTCTTCTTCATGCTGGAGGACAAGAGCGGGCGGCGTTCGCCGGAGGAGCTGCGGGAAATCCAGGACTGGCTGATCAAATTTGATCTTCAGACTGTGCCCGGCGTGACCGAGGTGCTCTCCTTGGGCGGCGAGATCAGGCAGTTTCAGGTGCGCGTGCGGCCTGACGACCTGCTCCGCTACGGCCTGACCATCAGCGAGGTGCTTGAGAAGGTCAAGGCCAACAACAGCAACGCCGGAGCGCAGTTCCTGGTCAAAAATGCCGAGGAGTACATCGTCCGTTCGGTGGGCTTGGCGGAAAAGATCGCTGATTTGGAGCAGGTGGTGCTCAAGGTGCAGAACGGCACCCCGGTTTATCTGAAGCAGGTGGCCGAAGTGGCCGCAGGCGGGGAAATCCGCCGGGGGCTGGCCACGATCAACGGCGCAGGCGAGGCCGTGGTCGGCATGGTACTGAAGCTGATCGGCTCCAACACTTCGGCAGTGATCGCCGATGTCAAAAAACGGCTGGAGGAGATCAACAAGGCGCTGCCTGCGGGCGTGCAGGTGGTTCCCTATTACGATCAGGCGACGCTGGTTGCCAAGTGCATGAAGACAGTGACCGATTCCCTGATTTTCGGCGTGCTGCTGGTTGCAGGCGTGCTTCTGCTCTTCATGGGCGGCCTGCGCGCGAGCTTGGTGGTGGCACTGTCAGTCCCGTTCTCCGTTCTGTTCGCGGTCATCATGATGCGCATCTTTGGGATCAGCGCGAACTTGATGTCGCTCGGCGGCCTGGCTATCGCCATCGGCATGATGGTTGACGCGTCCATCGTCATTGTCGAAAACGTTGACCGGCTGCTCAAAGAGGCTGATCCGGATGAGTCCCGCCTCTCCGTTGTCGCCAGAGGCTGCCTTGAGGTGGGCAAGCCGGTCATCTTCGCTGTGGCCATCATTGTGATTGTTTTTTTGCCGCTGCTCAGCTTGCAGGGTGTCGAGGGCAAAACATTCAGGCCTTTGGCGCAGACTGTCGCCTTGGGCATGTTTGGCTCCCTGCTCTACGCTCTGCTTCTGGCTCCAGTGGTGTCGCATCTGCTGCTGCGCCGCCCCAAACAGACTGACGGCCAGCAGGAGGTGCTGCTGGTCCGCCTACTGATGTCCCTGTACCAGCCCTTGGTGCGGCTCTTTGTCCGCCGCCGGGCTTTGGCGGTCGGCACCGCCGCCCTGATGCTGGCTGTCGGCGCGCTGCTGCTGCCGCAGCTTGGTTCGGAGTTTGTCGCCCGTCTTGACGAAGGCGATCTGCTGATCCGCGCCACGATGGCTCCGTCCATCTCCCTTGAGGAGGCGCGCAGCACCATGCTGCGTTTTGAGAAACGGCTGCTGGCCCAGTTTCCGGACGAGGTGGAGAAGGTGGTCACCAGAGTCGGCCGGGGCGATGTCGGTGCTCATGCGGATCCGGTCAACAGCGCGGAATCCTTTGTCGCCCTCAAGCCGCAGCAGCAGTGGCGCAAGGCGGCGACGCCGGAGGAACTGTACGCCCAGATCAGCGAGGCCTTTGCAGATTTCCCCGGCGCTCAGTTCAATGTGACCCAGCCTATCGCCGCAGCTGTGGATGAGCTGCTGACAGGCACTAAAGCCGAGCTGTCCATTAAAATTTTTGGGGCGGACATGGAGGTGCTCAAAGAAAAGGCCGCTGAAGTCGAGGAGGTTGTCCGCTCCCTTCACGGCGCGTCTGACGTGCAGAAGGACCAAGTGAGCGGCACGCCGCAGCTGCTGATCCGCATTGACCGCAAGGCCATCGCCCGCTACGGCATCAATGTCGAGGACGTGCAGCATGTCATCGGCATTGCCGTGGGCGGCGAGAAGGCCGGGCAGATTTTCGAGGGCATCCGCCGTTTCGACATCTTCGTGCGTTTCGCCGAGGAATACAGAAGCACCGCCGAGGCGATCAGGCAGATTCTGATCCCCGCGCCCGGCGGAGCGCAGGTGCCGCTTGGGCAGCTCACGTCTATTGAGGAAATCATCGGGCCAAGGCAGATCACCCGCGAGAACAGCCAGCGCTTCATCTCGGTGCAGTGCAACGTGCGGGGCCGCGACATCGGCTCGTTTGTCGCCGAAGGGCAGAAGGCGATTGCGGCGCAGGTCAAGCTGCCGCCGGGCTACCTTGTCCGCTGGGGCGGCCAGTTTGAATTGCAGCGGGAGGCCAGCAAGCGGCTGGCCCTTGTGGTGCCGGTGACGCTGCTGATCATTCTGCTGCTTCTGTTCATGAACTTCGGCTCCCTGAAGAACACCTTCCTAGTGCTGTTCAACATCCCGCTGGCCTTGGTCGGCGGCATCGCGGCGCTGTGGCTCACCGGGCAGAATCTCTCTGTCCCGGCCTCGATCGGCTTCATCGCCTTGTTCGGCATCGCCTTGGGCAATGGCATGGTGCTGGTGAGCTGCCTCAACCAGCTGCTGCTTGACGGCATGCCGGTTGACGAAGCGTCAGTGCGCGGCGCCTGCCTGCGGCTGCGGGCGGTGCTGATGACCGCGCTCACTTCCTCGCTCGGCCTGATTCCCCTGCTTGTCAGCACCGGCACCGGCAGCGAGGTGCAGCGGCCTCTGGCGACTGTGGTGGCGGGCGGGCTGGTCACCTCAACCCTCCTGACCCTGCTTGTTCTGCCGGCGTTTTACAAATGGTTTTCCAATCAGCTGGCCAAGGAGGCCAAAGCATGAAGCAGATCAATGCGTACATAGTCCGGCACAAACTGGAGGCGGTCATCCGCGCCTTGCACAAGGTGCGCGGCCTGACCGGCCTGAGTGTCTTTGACGGCCAAGGGCACGGCCTGAGCTGGGCCGAAGAAGCTGTCTGCACTCAGCTAAACTTTCAGCCGACCATCAAGCTGGAGGTCATCTGCCGCGACGAGCTGGCGGAAGCGGTTGTGGCGGCCATTGAAAAGGCCGCGCACACCGGACTGAGGAACGACGGCAAAATCTATGTGTGCGCTGTTGAGCAGGCGGTGCGGATCAGCACCGGCCAGCGCGGTGAAAGCGCAGTGTGAGCAAGAACAGCCGCCGCCGGGTAAGCCAGCGCGGCGGCCATTGCCAAAAAGGGGATAAAAATGAAGAAGCCTCTGCTGAAGACAGCGTTGGCGGCGTTTGCAGCCGCAGCTGTCCTGTCCGGCTGCGCAGCGTCGGGCATCCCGCATGATTTCGCCAAAGAGCTTGTCGCGCATCCCAGAACCTATTTCAGTCAAGTCAGGACGACAGCAGGTGCTGATGGATTCAGGGTCTCTGGAAAAGTCAGACTGACAGCCAGCCCGAACGCAGGCATTCCAAATACGGTCGAAGTTGCTCTGACAGACCCGGCAGGGCGGGTTATAGACACAAAAAAGGTGAGCTGCACCGGCCTGATGAACGGCAGCAACAGACGGCACCGCGAAGGCAGATTCACCGCGCTGTTTTCGGAAACGCCGCCTATAGGGACAATTGTCCGCGTGAGCAATGTGAACTGAGCGAGGAAAGCGACACAGCAAAAGGCCGGATGGCCTTGTCATATCCATCCCCTTGAAGAAGAGCGCGCAGCAACCAGACCCTGCTGCTCATGTTTTGCTTGCCGTTTGCCGGCAGCGTGCATCGCGGCGGGTGTGCCGCCAAGTATTTTGCTGCGGAGGCGTGGCGGCGGTCAGGCGGGCAAAAGGACAGCCGATGCGAACCGGTCGTTATAGCCGTAGCACAATAAATTGACTATAAGCATGGTTGCTGAAAAATTTCATCTGTCGAACAGCCAAGTTTTCTTCTGAGTGCCTTTGCTTGTGCCCATTTATGCTCTATGGGGTTCAAATCAGGAGAATATGGCGGAAGATACTCAAGGAGGCAGCC
>JAABPV010000041.1 GCA_011391865.1 Desulfobulbaceae bacterium | reverse complement strand
ATTGAGCCATCATGTTACCATAACTCACTCTTTTCTCAACTCAGCAAAAGTTGCACTTACAACTTGAATCCACGACGCTGTGGCAGTGTGCAGCGGATGCGGCCCGCGCCTCGACGGCGCAGAAAAAGCGGAGCGCAGACTATCGCACTTGACAGCCTTCGCTGACCCGCAGGGTGAAGGCGCAGGGCACTTCGTCCCGCGCCTGCCGATCCACGCGCATGGAACAGCCTGCGTCCTCAATAATGGCCCGGCTGCCGTCCTTGGTGCAGAGCAACAACACCGCGTATGGCTGCTGATATTGCATTTTAAGCAGATACGGGGCGAAGTCCTCTGTCTTGCCTGCAGCCGCTTGGCGAAGAATCTCCTCATCGCTCCCAGTTGGTGGGCTTGCTTGTTTGGCAAAATAGCCGTCCACCGTCCAGCTCAAGGCCTTCATTTTCACGGACAAATCCGCCCGTTCCTTTTCATCAGGGAAACGCGTTTGCTCGTCATGACCGCCTTTCCACCAGAAAAAATAAAGACCTGCGGCTGCCAGAAGATCAAAAATGGCAACCGCGACAAGAATCCGCACGATTTTTTTTCGCTCAGGAGTCATAGTCAGCTCCAAAACGCATAGTTGTAAGTGCCTTGCTGACTGTCCGCAAAGTCGGTGTCAAGGCTCCAGCTCGTCATATTGTCCAAAGGCGACGGTTTCCCTTGCAAAGCCAATGACAGATGGCCCCAGAATTCAACTGCGCAGTCAAGTGCTTTATTAAACACCGCCTCAAAATCCATGCCGTTATCTTGGTGTGGGACTTGCAGATTCCTGACATATTGCTCGTCCGGTTTGTCGGGATAAGTCAGTCCGGCACGAACGGCGGCATGACGGGCAAGAGGGGTCAGTGTGCCGCCGCTTTCAGCAAGCCGCATGTTCCGCAGCATAAGCCCGCTGCCATTCGTCAGGGTCAGGAGGAGTGAGACCGCCTGCGGACGGGCGGCCAAACCGCTGAAGAAGGAGCTGCGTCAAAGATTCCGCCTGTGGGCCTTTACGGAAAACCGCGTTCAGGGTATCTATCCACAATTTGCCTATGTCGCGGTCAAGGCGGGTGCGAATGCCGCTGCTGTCTGTGGTTGCGGCGACAAAAGCGGAAAGTTGCCGATTCAATGTTATCGGCCCCATGTTGAGCTTCGCATGAATCAGCACGTCCTGCGACATCTCGCAGCGGCGATGTTCAGTCTTATTCTGCTCATACGGGCCAACCTTCAGATTCACGACCGGATGCACCACGCCGTCGGTCACGCAATGCGAGGCAAAACCGAAAAGCCAAGCGATGCATTTTCTGCGGGTCTGCGCGACGCTCATCTGACGGATGCGCCGTGCGCAGTCTCGGATCAGCTCAAGGCTGCGCGGCTGATGCATGGCCGCCGCCCATTCTTCGGAAGAGCGGTCGGCGATGTCCAAATAAGGATAATCCGGCCCCATGGAACCGATAACAATGAATTCAAGATCCTGCAATGCCTGCCGGGCTTCGTCGTGCAGCAGCCCCGGCCTCCGGTGCAGAGCCTCTTCCGTCGCCAGCTGCGCCAGCGTGATGTGCGTGTATCCTCCGGCCATTCGCTCTCCTCCTTTTTTTGCTGATTCAAATTTGCTCAGTGGCTCAGAATTCTGGCGACTGACGCTGCTGCTGGCGGCATTATCGTAGCAGCCAGCCCGGACGCTATCGGCTTTCCGCTGAACGCCGCCGATTCCCTGCGGCGTTCAGCGGAAAAAACTTTGGCGAAATCAACCCGTATCCCCTCGGTCTCCACCAGTTCTTGGTGAGAAAGCCGCTGCTCCCTGCCGCTGAGGACAAAAACGCTTCTGGCATACGGCTCCACAATCCAGACCGCCTTCACCCATGCTTTGAGCAGCAGCTTGGCGTGGTCCAGCATCTCCTGCACGCTCTGATGCAGCCCCATGACCTCCACGGCCAGCACAGGCATTTTTTCGCTTTCAGCATGTCTTCAAAGAAATCAGGTTTGACATCTTCCTTTCTGAACACAGAGATGTCAGGACTCATGCCGTTCTCGATATCCAAGGCTAAATCAGGCATTGGCTGCAAAGACTCATCCAGCAGAAGCTGGCGCATGATCTGAGCGCAAATGTAGCTGTGGTTGAACGACGGCATCTTTTCTCCCGCACAAGTGCGGATTGTTGACAGCAGCTCAGCAGCAAGCAGAATAATGCACAGCCAGCCAGATGGTCAGCCTGTCCGGGTCCGTCCACGCGACCTTGTGTTTCTCGTGAGCGGGAATGTGCAAAAAATCTCCTTTGTTCAACGTCACCAGTCTGCCATCCTCAAATAAAATCGTTCCCGCTCCTTCGAGAACAAGCACCCACTCGTTGTCTTCCTGATCATACCAGCCTAATGTGGGCGACATATGCCCTTTGGAAACAATGCGCTCGATGCGGATGTTTTTATCACGCAGCAGCTCTGCAAAGAGTTCTTCGTCCATCTCTTCAGGAAGAGAAGCGAAAATGCTGCCTGCCATCGCGCCAGCGTTACAACACCTTGCCATTGTCAATCAGCCGCACCTTGCCGTCGATCTTCACCGCCAAGGCCAGCACGGTTTGCGCATCAATCTCAGCGACGTGCTGCAAACTGTCCTGATGAACAAAGCTGATGTAATCCACCGCTGTTTCAGGGAAGGAATGGATGAAATCCTGGAGCACTGTGGTCAGCCGCTCCGCGCTGTGCTCGCCCTCTGTGGCTCGCTTGCGAGCCAAGGCGAGGGCGCGGGAGAGACTGAGCGCGGCTTCCCGCTGCTGCGGCGCAAGATAGGTGTTGCGCGAACTCATCGCTAAGCCGTCCACCTCGCGCACTATTGGGTGGGCGACTATCTCCACGCCGAGATTGAGATCAGCAGTCATCCGGCGAATCACGGCGAGCTGCTGAAAATCCTTTTCGCCGAACACCGCCAGATCAGGCCGGACAATGCTGAAGAGCTTGCAAACCACTGTGGCCACTCCGGCGAAATGACTGGGACGGGACGCGCCGCAAAGCTGGCCGGTCAGCTCCGCGCCCACCGCGACTGTGGTGCTGCAACCCGCCGGATACATCTCCGCTGCATCCGGGGCGAAAAGCGCAGTCACGCCAGCCGTATCAGCCATTGCGCAGTCGCGCTCGAAATTCCTCGGATAGGCGGCCAAATCCTCTTGCGGGCCAAACTGAATCGGATTGACAAAGAGGCTCACCGTGACCTGATCGGCAAGCTGCCCGGCTCGGCGCATCAGGCTGATGTGGCCCTCATGGAAAAATCCCATCGTCGGCACCAAGCCGATGCGCCGCCCGGCTTTGGCCTGCTCCTTGGCCCAAGCGGTCATCTCATCAGGATGACGGATGATCTGCATTACTTCAGCAACCGGTTCAAACTCGCCTGTACCAGCTCGCGCTCCGGGAAGCTATGCACCGGCGCACCTTCTTTTTTCTCCTTGCCCAGCTCGGTCAAGCCCATGTATTGCTGGTACATCTGCACCGCCTTGTCCTTGCTGCCAGTCGCCTCGTAAACCCGGCCCAAGCTGTCCAAAGCCATCGGCTCAAAGCCCTTGAAACCCTTGAGCTGCTGATACGCCGCCTCGGCCTTGTCAAACTGCTTGTCCTGCTCGTGAAGGCCGCCTATATTGATTAAGAGCAGCGGCTTGAGCGCGTTTTTCGCCGAAACCTCCGCCTCCAAAACGGTCAGCTTGGCAATGGCCTCCTTGGTCTTGCCTTCCTGCTGATCAAGATGAGCCAGCGTGATTCGGCTCCACAGCGCGGAGGGCGTGGAGCCGTAGTCATCAGCGACCTTCTGGAGCGCGGCCCGCTTCTGCGGCGCGGCGGCGATCTCAACCGCTTGATCGTAGGCGGCTGCGGCCTTGTTCAGGGTGTGCTCGCGCCACGAGCTGTAGAGGGAAACAACTGTGACCGCCACTGCCGCGACGATGACAATCTGCCAGATTTTCCGCTGATTTTTCTGCAGAAAGGTGATCAGGGCTGGCGGCAGATGGAGCTGGTCAAGCACGCCGGGGGTGCCGACAGCGGCCTGCTCTTGCAGGGTGACGTTAAAAATATGTTTTGGTTTGCTATCCATGCTTCGCTCTCAACTTTGTGGATGAATTATTGCGCCATTTCCGGCTTGCGGGAGTGAACGGAGTATTATACCGTGCAGCCTGAAAAAGACATTAATCTTTTGCAGCCCAGCACCGCATTTTGCCGCTTATGAACCACAGCCAGCATATCTTCAGCGTGGCCGAACTGGCCGCCGCCGCCCGCACTGTTCTGGAGGGCTGCTTCGCCTTGGTCAGCGTGGCCGGGGAAATTTCCGGCCTGCGCCAGCCGGTTTCCGGCCACCTCTATTTCACCCTCAAGGACGAGGCGGCCCAGCTCAAGGCGGTGCTTTTCCGAATGCAGCGGCGGCAGCTGAAGCGGCAGCCCAAAGACGGCGATCAGGTTATCTGCCGTGGCAGGCTCTCAGTTTATGAGCAGCGCGGCGATTGCCAGTTAGTCGTGGACGGGCTGGACTTTCAGGGCGCGGGCAGCCTGCATCTCGCCTTCGAGCGGCTGGCCGAAGAGGGGCTGTTTGACGAGGCCAAGAAGAAACCGCTGCCGCCCTTTTCCAGCCACATTACCTTGGTGACTTCACCGAGCGGCGCAGCGGCGCACGACTTCATCCGCGTTGCCCGCGACCGCTGCCCGCAGGCGCGGATCAGCATTTATCCCGCTTCGGTGCAGGGCACTAACGCGGCAGGGGAACTGCGCGAGGCACTTGCGAAAATCAACCGGCAGACCGCGCTGGGCCGGATGGACACGGACATCATCGTCCTCTGCCGGGGCGGCGGCTCCTTCGAGGACTTGGCCGCCTTCAACGACGAGCGGCTGGCGCGGGAAATCCGGCGTTCAGTGATTCCGGTGGTCAGCGCGGTGGGGCATGAGATTGATTGGACTATCGCCGACTTTGCCGCTGATCTCCGCGCTCCCACGCTCAGCGCGGCGGCGGAGATGCTCCTGCCGGACAACGCCGCCCTTGCCGATCGAACTGCAGCTTTGACCCAGCGGCTGCGGCAAGCGATGCACGCGCTGCTTGCGGACAAACAAAGCCGCCTTGAGCGGCTGGAACACCGCCTCCGCCAGCAAAGCCCGGTCCAAGCTCTTGCCTTGCAGGAACAGCGGCTAGTCGAGCTGGAGCGGCGACTGGCGCAGGCGATGGACAGGCTGATCAGCACGAAAGCGCAGAGATTGGCGCGGGCGGCGGGGCTACTTGATGCGGTCAGCCCGTTAGCCACCCTGGCTCGCGGCTATGCGGTGGCTGTGAAGAAAAACGGTGCGGTGATCACAGCGGCAGAACAGGCGGAACTGGGCGAAGAAATTGAGGTGTTGCTGCGCGGGGGGCGGCTACGCTGCGCCGTTGCCGGAGCGGTCTGAGGCAGCCTCCGCCGCTGCGGCCTTCCGCTTGGTCCGAGCTAAATCGCGCATGTCACCGGTGCGGTCGGACTCGTCCATGATCTCCCGGCCCATGATCTCCTCAATGATGTCCTCCAGGCTGATGACCCCGGTCACGCCGCCGTACTCGTCCACCACCATGAAAAGATGCTGGCGGCGCTCAAAAAATTCGAGCATTACTTGATTCAACGGCGCGATCTCTGGGACAAAGTGCGCCGGAAACATCAGCTCTTCCAGCCTATGCTCCGTTTGGCCGGAGGCCGCTGCCGCCATCACCGCGTAGCTGCGGACTATGCCGACCACGTCGTCGCTGTCCTCGCCGCAGACCGGCACCCGGCTGTGCACGCTCCAACACTCCTCCCTCATCACGTCAGCCACTGTCGCGTCTTTGCTCATGCTGAAGAGGACGGTGCGCGGGGTCATCACCTGCCGCACCGTTTTGCGGCGCAGGGCGATGATGTTGGTGATCACCGCCTCCTGTTCCGCGCATATTTCGCCGGTGCTGCGGCTGAGGCGGGTGATGATCATCAATTCTTCTGCGGAGATGGAGTGCTCGTTGCTCTTCGGCACTAAACGCGACATCACTTGGCCGACGAAAATGATTGGCTTGAAGACGAAAACCAGCCAGCTCAAAGGCCGGGCCATGTAGGGAGCCAGCGACATGCTGAAGGCCACGCCGATGATTTTCGGCAGAATTTCTGAAATGAGCAGGATGGCGAGAGTGAAAAAAGCGGAGAACCAGATCAGGCGGTTTTCACCGAAAACCTGAGCGGCGGCGGCTCCTGCCACAGAGGCACCCATAGTATGGGC
This sequence comes from Desulfobulbaceae bacterium, assembly GCA_011391865.1. Taxonomy (GTDB): domain Bacteria; phylum Desulfobacterota; class Desulfobulbia; order Desulfobulbales; family Desulfobulbaceae; genus Electronema. The sequence goes on along the minus strand of JAABPV010000041.1, from coordinate 15,131 downwards.
GACCGTGTTCAGCGTGAGAATGGCGGTGATCGGCTGATCAATGTTGTTTTTCAGCTTTTTCAGCGTTGCCGCTGTCGCCGGACGCTCTGCGGCCATCATTTCAATCCGGCTTAGAGACAGCGAGTAAAGGGCGGCCTCCACCAAACTGCACAGCGTTGAGATCACAATTGCGAGGCTGACGGCAAGGACAAGTTCAAAAAGCATGTTTTTTCTCCTGAGGCGGATTGTTTTGACAATTTCTGCATCTTACCCGAAACGAACTATTTTGCCAATCGCCGGAACAGAGTATAATGCCGTCGGCTGCGGCGGCGGAGCCAAGCCGAAATCAGATGACAGAGCAAACCAGACGGAGAGCAAAACATGAAAATTCAGCTGGAAAAAGGCGATTTGGAGCAGTTTGACGGCGACATGCTCGTCTATTTCCTCCGGGAGACCGGGGGCAACGCGGTGATGTGCCCCTGCAAGGTGCTGCGGCGGAACATCAAGCACGCTTGGAAGAGCAAGGATTTTTCCGGCAAGAAGGGCGAGACTTTTTTGTTCTATCCCGCCGCAGCGAGCAAGGACATCAAGCACAATCTGGCTGCTGGCCGGGTGCTGGCGGTCGGGCTGGGTAAGACCGGCGAGGACATCAACGCCGATGCTTTGCGCGAGCAGCTCCGCTTGGCCGCAGGCACGGCGGCTCGGCAGGCCGCCAGCCTGAAGGTGAAAAGCCTGCTCGCGGTTCTGCCGGAGAAGACCGGCCTGCCTGATGACGAGGCCGCTGAGGCGGTAAGCGAGGGCCTGCTGCTCGGCGCGTACTCCTTTGACCGCCACAAGAGCAAAAAAAAGGACGACGAGCCGAAAGCGAAACTTGAAGCACTTGCTCTTCACGCGGGCACACTCAACCATGATGCGGTCAAGCAGGGCATGAGCCGGGGCGAGCGGGCGGCCAAGGCGGCCTGCTCGGCCAGAGACATGGCCAACGAGCCGGGCAACGCTTGGACTCCTAAGCATTTCGCCGAGTTCGGCGAGAAGCTGGCAAAGGAGCACGGTCTCGAATGCACGGTCATCAGCAAGCCGGAGATGCGCAAGCTCGGCATGGGCGGCCTGCTCGGCGTGAGCCAAGGTTCGGTACAGCCGCCGAAATTAGTCATCCTCCGCTATCAGGGCAGCGACGAGAAGAAGGCACCCACGCTGATGTTGGTTGGCAAAGGCCTGACCTTTGACGCGGGCGGCATCAGCCTGAAGTCGCCGCAGGGCATGGAGGAGATGAAGTACGACATGTGCGGCGGCGCGGCAGTGATCTGCGCCATGCAGGCCATTGCTGAGGAAAAGCCCAAGGGTATCAATGTGGTGGCCTTGATCCCGGCGAGCGAGAACCTGCCCTCCGGCACAGCCCTCAAGCCAGGTGATATCATCACCCATTTCGGCGGCATCACGTCGGAAATCGTCAACACCGACGCGGAAGGACGACTGATTCTCGCTGACGCGCTGGCTTACGGCATCGCCACCTACAAGCCGAACGCGGTGATTGATCTCGCCACCCTCACCGGCGCGGTGATCATCGGCCTTGGCCACCACCGCAGCGGTCTTTTAGCGACCAATGATGAGCTGGCCGCGCAGATTAACGCCGCCGCCGAGCGCGCAGGCGAGCCGGTCTGGCGGCTGCCGCTGGGGCCGGAGTATTCCAAGCAGATCAAATCCACGGTCGCCGACATCAAAAATAGCGGCGGCAGAGAGGCGGGCACGATCACTGCCGCCGCCTATTTGCAGGAGTTTGTCGGCGAAACGCCGTGGGCGCATCTCGACATCGCAGGCACGGCGTGGGGTTTCACCGAGAAGAGCTACATTCCCAAGGGACCGTCCGGGATCGCGGTGCGCACGCTGCTCAACTTGGTGCGCAGCTGGCAGCCGGTCAAAAAATAATCCAACGCAAGGACACCTATCATGCCAAAACGCAAGGGCATTACTGTCAGTCGCCAGATCATGGACAGCCAGCGGCGGCATCCCGAAGCCACCGGCGAGCTGACCAGTCTGCTCAACGACCTGATCTTGGCTGCCAAGATCATCAGTGCTGAGGTCAACATGGCTGGGCTGGCTGGCATTCTGGGGCAGTCAGGCCAAGTCAACATTCAGGGCGAGCAGGTGCAGAAGTTGGATGACTTCGCCAACCTGACTATCAAGCGGCGGATGGAGCAGTGCGGCTACGTCTGCATCATGGCTTCGGAAGAAGATGAAGGCGCGATTCCGGTGCTGGACGGCTACGCGGGCAAGTACACCGTGGCCTTTGATCCGCTGGATGGTTCCTCCAACATTGACGTGAATGTCAGCATCGGCACCATTTTCTCCATCCACCGCCGCAAGAGCGAGGGCGTGCAGGGACAGGTTGCTGACTTGCTCCAGACAGGCCGTGAGCAGGTCGCAGCGGGCTATATTATCTACGGCTCCAGCACCATGCTGGTCTATACTGTCGGCGAAGGCGTGCAGGGCTTCACCCTTGATCCCAGCGTGGGCGAGTTTTTCCTTTCCCATCCTGATATCAAGATTCCGCAGAAAGCCAAGTATTACAGCATCAACGAGGCATATTCCCGCTACTGGCACAACAACACCCGCGCCTATGTCGAGCACCTGAAGGATTTGGACGAGCGCGGCGAACGCTCCTACAGCCTGCGCTACATCGGCTCGTTAGTGGCGGATTTTCACCGCAATCTGATCAAGGGCGGTGTTTTTATTTATCCCCGCGACCGAAAAAGTCCGGGCAAACCGGGCAAGCTGCGCCTACTCTATGAGGCTGCGCCCTTGGCGATGCTGGCCGAGCAGGCAGGCGGACGGGCGATTGACGACGAAGGCCGCCGCATCCTTGATTTGGAGCCGACCGATCTGCATCAGCGGGTGCCGCTGATTATCGGCTCCAAGGAGGAGGTGGATTTGGCGGAGCGGTATTTCAAGGTATGAATGGGAAGCGCGTCAGAGACTGCCGGGTCGCTGACGCTTGCCGCTTTTTGCTGCTCAAGTTGATAAAGCAGCGCGCTGACCTTGCACGAACCTTCCTTTGAAGATTCGCCTTCCCTGTGACACCCTTTTCCCTTGCATCTTGCCGCTGTCAGAGTAAAATCCTTTAGTTTTGCCTCCGGCCTGCGCCGTCCGCCGAGACAGGCCGGAACTATCAGAACAAACAACTTCTTATCCGTGAGAACAGCAATGGATTACCGGGACACCCTGAACCTACCTAAGACCGGGTTCAACATGAAGGCCAGCCTGACCCAGAAGGAGCCGCAGTATCTGGAACGCTGGGACAAGGAGAAGCTGTACGAGAAGCTCCAGCAGGCTGCGGCGGACCGGCCCCTGTTCATCCTGCATGACGGCCCGCCCTACGCCAACGGCAACATCCATCTTGGCACGGCCTTCAACAAGGTGCTCAAGGACATCATTCTCAAATCGCGGCGCATGGCTGGGTTCAACGCGCCTTACGTGCCAGGCTGGGACTGCCACGGCCTGCCCATCGAGCACAATGTGGACAAGGAGCTGGGCGAGCGCAAAGAGGTGATCTCTACGCTGGAGAAGCGCGGTGCCTGCCGCCGCTATGCCGAGCAGTGGATTGCTGCCCAGAAGGCGCAGTTCCGGCGGCTGGGTGTGCTGGGCGACTGGGACAATCCTTATCTGACCATGAGCTATGGCTATGAGGCTGCCATTGCCCGCGAGTTCAACCGATTCCTGCTTAACGGCGGGGTGATCCGCTCGAAAAAGCCGGTCTATTGGTGCTCCAGCTGCCGCACTGCCTTAGCCGAGGCTGAGGTGGAATACTACAACCACAGCTCGCCGTCCATCTACGTCAAATTCCCCTTTGCCGACGACCTGAGCGGAGTCGCTCCTGAGCTGGCCGGGCAGGAGCAGAAGGTCTCTGTCCTGATCTGGACAACCACCCCGTGGACGCTGCCCGCCAACATGGCCGTGGCCTTCCACCCGGATTTCGTCTATGCGGCAGTAGCGGTGCGGGATGAAATCTGGATCCTCGCCAAAGAGCTGGTGGAAAAATGCTTCGCCGAGTTCGGCATCAGCGAATACCGCATCCTCTGCACCTTCGCGGCCAAAGGCTTGGAAGGCAAAAAGTGCCACCATCCCTTCTTTGAGCGCGATTCGCTCATCGTTTTAGCGGATTACGTCACCGCTGATTCAGGCACCGGCTGCGTCCACACCGCGCCTGGCCACGGCACGGACGATTATCTCACCGGTCTGCGCTACGGCTTGGAAGTGCTCTCGCCCTTGGACGACGCAGGCCAGTACACCGGCGAGGCAGGCAAATATGCGGGCCGCCGCATCCCGATGGTCAACCGGGAGATCAACGACGACATGGCCGCCGCCGGGGTTTTGGTCAAGGAGAGCGAGATTGATCACTCCTATCCGCACTGCTGGCGCTGCAAAAAGCCGGTGATCTACCGGGCCACCAAGCAGTGGTTCATTTCGATGGAGCAGAACGGCCTGCGCCAGAAGGCCCTTGCGGCCATCAAGTCGGTGCAATGGACACCTGCCTGGGGCGAGCAGCGGATTCAGGGCATGGTGGAGGGACGGCCTGACTGGTGCCTGTCGCGCCAGCGCTCGTGGGGTGTGCCGCTGACCGTGCTGACCTGCGCCAGCTGCAGCGATATCCTCAAAAACGCCGAGGTCTGCGCCAAGATTGAGGAGCTGTTTGCGCAAGAGGGCGCAGATGCCTGGTTCCAGCACGAGGCGGCGGATTTCATCCCTGCTGGGACGCAGTGCGCCTGCGGCAGCACGAAATTTGAGAAAGAGCACGACATTCTTGATGTCTGGTTTGATTCCGGGGTCAGTCACGCGGCGGTCTTGGAGGCGCGGCCTGAGCTGCGCTCGCCTGCGGATTTGTACCTCGAAGGCAGCGACCAGCATCGCGGCTGGTTCCAGTCCTCGCTGCTGACTTCGGTCGGCACTCGTGAATGCGCGCCGTTCAAGGGCGTGCTCACGCATGGCTTTGTTGTGGACGGCAAGGGCAAGAAGATGTCCAAATCGCTGGGCAATGTCATCCTGCCGCAGGAGATGATTGACAAATTCGGGGCAGAGATACTCCGCCTCTGGGTGGCCTGCGAGGACTACCGCGACGATGTCAAGGTTTCCGAGGAAATCCTCCGCCATGTTGCCGATGCCTACCGCAAGATTCGCAACACTGTCCGCTTCCTCCTTTCCAATCTCAGCGACTTTGACCCAGCCAAGGACAGCGTTGGGCCGGAACAGCTGCGCGAGCTGGACCGCTGGGCCTTGGCCCGCTACGCTGAGTTCGTGCGCCGGACGGAACGCGCGTATGAGAGCTACGAGTTCCATTCCATCTATCACAACCTGATCAATTTTTGCGGCATCACCATCTCCAGCCTGTATGCCGACATCCTCAAAGACCGGCTCTACTGCTCCGGCACCAACGCGCCGGGCCGCCGCGCCGCGCAGACCGTCCTGCACCGCATTCTCGACGACCTGCTCCGCCTGATGGCTCCGATACTCAGCGTCACTGCTGCCGAGGCGTGGGAGCATCTGCACGGCTTGGATGAGAACTCGCCGATTGAGCAGTCGGTCTTCTTCGCTGCATTCCCCAAGGTGGATGACATCACCGCTGATGCCGAGCTGGACACGCGCTGGAATCGCCTGCTGGCTCTGCGCGGCGAGATCACCAAGGTGCTGGAAGGTGCGCGGCGAGATAAGGTGATCGGCCTGTCTTTGGATGCGGAGGTGCTGCTGCTGGATGAAGGCGAGCTGGCCGGATTCCTCAGCGGCAAGGAGGAACTGCTGCGTGAGCTGTGCATAGTCTCCAGCCTGAAAATCGCCAGCACAGCGGACGAGGCAGCCTTCACCGCCTCTGAAGAAATCGCCGGGCTGAAGATCGCCGTCCGCCCCGCACCGGGCGGCAAATGCGAGCGCTGCTGGATGCTCTCCCCCAGCGTCGGCCAAGACAGCGAGCATCCTGCCCTGTGCAGCCGCTGCGCCGCTGTTGTCCGCAACGTGGCAGGCTGATCATGCTTCGTTTTCTGCTCATCATGCTGCTGGTCGTGATCAGCGACCAGCTCACCAAGCTCTGGATTGTCGAGAACTTCGCCCTGCACGACTCGCTGCCGGTCATCCCCGGCTTCTTCAACCTCGTGCTGGTGCATAACACCGGCGCGGCCTTCGGGATGCTCTCCAACATGCCGCTGCTCTGGCGGCAGGTCTTCTTCGTCGGTGTGGCCAGCACCGCGCTGATCGTAATGGTGCTTATGCAGCGCAGACTTGGCCAGCAAAACCCTCTCTACGCGGTCAGTTTCGGCCTGATCAGCGGCGGCGCGGTCGGCAACGTGATTGACCGACTGAAACAAGGCTCGGTGATTGACTTCCTTGACTTCCACATCAAGGAGCATCACTGGCCGGCCTTCAATGTCGCTGATTCCGGCATCACTGTCGGCGTGGGCATTTTTCTGCTGCTTCAATATCTGGAGGAGCGGGCGGCAAACCGTTCGGAATCGCAAAAGAGTTTGTAGCCTCATGCAATCGTCAATTTACTCTGAGAGGAATTTTAATGTCTGAATTCAGCAATGTCACCGTCTTAAAAAATGCGAACATCTACTTTGACGGCAAAGTGACCAGCCGCACGGTCGTCTTTGCCGACGGCTCCAAGAAGACACTGGGCATCATGCTGCCCGGTGAGTACGAGTTCAACACGGATGCCAAGGAGCTGATGGAGATACACTCCGGCGAGCTGGACGTGCTGCTGCCGCAGAACTCCGGCTGGCAGGCGGTCAGCGGTGGCCAGTCCTTTGAGGTGCCTGCGAAGTCAAAATTCAAGATGCAGGTCAAGACGGTGACAGATTACTGCTGCTCGTTCTTGGCGGAGTGAGGCGCGGTGCTGTCATCTCCCTGTGATATGAAGGGGGATGGCGCAGATGGGCCGACACTGCTGGGGAGTTTTAAGAAACTCCCCAGCAGCAGTTGCAAGAAGGATAGATGTTCATTGGGTGCTGAATGAATCAAGGAAAATAATTTTTAGCAAAAAAAAGAAATCCATGTCAATTGATAATAAATTTATAAAAAAACTGAAAGAGTTTGAACTGTTATCCGACTCTTCTGAAATACAAAATCTTTATTTTGTGGAAGAGAAGGAGCAGGCCGAAGCAAAAATCCGCCTCGCGCTGGAGCAGGCTGAGAGCTACCAAGCAGATGCGGTTTTCTTTCGTATTTTTCCTGATGGCACTGACCGCTCTCCTGTTCCTCAAATTTATATTTACTGCGATAATTCGTTTTCGTTTGACGAAGCAAAATATGCCGAGATACATCGCCGCCTCTGGAACGCAGGTATCACACCGCTGGTGTTTATCCTGACATCTTCTCAGGTGAAAGTTTTCAACTGTCGACAACAGCCTGAGATAGATAAGCAAACAAACGCTCCGATTTTCACCCCCTTCAGCACGCTTGAGAAAATCATTGCTGCTGACCGGGCCTTTGCCGCCCGCGAAGTCGCCGCTGGAACTCTTTGGGAAAATCCAAAATTCAAAGATGATTTCGTTCTTAAAAAAACTGCGTATTTCAAGCTGCTCACTCATCTCAAGTCGTTCAGAAAAAATCTGCTGAAGCGAAAAAAACTTTCAGAAAAAGTCATAAACCGTATTTTGGTGATGGCGATTCTGGTCAAGTATTTGAATGACCGTCGGGATTCCACCGGGAATCGAGTTTTTTACAATGGATTTTTTCAACAATTCTCTCGGGTTGGCAACGACAATTTTGCCGGACTGTTCAATGAAGCTGGAAGCTGCATTAAACTTTTTGATCATTTGAGTAAACATTTCAAGGGCGGCATCTTCAAGTTAACCGATGATGAGAAGGGCGAGCTGGAACAAGCTGATCTCTCTGAGATTACTGCTTTTCTCAAGGGAAATCTGGATACGTCCAGCGGTCAGTATCTCTTTTGGCCGCTCTATTCTTTCGAGGATCTTCCGGTTGAATTGATCAGCAATATTTATGAAGAGTTTTTGGCAAAAAAAGACAAGGGTGTTGTCTATACGCCGCCGATGCTGGTTGATTTTCTGATCGACCAATGCTTGCCCCTCAACGCAGAAACACTTTCTTGGAAAATTCTTGATCCTGCCTGCGGTTCAGGTGTTTTTCTGGTGGGCGCATTCAAACGCCTGATTCAATGCTGGCGGCTGGCCAATGATTGGAAGCAACCAACCTGTCATGATCTGCAAAAAATTCTGAAAAATAGCCTGTTTGGTATCGACAGGGCACCAGAAGCAGTTTTAGTGGCAGCCTTCAGCCTTTGTGTCACTCTGTGTGACGAACTGGAACCGCTTGTTATCTGGAATAAACTCAAATTTGACAACCTGCAGCCTGATAATCTTCGAGAAAGAGACTTTTTTGAATTAGTTGAATCAGATGAATTCAACAGTCATTTTGATGTAGTTGTCGGCAATCCTCCTTTTTACAGCAAACTTACAACTAAGGCAGCAAAAGAGATTGAGAAAAAACGAAGCAAAGAACGGCAGCTCCCGGACAAGCAGATTGCGCTTCTCTTTTTAGAGCAATCTTTTCAAGTTGTCCGGCAAGGCGGAACAGTTTGCCTGATTCAGCCTGCCGGGCCGCTGCTCTACAATGGCAACGCGCAGTCTTTCCGCAGTTATTTATTTGAGCAGTTCGCCATTGACCAAGTCTTTGATTTCACTCCGTTGGAAGGAGTGCTTTTCAAAAAAGCCAAAGTTGCGGCAGCAGCGGTAATTGGCCGCAATGAACAGCCAACTGCGGATAAAATTCTCCATCTGACTTTCCGCAGAACAAAAGCACTCAAGGAAAAACTGTTGTTTGAGCTTGACCCCTATGACTTTCATTGGGTTTCCCGTGAATCTGTCAAAAAGAGAAAATATGTCTGGAAAATCAATTTGCTCGGCGGCGGCAGGCTGCATCGCATGATGGATCGGCTGTTGCAAGACAGTCAGACCTTGGGAGAGTATTTGGAGTGCAAGAGAAAAGATCATGGCTGGCAGTTTGGGGAAGGATATAATGAAGGATGTTGCAGCAGGCTGAATAACGACACAAAAAATACAAAAGATTTTCAGGTGAATAATCTTGAGCTAAACAGTCAAAAACGTGCGCCTTGGATAACTGGAAAAATAGAAATCCCAATAAAGACATTAACAAAGGAAGGTATAGATTGGGAGTTAGCAAAGCCATGCCAAAAAGTTTTTTTTGAGAGATCACGTCAAACGAATCAACTCATTTTTTCCGCTCCTCATGTGCTTATCAGAAAGATAGTTGATGACGGATTGGCTGTTCCAGCCGTATTTACAGAGAAAGAGCTTGTATTTACAAAACAAATTATAGGAATATATGCGCCGGAGCACGAGCGGAATCATTTAAAAAATATTGCCGAACGTCTCAATAATTCAAAATTATTTGCATTATCAGCACTTCTTCTCAGCGGCAGAACTTGGGTTGATAGAGGAAACTCGTTAAACTCATGTGATATCATGGCTGCACCTTATTGGGATGAACAAAAAGATTTAGCTTTAACTTTTTGGGAAGATGCTCTTGCTGATGACATCAGCAAATATTTTATTGATTTTCAAAAAAAAGGAGAAATGTCTGATGTTTTATCCAGAGCAGATGAATCTGATTTTCATAAGTTCGGCAAAATGTATTGCGACATACTGAACCCAGTGTACCAAGAATTCAGGCCATTAGAGCCAATACTGCTGGGGGATTCCTTCGTCTGCTATCCTTTCTGTTACGGCCATTCGCCGCAGATAGAGCTGCCGGACAAAGAAAAGATCGTTCCGTTTCTTGATGAACTGTTGCACCGCCGTCATAGCAGCCGGTTATTCATCAATCGGATTTTTCGCCTCTACGAACAGAATGTCATTTTTATGATCAAGCCAAATCAGAAAAGATACTGGCTTCGCTCCATTGCGCTTCGTGATGCTGATGAGACGATGCTTGATCTCTTGGCACAGGGATATTGAACACCATGAATCAATATTCTCAAGGACGAGTGCTCGGCGGCATCGGAACATTGTTCGGCCCACCTAAAAATGCGCAATTCAACACGGTGATTGAATTTGTAAAGACAATCATCCAGAAATTTGCAGACTCTGCCATGCAGGACAAGAGCAAAAATGAAAACGCTCTGAACAGCAAACTTACCCGTTTTATCAATAATTCAGCGGAAATTTTCTTTGCGAACCGGGAAAGCATGGAAGATGAAGCACGGGGCAACAGCCCTGCTGCTGATATTGGCATTTATTTCAAAGTGGATGACATAGGGATTGATCCCCCACTAATTACCGTTTTTGAAGGAAAACGTCTTTCGACAAAATTGCCAAAAAAACGTCATCAGGAATATGTGATAGGGCATGAAGAAAAAAACAAGCATGTTTCCTGCGGCGGAATAGAGCGTTTCAAACTGGGCATACACGGCGGCGGACTCAATAATGCTGGCATGATTGGCTATATCCAAGATGGAACAGCAGAAAGTTGGCATGACAAAATAAACACTTGGGTTCGTGATCTGTGCACTAAACCTGCTGAACCGAAATGGTCAAAGGAAGAACAGCTCATGCCGAAGCAAGTTAATGGAAATGTTGCTGAATATACGTCAACTGTAAATCGTCATGCTGACAGCAAACTTCATTTGACGCATCTGTGGATTGACCTTGCGCCGCCGAACTGAGACATGACGCTCGATAAATTGTTGTTCACATGCAATATATTGCTTGAAAATAAAAATATTTATGTTTGTTCCAGTTGACAAGTGCAGCTAATAATAAATTAGCTGTCGCTTATCATCAACATTTTTTATCCGCCGCCAAAATCTCCTATGAACAAGTGCTGTCTCGACAAACTGTTTGAACTGAAGGCTGTCGCAGTGTTTGGGGATATCGACCGTAAACGTTCGGTTTTAAAAACATGATTGACTGCGGCTGCAAAGGCGAGGTCGGAACGAAACAAGCCCAGCTCCGGCCACGACGCAGGTTGCTGCTGTATCTGCCCTTTACCGCGCTCATCATCGCGCTGGGCCTGCCTGCCAGACTAGTGCCAAAGCTGCTGCCGCCGTGGTATGTCGCCTATGCCGGTGATTTTCTCTGGGCGATGCTCCTATATTTCGTCTGCGCCCTGACGCTGCGCCGCAGCGCGAAACAGACGTTCTGCATCGCGCTGATCATCGCCTGTCTCATTGAAGTGTCGCAGCTTTTCCATCCGCCTTGGCTGGAATATCTCCGCTCTGTTAGGCCGCTGGCCTTTGTCCTCGGCTTCAGCTTTCTCTGGTCGGACATCGCCGCCTACACGCTGGGAATCGCTTTGGCGGCGGCGATTGACAGAGCTTTCCTCAGCAGATTGAACACAACGTGTTCAATCTGCTTCTTCAACTGCTTTGACCGGATATGAAAACACTGCGCCTCGCCTCTGCCCTGCTCGCCGTCCTGACGCTTGGCGGCTGTCTTGGGATGCCAAACAACGTCAGCCCGGTGAGCGGGTTTGAGATCGACCGCTACTTGGGCAAATGGCATGAAATCGCCCGGCTCGATCACTCCTTTGAGCGGGGCATGGAACGCGTTACAGCCGAGTACACCCTGCGCGAGGACGGCGGCGTGGCGGTCAGGAATCGCGGCTTCCTTGCTGCCAAGCAGGAATGGAAGGAGGCGGAAGGCAAGGCATTTTTTGTCGGCGAGCCGAATGTCGGCTATTTGAAGGTCTCCTTCTTCGGCCCGTTTTACGGCTCTTACGTCATTTTCGAGCTGGACAAAGAGAACTACCAATACGCCTTTGTCTCTGGCCCGGATCATTCCTATCTCTGGCTGCTCTCGCGCCATCCGGTCGTTGAGCCGGAGCTGCTGGCGCGTTTTGCCGAGCAGGCGAGAAAGCGCGGCTTTGACACTAGTAAGCTGATCTATGTCAGGCAGCAGCCCTGATTCTGCTCAGTCATCCCAGCTTGTCCGCTCAAGGTCGCCTTTTGCCGTTCTTGGCTCCAGCTCGGCCAGCAGTTCGGCAATGGTTTTATGCAGCAGAGGATGCCGGAGCTGCGGGGCGATTTCCGCCAGCGGCGCAAGCACGAAAAGCCGCTGCTGCAAGGCTGGATGGGGCAGCGTCAGCCGTTCTGTCCTGATTGTCCGCCCCTCGATCAGCAGCAGGTCAAGATCGAGTGTTCTGTCCTGATACCCCTGCTGGCCCGGCAGGCGCACCCTGCCGAAACGCAGCTCGGTCGCCAAAAGGATGTCCAGTAGCTCCTCTGGCGGCAGCGTGCAGCGCAGCAGTCCGGCGGCATTGATGAACCAGTTCTCGCTCTCCATGCTCACCGGCCTGCTCCGGCAGGGCGAGGACATCCGCAGCAGCTCTATCTGCGGATGTCCGCCAAGTGAACGCCATGCCTCCAGCAGCATCCTCCGCGACTGGCCCAGATTGGAGCCAAGCCCGATGCAGGCCAGCCGCCCTTCAGAATTGTTTCCGCTCATGCTTTCCCTTCAAAATCAGGTTTTGTTCATTTGCACCGCCTTTCTGCTCCGGCAGGCAAATTCAGTAAAATAACCAGTTCCGCCGCGCAGCTCCGCGCCAATCTTTTTTTCTTCCGCATTCTCCCTGCGCATCTGCTTGTCCCTTGCGGATGACTGTGTTATGCTGGGGCCGATTTTTCCAACCTCTTCATTTTTTGGCCGCTGAACGATGAAAACAGTCAAAATATATAACACGCTGACAAGAAAAAAGGAACCGTTGCAGCCGCTGGAGGCGGGCCATGTCCGTCTCTATGTCTGCGGCATCACCTCCTACGACTGGTGCCACATCGGCCACGCCCGTTCCGCGCTCGTCTTCGACATGGCCGTGCGCTACCTACGCTGGCGCGGCTATCAAGTGACCTTTGTCCGCAACTTCACAGATATTGATGATAAGATCATCAACCGGGCGAATGAGCAGGGCGTGGATTCGCGGGAGCTGGCGGAGCGTTTCATCGCTGAATTCCACACCGACATGGACGCGCTCGGCGCGCTGCGGGCGGACATTGAGCCAAAGGCCACCGAGCATATTCCTGAGATGATCGCCCTGATTGAGCAGCTCATTGAGCGCGGCTTGGCCTATCCATCTGGCGGCGATGTCTATTACCGAGTGCGCAGCTTCGCGGACTATGGCTGCTTGTCGGGCCGCAAGTTCGAGGAGATGCAGGCCGGGGCGCGGGTGGATGTCAACGAGCAGAAAGAAGACCCGATGGATTTCGTCCTCTGGAAGGGCGCGAAGCCGGGCGAGCCGAAATGGCCCAGCCCTTGGGGTGATGGCCGTCCGGGCTGGCATATTGAATGCTCGGCCATGAGCCGCAAATATCTCGGCGCGACCTTTGACATCCACGGCGGCGGCATGGATCTGATTTTCCCGCACCATGAGAACGAGATAGCGCAGTCGGTCGGAGCTAATTGCCAGCCTTTCGCCAAGCTCTGGATGCACCACGGCTTTGTCACGGTCAAGGAGGAGAAGATGTCCAAATCGCTGGGCAATTTCCTCACCATCCGCGAGGTGCTCAAGCAGTGGCCCGCCGAGGTGCTGCGCCTTTTCCTCTTCTCCACCCAGTACCGCAATCCGCTGGATTACAACGAGACCGCCTTGCGTGATGCAGAAGCTGGGCTTGACCGGATCTACGACTGCTTGGCGAAGATTGCCGCGCTGGACGAGAAGGCAGGCGGGGCGGAGCAGCCGCGCCTCAGCGGCAAGGAGCGGGAGAAAATCGCCGGGCTGCGGGAGCAGTTCGCAGCGGCGATGGACAATGACTTCAACACCGCGCAGGCTCTTGGCCAGCTCTTTGATGCAGTGAAGCTGCTCAACAAGGCAGCCCGGCTGCTGCTGGAGCAGTCCGGCAATGCCGAGGACTTGGCCGCGCTGCGGCAAGGCGCGGCGGATTTGCGCGAACTGGGCGGCCTGCTCGGCCTGCTGGGGCAAAATCCGACGGACTATCTGCGCCGGAAAAAGGAGAAGCTGCTCGCCGCTGTCAGCCTGACAGAGGCGCAAATCAACGAGCTGATCGCCCGGCGCAACGCCGCCCGCGAACGCAAGGACTGGGCAGCCAGCGACGCAGTGCGCGACGAGCTGCTGGCTTATACAATTGAATTGCAGGACGGGCCGGAGGGAACAACGTGGAGCGTGAAGGCATGAGCCGTCAGTCAACAGCAGCAGGCACATTTTACGAGGCTGACCCGGACAAGCTGCGCAAAGAGCTGGGCCGCCTGCTGCCCGCCACGCAGCGGAAGAAGAAGGCTCCGGCCAAGGTGGTGATTGTCCCGCACGGGGGCTTCATTTATTCCGGCGAAGTGGCTGGCACGACCTTGGCGCGGGTGGAAATCCCGGAGACGGTTGTCCTCCTCGGCCCCAATCACCACAACCTCGGCGCACCGCTGGCGGTGAGCGGCGAGGATTGGGAAACGCCGCTCGGCACGGTGCCACTGGCTAAGGATCTGGCGACTGCGTTGGTCAAAGGCTCCAAGCTCTTCAAGAATGACAACGTCGCCCACCGGGGCGAGCATTCCCTTGAGGTGCCGCTGCCTTTTCTTCAGCATCTGCAAAAAAAGCTGCGGATCGTGCCGATTTCCATTTCCCGTCTGCCCCTGCCGCAGTGCCGTCAGGCAGGCATGGATTTGGCCCAGGTGGTCAAGAATTATCCGAAACCAGTGCTGCTGGTTGTCAGCACGGACATGAGCCATCACGAGCCGCGCTCTGTGGCCTCGGAGAAAGACCAGCTCGCCCTTGGCGACATCCTCAGCCTTGATCCGACTGGTCTCTACCGCACTGTGCTGACCAAGCGGATCAGCATGTGCGGGGTCGTCCCGGTGACCATCGCCCTGTTCGCCGCCTTGGAATTGGGCGCGGAGCGGGCCGAGTTGACCCGCTGCACCGACTCCGGCTATGTCAGCGGCGACGCGCAGCGGGTGGTGGGCTACGCGGGGCTGGCAGTGCGGTAGGAGCGGAAAATCATGGCGTTGCGTGCGTGATATAGCCGTAGCACAATAAATTGACTATAAGCATGGTTGCTGAAAAATCTCATCTGTCGAACAGCCAAGTTTTCTTCTGAGTGCCTTTGCTTGTGCCCATTTATGCTCTATGGGGTTCAAATCAGGAGAATATGGCGGAAGATACTCAAGGAGGCAGCCAGCAGCTTCAAC
>JAABPV010000040.1:18221-22974 GCA_011391865.1 Desulfobulbaceae bacterium | reverse complement strand
TCTCCAAAACCTTCCGACGAAAATCTATTGAGTATGCCATACGCACAGTGTAGTCATTTTATACTGCTTTAGCTATAGCATCCGGGCTGCCTCATCTTTCAGCCCGCCCCTCCCCCGAACGCTCGTTGTAGTAAATCTCGAACGCTCGTTCCAGATTTACTACAACGCACATAGGTCTGCCGGACTTATACACGTAAGTCCGGCAGACCTATGTATGTCAACAAGACCCGGGTATACAAGAGACACCTTACAGCATCCGCTGGTCAGCCTCCTCCTCGCAGGTGAGCAGCCGCTCTTTGGCCGCGTCGGCCAGCACCTGCCGTGCGGTCTCGACATCCCTGCGGATTTGCGCGGCCAGCTCCTCCGCCGAATTGAACTTGATCTCTCCCCGGAGGTGGCGGAGCAGGTTCAGGCGGATGGGATGGCCGTAAATGTCGTCGCTGAAGTCGAAGATGTGGGTTTCCGCCACCAGCTCATTCTCGCCGAAGGTGGGATTGCGGCCAATGTTGGAGATGCTGCCGTACATCTTGCCGCCGCAGATCACTTGGGTGACATACACGCCCTGCTTCGGGCAGAGGTCGTCCTCGCTGATACGCAGGTTGGCGGTCGGGAAACCGAGGCCCCGGCCGCGCTGCCTGCCGCGTTGCACCTCGCCCCGGATGTGATAGCAGCGGCCCAGCAGACGGCGCACCTCCTGCATCCGCCCTTCTGTCACCAACTGGCGGATGCGGGTGCTGGAGACCGGCAGGCCGTCCTCATGGTGGGCCTCCACCACGGTGACGGGGAAGCCGCGCTCCTCCCCTTGCCGGCGGAGGAAGTCAATGGTGCCCTCGCGGCCCCGGCCCAGGGCGTAGTCGTAGCCGACAACCAGCTCCTGCACGCCGAGGGTGCGGCAGAGGATGTCGCCGACAAAGTCCGCCGCGCTCATCTGGGCGAACTGGCGGTCAAAGGGGATGATCACCAGCGCGTCCATGCCCGCAAGGCGGATCAGCTCGGTCTTCTGCTCCGTGCTGGAGATCAGGCGTATGCCTTCGGGCCGCAGCACCTTGAGCGGATGCGGGTCGAACGTGACCGCCACGGCTGCGCCGCCGCTGCGCCGCGCCCGGATCAGCACCTCGCTGAAGAGCAGCTGGTGCCCCAAGTGCACGCCGTCAAAGTTGCCGACAGTGACGACTGGGCAATGGAAAGGCTGTGTGATGTCCTGCAAGCTGGTGAATATCTGCATGTCGCGCATGGTTTCCGGCTGAGTTCCGCTTCTGAATGGATGACCGAATATGTACCCCAAGCCGACGAAAGCCGCAAACAGTTCATGCGCCCCCGCGAAAAAAGCAGCTGAAGGCGGTGAAAAATTGTTGACACCGCCCCCGTAATGAGGCATATTAGTCGGCGCAGTGCCGAAGTGGCGGAATTGGTAGACGCGCTAGGTTCAGGGTCTAGTGAGCGTACGCTTGTGGGAGTTCGACTCTCCCCTTCGGCACCATATCATAGTTCAGTAACGTCCATTGACGTATCATAAAGCCCGCTAACCTTAACAGGTTAGCGGGCTTTTCTTTGCCTTTCCTTCCGTTTTCGTCCAAAAAAGTGCGTTGACTTCCGCTACATGAAGCGGGTATAACTGCGGGTATCTGACAAGATAAACAACATACCCGCTGCGTTATTTCGCTGCCTTCCCGATAGCCGCATCATGTCAAAACTCACCGCAGTTCGCACCATACATAGTTCAGTAATGTCCATTGACGTATTATAAAGCCCGCAGCCTTAACTGGTTGGCGGGCTTTTTCTTTGCCGTTCATTTCGTTGACTTCCCCCCCCGCACGCAGGAGCAAACAGACCTGCTCCGATTTCACTCAGACCGACACAGAGCTTCCGCTTTGCCGCTGTTTTGCGCCCGGCCATCTGGGCATTTCACCCAGAAAAATGAGTTTTCCGCCTCATTGCGCGGGCGGTTGAAATATGGTTTCCTGACATCAGCAGGAAAAACGGACTGAGACTGGCCTGCCCTTTCTCCGGCAGGCCCGGCGCACATCGCGCCTCCGCCTCCCGTCTCATCCGGGCAACGCCTGCCGCGTCAGCGGAAACCCCACATGCTCCTTCAGCCCTTCGCTTCAGCCCCGGAGAGCTGGAATCATCCGCGGGCGCGACGCAGTCAGACAGCATCGGCGGCAGCCTCTCTCCTCCTGCCGCCGATGCTGTTTTTTTATGCCCTGCCCGGCCATCTGGGCATTTCACCCAGAAAAATGAGTTTTCCGCCTCATTGCGCGGGCGGGCGGAATATGGTTTAAGGGTGAGTATCAAATCTTGAACCCATACGCTACGCATCCCGCCCGGCGCGGGAATCCTGATACTCATCTCAAAGAAAGGAAGAATGAACGTGCGCGCAAAGAGATACCGGAAAAGCGCCCTGCTGGGACTGACCGCCGCAGCCTTGGCTGGACAGGCCGCCGCAGCGGAGACAGAAATGGCGGAAGTGCTGGTGACCGGCGACAAGCTGATCACGCCGTCCATGCAGGCCAGCGAGACTGTCTACACCGGCAGCGAGATCACGCCCAAAGGCATTGAACTGCAAGGCGCGAAGGCCAGCACCAGTGTATACAGCGCCTTGGACATGCTCCCTGGCATCAACGTGGAAAGCCCGGACAGCACCGGCTTGGCTGCGGAGATGAGCAGCGTCCGGGTGCGCGGCGTGCGCAGCTCGATGGGCGCAATGACCGTGGAGGGAATGCCCAATCATGGCGGCAATCCCATCGGCCCGCGCGACTACCTCTATGACATGGAGAACATGCGCGGCATCTCCATTTACAAGGGCGCGATACCGGGCGACATCGGCACTGGCATAGGCTCGCGGGGCGGGGCGATTGAGCTGCGTCCTGACTGGCCGGGCAAGGACTTCGGTCTGCGCTTCAAGCAGAGCCTCGGCTCAAACAGCTACACCCGCAGCTATGTCCGCTTGGACAGCTGCCCGGCGGCTGAGACAGGCACTGCCGTTTCCGGTTCCTATTCCTTTAGCCAAGCGGACAAATGGCGCGGTGAAGGCGAGCTGGGACCGCGCAACAACGCCAACTTCGCTTTGACGCAGCCGCTCGGTGAGAAGGCCGATGTCAAGCTCTGGTACAACCACAACGACCTTGAGCAGCACCTTTACCGCCCGCTGAAATGGACGGAGACGCAGAACCTCTCCGCCAACTACGAGAAGGACTTCAACGCTGCCCGCAGCGGCTTGGCAGAGAAGGACTTTGAATATTACGACTACAACCGGGGCACGTATGAGAACAATGACCTGCTGGCCATCCTGACGCTGCGCGCCTCCGACTCCCTGCGGTTCACAGTCAAACCCTACCACACAAGGGAAGACGTGGAGATTCTGCAGGGAGTGGCCACGCTTGTCACACCTTCTTCTGGGGCCTCCTCCTCAGGCACTTCAACCTCCGCTGGAAGCTCCTCTTCCAGCGGAGCCGCTGTTCCTTCCTCCACCTACAGCGTGCAGAAGCGTCTGCGCGACATCAAACACACCGGCATGGTCGCGGAAGCAATGGCCGAGCAGGGCGACATGAAGGGCACGCTGGGCTATCATATAGAAAGCTCGGACTCCAGCATACTCACGGAGAACTACGCCCTCAGCGGTTCTGGCCTTGCATATCGGGGCTATGGCCGCATGACCGTCGGAGAAGATAACGATTACATCAACAGCCCGTATGTCAAACTGGCAGGCACACGCGGCGACTTTGACTGGCAGGCGGGCCTCAAGTATTTCCACTACACCGAAGCGGCGAGCAAGGGCTATATCTCTGACAAGACCGCGCCTTACTCTTTGAAGCGCGCTGCTGACATTGATCAGAATGAGAAGACCTTGGACATCTGGCTGCCCACGGCAGCAGCAGCGTGGCGCTTCAGCAATGAGCTGGAAGGCCGCGCCAGCTACGGCAAGACCTTCATCCGGCCATACTCGTATCTGCCGCTGCACAATATCTATAGCCAGAACCGGGCCACCTTCTTAGGCAAAGGCATCAGCCTGCAAGATCTCTTCGCGGGCTATGACTTTGAGCAGGCAGACATCTTCGACCTCGGCGCGCGCTGGACTTCCGGTATGTTCGAGATTGCCCCGACCTTCTTCTACGGCAAGCACAAGAACCTGCTGACCACCATCTATGATCCCCGTGTTGACCTGAACTATCAGCAGAACGTGGGCAAGGCCACCGGTGTTGGCTTGGATCTGGAGATGAACGCCTATGTCAGCAGCAATCTCACCGCCTTTGTCAACCCAACTTGGACTTCGATGACCTATGACGAGGATCTGAGCTACGCGGGCAAACGCAGGGCCACTGAGGGCAATCAGGTGATTGACACGCCAGAGTGGATGGTTAAGACCGGGCTGATCTGGAGCTGGCAACAGTTCGAGCTTGCTCCAATGCTGCGCTATCTCGGCGAGCGCTACGCTGATGCGGAGAACAAAAGCGAAGTGGATTCCGCCTTTGTTGCCGACCTGCGCATGAGCTATCTGCTGCCGCCCATGCTGCACAGCAAGGAAATGAAGCTCTCGCTGGAGCTGAACAACCTCTTGGACGAGGAGTACATCTCCAGCATCATTGGCTCAGACGACAGCCGGGGTGGCCAGTCGAGCTTCTATCAGGGTGCGCCGTTCTCCGCCATGCTGACCTTCTCTGTCCGGTATTGAGCAGGAGCGCGTCCCCTGTTCGCCCAAACTAATGGGAATTCAAATCCTAAACGTTTAGGATTTGAATTCCCATGTGCTTAG
>JAABPV010000040.1:5488-18123 GCA_011391865.1 Desulfobulbaceae bacterium | reverse complement strand
AGGATTCAGATTCCCATGTGCTTAGGATTCAGATTCCCATGTGCTTAGGATTCAGATTCCCATGTGCTTAGGATTCAGATTCCCATGTGCTTAGGATTCAGACTCCCATGCACATGAAATTCAGACGGACGCGCACAGTCCGCAGCCATTCCTCCGGCATATCCGTCATAACCCGCTTACTTTACTGAAGACAATGCAGACAGCAGCAATGTGGGAAATCATGCGAAGCGGCGGCCCGGTGATGTGGCCGCTTCTGGCCTGCTCGGTCATTGTGCTGACCATCATCATCGAACGCGCCCTGTTCTGGATTGGCATTGCCCGGCGGCGCAACCGCCCTCTGCGCGACGAGGTGCTGCTCTTAGCCCAGCGCGGCGAGTGGGAGCAGATTGAAGAGAAAACCGCCGACTGCGCCGATCCAGTGGTGCGGGTGCTGAATGTCGGCATCCTCCACCGCGAGTATGACATGGCCAAGGCTATGGAGGACGAGTCGCAGCAGATTGTGAAGCGGATGTCGCAGTTCATGCCGGTGTTAGACACCATGATCACGGTCGCGCCGATGCTCGGCATCCTCGGCACCGTGACCGGCATCATCTCCGCTTTCAAGATGCTGGGCGCGAGCAGCACGCCGGATCCCAAGCTCGTCACCGGCGGCATCGCCGAAGCGCTGCTCACCACCGCTGCCGGGCTGATCATATCCATCGCCACAGTCTTTCCCTACAACTACTTCCGCAGCCGGGTTGAGCACGCCATCCACTTCATGGAGAAATACGCCACCCGTCTTGAGGTCGGCTGGCGGAAAACGCGGGCGCAGGAGCAGGCCAAATGAAGCTGTCGAGGAAAGGCATTCCGCCGGTGCGCATGGAGATGACTCCGCTGATGGACATCGTCTTCCTCCTGCTCGTCTTCTTCATCTACGCCATGCTCTCCATGGCCGTGCATCATGGCAAGCAGCTGGATCTGCCGCAGTCAAGCAGCGCGTCCTTGGAAACCCAGGAGGCGGTGAGCATCACCATTGAGTCGGACAAAGGCGGGCTGCGAATCTCAGTCGATGGAGGCGCGGCCTTCAGCGGCATTGAGCGTCTGAAGGAGATCCTGACGGACAAGAAGGCCAAGGCCCCGCAAGGCAAGGAGCTTGATCTCCAAATATTTGCGGATAAGACGGTCTCCTACCAGAGCCTGTACAGTGTATTGGACAGCGTCACTCAGGCCGGGCTGTCCCGCATCTCCCTGCAAGCCACATTGCAGGAGGCCCCATGAACGAGGCGGCGCAGCGCCTGCTGCCTGCTGGCCTGCTGACCTTGGCCCTGCACAGCGCGTTTCTTTCCTGGCAGATGGAGAACCGGCCTGTTGAGCTGCCCAAGCCGGAGAAGATATCCGTCACCCTGCGGCAGCCGCCCCCGCCTCCGCCTCCTCCGCCGCAGCAGAAGATCGTCAAAGAGCTGCTCCCGCCGCCGGAGCTGAAGCCAGTGGAGCGGCAGCCCTTGGAAACGCTGCCGCCACCGCAGAGCAAGGTGGTCAAGCGGCTGAAGCCGCCTCCTGCAATCAAGAAGGCGCAGCATAAGCCCTTGGAGCAGCTGCCGCCCGCGCAGAGCCGGGTGGCCCGCAGGCTGCCGCCGCCCCCGGCAGTCACTCCTGCCGCGCTCAGGCCAATGGAGACCTTGCCGCCGCCTCCCCCTGCTCAGAGCCGCATCCTCCGTCAGCTGCCGCGCCTGCCTGATAACTTTGCCGTCAGTCAGCCTGCATTGCGGCCGCTGGAAACGCTGCCGCCGCTGCCGGAGCCGAAGCCGGTGGTCTGGGAAGAGCCTGCGCCAGTGATTGCGCAGGAGGAAGTCTTTGAGGAGGTGTTTGAAGAGGAGCTTGTCCAGACTGAGCCGGTGTACGAGGAAATTGTGGAGGAATACAGCCCGCCGCCTGTGGAATATGTGGAAGCGGTTGAGGAGCAGGTTTGGGAGGAGCCGCCGCCACGGCGGAGGCAGCATGTGCAGCAGGAGCAGAGGCGGCAGCGCGACTATGTGCCGCAGCAGCCGCAGCCAGCACGGCAGCGGCAGGCGGAGAGCAGCCATGCTTCTTCCGGCGCAGGCGATCAGGAGGCTGCGCCGCTTTATGCCAGCAACCCGCCGCCTGAGTACCCGATGCAGGCCCGGCGGCGCGGCCTGCAAGGCGTGGTCACTATAGAGGCCCTGATTGACGCGAACGGCTCTGTCTCCGATCTCCGCCTCTTTGCCAGCAGCGGCCACAGCATCTTGGACAAGGCCGCCCTCAGCTCAGTGCGCGGCTGGCGTTTCCAGCCTGGCACAGTCGGCGGCAGACGGAAGGCCATGTGGGTGAAAGTGCCGGTGCGCTTTGCGCTGAACTGAGGCTTCCGCCTTCATGCGACCAATGCCCTGAATCCAGCAGAACAGAGGATGCAGGGCGTTGGTCGGCGGTGTCTGACGCAGCTGCCTATGAAAAAGGCTTTGTGTTGGATTGACTCTTGTCTGTTTATCCCCTAATCTGAAGATAGGAATGATAACTATCTCTCTGGGAGGACAGAGTCATGAGAATATATTTGACAGTCGTTGCCATGTTGTGCGCTGCCTTGCATGTCTTTGCATCAGCCCCAGCAGCAGCCTGCATGAAAGCATATGGAAGAACAGCGCAGGAAGCACTGCAAGCTGGCTTTGAGCTGACTGAACGTCACGATGAAGTCACGAAAAGGAATGGAGAGCTTGCTCCTTATGTCAGAGTCTCCATTCTGCCCGACAAAGAGAACGGGTTGTTTGTCGCTGAAGTGCATTCGTCAGCCTTCTGCATTATGAGCTTCAAGCAAGACGAGGGCATGGATGAGATCATGCCGGAGCTGCCCGGCTGCACGCCCAGAAAGAAAGACAGCGCCCGCGCTGCGTCCACTTGACTCCCTCCTTATCCGCCCAGCGCGACGCGGAATCCTGCCCGGATGATCCGCAGGCCCGGCGAGAGGCAGAAGCGGAAGTAGGAAGTGACAAATTTCGCGCTGCTGTCCCATGAGCCGCCACGCAGCACCCGGCCCGCTCCCTGCTCCGCTCCGGCAGGGTTCCGGGCCGCCCACGCCGTGTAGAAGTCCTTGGCGTACCAGTCCGCGCACCACTCCCAGACATTGCCGTGCATGTCGTGCAGGCCCCAGGCGTTCGGCTCCCTGCCGCCCACCGGCTGCGTGCGCTGTTCTGAATTCTGCGCATACCAAGCCCAGCGGTCAAGCTGTCCGTCATCGTCGCCGAAACAGTAGGCGGCGCAGCTTCCGGCCCTGCAGGCGTATTCCCACTCAGCCTCAGTGGGTAGGCGGTAGCCTCTGCCGGTCTGCCGGGAAAGCCATTCGCAGTAATCTGCCGCATCCTGCCAGCTCACGTTGATCACCGGCCGCCGGTCGCGGCCCCAGCCTTCGTCTCGCGGCCTGGCCCGGCCAGTGGCCAAGCAGAATTCATCAAATTCAGCAAACATGACCGGATAGCGGCCTATGCCGAAGCTGTCCAGCTCCACCTCATGAGCGGGCCGCGCATTCTCCGGCCCGCTGTCTGAAGCATGTCCCATGCGGAAGCGGCCTCCGGGCAGAATGATCATTTCCGGTCCAGCCACTGGCGGCCTGCCGCCCTTGCGGGTCAGCTGATCCTGCCAAAGGAAGAGAGCACCGTGGCTGCCAGCGTAGCGGAGCAGATTGAAGCCGGAGAAGTCAATCCTGCTGAGATGCGGCTCAAGCCCGCCCGCCAGCTCCAAGAAACGGAGCAGCTGATCTGTGGCCCGCACTTGAAAAGGCAGCGGCTGACGGTCGTTGACCAAGGCGTAGGCAAGCAGGAACTCGCGGAAAGTGGAATGCCGGAAACGGAAGGCGCGCTCCGAGGTTTTGCAGAGCAGCGAGAGAGGATCCGTCTCAAAGCGGTCAAGCCAGCAGGTGTTGGCATCTTCACAGAGCAGCTCCCAAAGATCCTTTTCCGCAATTTCGTGCCGTCCCTGCTCCTCCATCCAGCGCGCCACCCGCACGCAGGCGTTGAACAGCTCGGCCAAGTTGGGCAGAAGGCTGCTGCCGTGCCGCTCCTTGAGCAGCTCCAGTTTGTGCGCCAGCCAATGCCGCAGCAGGGCCTCGTACATGGTGTAGAGATTCCAGCGCCGTCCTTCTCCGGCCTCCAGCAGGGTCGCGACATGCTGAAGGAGCAGCGGCCGACAGCGCAGATCTTCAACTTGGTCGGCAAGCTGGAGGGCCTGCGTCCTCTGCCGGGCCGCGCCGAAACTTTGCAGGCCAAGATATCCGCTGCTGCCCATGGCCAGCCGTTTGCGCAGCAGCTCCTGCGTCTGCCGGTCGTCTAACGGCGCAAGATGCAGCGCCGGGCAGTTGTATCCGGTCATGCCCCGGATGATCAGATGCCCGGTTGGCGTGGAGATCACATCCGGGAAAAAAAAGGTGCGGCAGGTGATGATCACCCGGCGGAAATCCCAGCCCGCCTCCAGCAACTCCAGCAGCCGCGCCCCAACTCGGTTCTGCGCCGCGCTGTCCTCATTCAGGCCGTCTAAAAGCAGCACTGTGTCCGACTTGCCGTCCACAGCGGCAATCTGATTCAGCGTGTCCCGTCCCAGCCGGAACAGCTCACAGCGGCAGCCGGGCGGCCAGAATCCGGCCAGCTGCATCAGTTTGACCATCAGCAGGAGCGAGGTTTTGCCTGCGCCTGCCTCGGCCAGCAGGAAAAGCTGGTGGCTGCCGTCGCGGCAGCGCGGCTGGCCGCTGTCAAGAAAGCGGTTAAGCAGGGAGAAAGCTGCTTGGCGCGGCGCGGGCGGACAGCCGTTTCTGCGCCGAGTAGCTGGGCAGCGTTCCTGCAAGTGCGGCTCGACGTAGCAGCGCGCCAGCTCCTCAGAGTCGCCGAATTCATCCCGGAGCAGGTTCAGCTCCTGCGCCCGGTCTCCGGCCAGGCGGCTCAGCCGCTTGAGCAGCTGTCCGGCCAAGGCGGAGCTGACAAAGGACAAGGGTTCCATTCCCACTCTCACGGTTGCCTCCTTGGGTCATGCTGGCCTGAATGAAAAAGAGCGGCGGAGTTTGCCGCAGGCTCCCAGATTAGCCCAAAACCTGCGCCAGTCAAACTCTTTTTTCTGTCCGCCGCGCCTTCTCCGGCGGAAAAAACGCATTGCGATTGAAAAAGCAAGGCCGCATAGAGTATAATCCTGCCAACTGTCAGCAGATTTCCGCAGCCCGCCTTGGCGGGCCGCCTGCTGCGCCACTCATCAAACAGTTGGAGGAATTCATGAAAAAGACACATCTTCTCGCCGCCGCCCTTTCCACGCTTCTGCTCTCATCCTGCCTGAGCAACAAAGCTCAGGTGGGCGGCGTGGGCGGCGCGGCCGCAGGCGCTCTTGCCGGGCAGGCGATTGGCCGGGACACGCAGTCCACCCTGCTTGGAGCCGGAATCGGCGCGATCCTTGGCTACGCAATCGGCAACGAGATGGACAAATACGACCAGCAGCAGCTCATGTCAGCCTATGACAGAGCACCTTCCGGCCAGCCTATGGCATGGACCAACCCGGACAGCCGCAACCAGTACCAGGTCACTCCGCAGCCTGCCTACACCGGCCCCAACAATCAGCCATGCCGCAAGGCGGAGATCGTGGCGGTGATCGACGGTCGGACCGAGCGGACCTACAGCACCGCCTGCCGCGACATGAACGGACAGTGGCAGCTGCAGAACTGATGCGTTCAGGTCTTTTCTCTGTGTCCACGAATTCCGCAGCGGAGTTCGTGGACATCACCGAGCAGGCCCGGCAGGCGGTCAGGACAGCAGGGATTGAGGAGGGCATTCTTGTCCTTTTCAATCCGCACACCACTGCCGGACTGACCATCAACGAGGGCTGCGACCCGGCAGTCCGTCTTGATCTGCTCGGCCTTTTCCGTCAGCTTATCTCCAAATCCTACCCCTGCCGCCACGCCGAGGGCAACTCGCCCGCTCATGCGCTGGCCACACTGACCGGCAGCTCAGTCACGATGATCATTGCCAAAGGCGAGCTGCGGCTCGGCACGTGGCAGCACATTTTTTTCTGCGAATACGACGGCCCTAAAAGCCGCAAGGTCTTCTGGAAGGTGCTGCAAGGATGAACGGCCCGCCGCCGGACACCGGCTTTGAACAAATCTGCTTCGGCTTAAACCGGGCGACCGACGAACGGTCGCTCGTTTTGTTTCTCCGCCTTTTCTGCCGCGACGAGCTGCTGAATGCGCTGCCGCCGCGTCTTGCGGATGAGGAACTCAGCGGCTTGGTTGATTATCTCACCGGCATTCTGCACAGGCATTTGACGGAGAAGGAATATCACGAGCTGTTCCTCGGCGATTATGATCACCATCATTGATGCGGAAAGTTGAAAAAACAACAGAGAGAAAATCATTTGAACAACTTCGCCAATCAAAAAGCCATTGTCACCGGCGCGACCAAAGGCATAGGCCGGGCTGTTGCTGAAGCATTGCTGGCCCAAGGCGCAACCGTGCTTGGCCTTTACAGCGGCGATGAGGCCGCAGCGTCCGCCTTTGCTGCTGCGCATCTCGAAGCGGGCGAGCGGCTGCGTTTGCATAAAGTGGATGTCAGCGATTGCAAGGCCGTGGAAGCCTTCTGCCGCGAGACCGAGGAGCAATTCGACATCATTGACATTCTCGTCAACAACGCGGGCATCCGCCGCGACGCAGTGCTGGCCATGATGCGGCAGGAGGACTGGCAGCGGGTTTTGGATGTCAACCTCACCGGCGGCTACAACATGTGCCGCTTCACCCTGCCGCTGATGCTGAAGCAGAAATACGGGCGGATCATCTTCATCACCTCGCCGATGGGCCGCCTTGGCTTTGCCGGGCAGGCGAACTACGCCGCTTCCAAGGCCGGACAGGTCGCACTGATGAAATCGCTCTCGAAAGAAGTGGCGAAGCGGAAGATCACGGTCAACTGCGTCTCGCCCGGCTTCATCAGCACGGATTTCATAGGCGATCTTCCTGAAGAGCAGATGAAGGAATACAAGAAATTAGTGCCAGCGGCCCGCTTCGGCACGCCGGAAGAGGTGGCGGACGCAGTGCTCTTCTTGGCCGGAAAGAACGCTGCCTACATCAACGGCTCGGTGTTGGAAATAACCGGAGGCTTGTGATGGACAGAAATTTCATCATGGCGCGAATTCCGCACCGCCCGCCTTTTCTCTGGCTTGACCGGGTGCTGGAGCTGACGGACAGCGCAATCCGGGCGGAAACAACAGTGTCTGCGGAGCTGGATGTTTTCAAAGGCCATTATCCTGACTATCCCATCATGCCCGGCGTGCTGCTCTGTGAGGCGGTCTTTCAGGCCGGAGCCTTGCTGATTGCCGAAACGCGGCGCGGCAAGCAGGAAGTGAACGGTGTGCCGGTGCTGACCCGCATTCTTGGCGCGAAGTTCAAGCGTGAAGTGCGGCCCGGCGATCTGATTGAAATCACAGCGGCCTTGAAAGAGCAGGTTGGGCCGGCCTGGTTTCTCAAAGGCGGTGTGCAGGTCGGCGGCAAGACGGCGGTGCAGGTGGAATTCGCCTGCGCCTTAAAAGGAGGCGAATGATGGATTTTCTCAAGCTGGCGGGCAAAAAGGTCGTCGTCTTTGGCTTGGCGAACAAGAAGTCCGTGGCCTGCGCGGTCGGCAAGGCACTGTTTGAAGCCGGAGCCGAAGTGATTCATGTCGTGCGCAGCGAGGAACGAGCCGTAACCTGCCGCAAGCTCTTTCCCGCCAGCCCAGTTTTCTGCTGCGACGTGGAAGACGAGGCAAACATCATCCGGGTGCGGGATGAGATCGCCGCGCAGATCGGCAGGCCGATTGCGGGCATCGTTCATTCCATAGCCTTTGCCAATTACTCTGAAGGAATGCAGCCTTTTCACGGCACGGTGAAGCGCGATTTCCTGCAAGCGATGGACATCTCCTGCTTCTCCTTCATCGCCATTGCCAATCACTTCAAAGAGTTGCTCGACGTGGACGGCTCGATGGTGACGATCTCCATTTCCACCACACGCATGGCTTCGGAGAACTACGGTTACATGGCTCCGGTCAAAGCGGCCTTGGATTCCTCGCTCTGCTTTCTCGCCAAATCCTTCTCGGCCTTCTCGCGGGTGCGCTTCAACGCGGTCGGGGCCAGTCTGCTGAAAACTTCGGCATCAGCAGGCATTCCCGGCTACATTGACTCCTACATTTTCGCCGAACAGGCGATTCCCCGCAAGCAAGCCTTGCGCACCGAAGAGGTGGCTGATGCCGCCGCCTTCCTGCTTTCGCCGCGCTCCTCCGGCATCAACGGCCAAACCCTCGTGGTTGACGCAGGCATGAGCTTCAATTATTTCGACAAGGACATTATCAGCAAGGCGGTGCGCTGATGGCAATCAAACAGCTGAATCCCTTCACGCGCGCTTTCCTGATGGCAAAACACGCTTGGGCTGTCTTCCGGGCCAAGGAAACCCCGCGTTATGTCAAACTGATCTTAGGGCTGGGTTTGGCTTATATCGTTTCACCGTGGGACCTCGTCCCGGAATGGCTGCCGGTCATTGGTGTGCTTGATGATTTTGCTTTGGCCGCGCTGCTAATTTCGTGGGCGAGCGGGTTTGAGGCGGATGGGAAAGAATAATCGCAATTACATGTCCTTGTAACAGTAAATCATGACTGAAAGAAAGAACAACAGAGATGATTTCTCAGAAAAGACTAAAAGGAATCTGAAACTCAGAGTTGGAGGCAGGTGTTCAAATCCTGGTTGCCGTGTCCCAACTGATGCACCGTCTGATGAAGGGCCGGAAAAAGTAAACAGCATCGGTGAAGCTGCGCACATCACAGCGGCTGCCCCCGGACCTGGTGCCAGGCGTTACAATAAGGCATTAAAACCTGAAGAGAGACGATCCATAACAAATGGAATCTGGTTATGTGCAAATTGTGCCGACAAAATTGATAAAGATGAGGAAACATACACTGTAGCATTGCTGCATGAGTGGAAAAGAAAAGCGGAAGAGAGCGCAAAGCGTGAACAAGGGAGGAAGAAGCTCCCAGCTGAACAGGATGCGGTGAATATTTTGGTTACTGCTGCAACTGGACAGACATCAGGTTTTCTTCCAAACTTAGTGCAAAATGCAATCAAGGCAGAATCGAGTTATTGGAAAAAAATAGATCCGAGATGTGACCTTGAAATAAATTATTATAAAGGAAGAAAGCATTATGTTATTCATGCTAATGAAATTATAATCTTCAGATTACTTGCCGATAGATTACATACAAAAGAGATGAATAAGAAAATCAAGGAATCAATTAAGGACGGAAGCGATGTTGTTCTTGATTTCGATTCGTTAAAATTTGATGGCTTACCAATAATAGAGAAATTGCAAGAGAATTCAAAAGTA
This sequence comes from Desulfobulbaceae bacterium, assembly GCA_011391865.1. Taxonomy (GTDB): domain Bacteria; phylum Desulfobacterota; class Desulfobulbia; order Desulfobulbales; family Desulfobulbaceae; genus Electronema. The sequence goes on along the minus strand of JAABPV010000040.1, from coordinate 8,768 downwards.
TCTCTCACTCTTGAGAGGTTAGACAAGAAAGCTGTCATGGTTAGACTTAAAACAGTATCTCCAGATTCCAAAAATGAATCATTATTCTATGACCTGCATGGTTATGCTGTTCTTGGAACAGAGGCAACAAAAATAGAAGCAGGAGGGCTTGGTGGACTCATTTTAACAAAGATTAAAATTCCTCTCAAAGGTGGAGATAGCGACTTTACAGTTGGCAACTTTACATTTAATGTTAATTTTGAAGCGTGGGAGAACTTGGAGTTAAGCAAGCTTCAGTATTTTCACAGAATATACGAATTTATTTATTATATAAATAATGATTGGAAATTAAATATTTCGATAGAAATCGACGGAAGAACTTTGATCGTATCTGATTGCAATGAAAATGTTAAATTTTCCGACCTGTTCATTTATCTTGATTTTATCAAGATGGCGAGAGAGATATCAAAAAAAATTAGCTGCCCATTATACTACAATAGGTTGTTGATGCCAACAGATGATGTTTATTTAAAAACAAAGGTGTTTTATGAAGTTTTAGTATCTAATGAATACAGATTTCCTTTTAAAGAGATTACACGTATATCTATAAAATTAAATAATGATGGCACAGAGATGCTGGTTGATCGTGAAGATGGTAATAATTTCTTCTCGATTACAGGAGAGATTGAACCAGTAAAAATAATACTATTTGGTCAAGAATTAATACTTCCGAAACTATTGCAAACGATTACCGTAATTGAACCAAAGATAATAAACAGAGAGCGTGAAAATATTAAAGCTGGAGATTTAGTAGAAATAGAATTGATACCGTCAGATAACTGTGAGTGCGTAATTGAAAGATTACCTGACGTAAGGAAATATGAATGATTTTGCCTTAGCGGCCTTGCTGATTTCTTAGGCGGGCGAGTTCAAGACAAACAGTTCGCACTAATCGATCATCATGGAAATTCTTGAACTCACAACCACCGTCAACGCTTCAGGCCGCATCTGCCTCGACATACCCACCCAAGGCAAACGCAGGACTTTTACAGTCCTGCCAATATCTTGCCGAGTAACGCATTGTCCCATCCGGCTTTAAGCATTTCGCGCTTTACGCTGAGTTCAGTTTCTTCCTGTTTCAGATTAAGCGCAATATGCCGATTTTCCATATTTTTGCACTATTAAATGTAATATCTACAGTTTGTTATTTTTTCGTTCAATAGCCATAGGAGTTACGCAGTTCGATTGCCAACCCGTTGATTTTATTCAACTGATGATTTATGCGGCAAAAAGACAACTTGCTGTAATAGTTGAATTTCTCGTTTCAACTGCGTAAGTCCTAAGCCAGTATATAAATAAATCCTTCCTCAAGGCAGACATTTTTCAGTCGGAAAGAAAAGAGGAAAGACAAATCGTATCGAACGGTTCAATCTTTCTTTGCGGCAGAGTGTTTAACGTCTTGGAAGAAAAACGCTTTCATTTTATAAAAATATGAAGAATCATATTGAGGAAATTTGGAATTTTATTCAGCATTAAAAATGCAGATCCAAGTTTAGCCATGACACCTTAAGGACTACCAAAACAAAGCCCCGGCAGCCGCGCCTCCTATGCGGCAGCCGGGGTGAGACGGAAAGAGTGCTCCGCTTATCGTTTCAGCAGCATTTTGACAGCGGGCAGCCAACTGGCATCTTCCTCATCCTCGCCGGTCTTGACCGTGTAATCAACCTTATCCAGCCAGCCGGCATCCGCGCCGCTGGCGACACTGCCATCCTTGCTGTACGTCCATCTGAGCGCATGTGCGCCTTCAGGAATGACGAACGCTCTTTGCGCCCAACCAGCTGTTTCTCCGCTGATGCTGGCACGTTCTACTCCGTTCAAGGAGAATTTCAGGAAATCATAACCATCCTCGGAAGAAACCCGCCAGTAGAAACGGAGGGTGCCAGGGCCAACCACTGTGGTTTCAATCCACGCCTCTTGATCATCAGTGATGCTTTCACTCTGCGCGGAGCTGCCGCCGACAACTGAGGTGTCTGCCTGACAGAACCACGCAGCGTCGCCGCCGGTTGTCCATGTCAGAGTGTTGTTGTCAAGGCAGTCGCTGAGGCTGCCGGGAATCTGCTGATTGAACGTGGCGGTGACGCTGTGTGCCGCCGTCATCGAGACGGTGCAGGCTCCAGTGCCTGAGCAGTCGCCGCTCCAGCCTGCGAACGTCGAGCCGCTGTCCGCAGAGGCCGTCAGCGTCACGCTCTGGCCGGAAGCGTAGGAGGCGGAGCATGTGCTGCCGCAGCTGATTCCAGCCGGATTGCTTGTCACCGTGCCGAGGCCCGTGCCGTTTTTGCTCACGGCAAGGATGTGCGAAGCACCGGACTGCGTGTAGCTGGCCGTGAGCGTCACACCTGAATACGAGCTGTATCCATACAGCATGATGTAGTAAACACCAGCCTGAGGCGTGGGAAAAGAACAGCTCTCACTGTTTCCGCCCATGTATGGTCTGCAATCCCAATCAGCCAACGTTGGAAGCTCGCCGAAACGGGTGTGCAGATCAATATCGCCGTCACCTCCGTTTGTGGTGATTGTCAGGTTTGACGCGCCTGTAGGCACAGTGATGCTGAAATATCTGAAACTGTCTGTGCCGCCTGACAAGCCAGTGACTGGAATGTTGTTGGCAAGCACCTGCACAGTTATGCTGTTAAACGAGGCAGCCACGGTGCAGTTCGCGGTCACAGGGTTCGTCGTGTAGGTCGTGCCGCTGAGCGTGCCGCCGCAGGTACCGCCGACCGAGGCCGTGTAGCCGGTATTCGGGGTAACGGTGAAGGTCCTCGTCGTCCCGTGCGCCGCCGCCTGAGCAGTGTTCGGGCTGATGCTGCCGCCGGTTCCGGCGGACGGCGTGACCGTGTACGTCTGCGTAAAGCTGGCTGTGATCGTGCGAGCTTGGGTCATATTCACGGTGCAGGTTCCAGTACCTGAGCAGGCACCGCTCCAGCCTGCGAACGTCGAGCCGCTGTCCGCAGAGGCTGTCAGCGTCACGCTCTGGCCGGAAGCGTAGGAGGCGGAGCATGTGCTGCCGCAGCTAATTCCAGCCGGATTGCTTGTCACTGTGCCGCCGCCTGTGCCGTTCTTGCTCACAGTGAGCGTGTAGCTGACCGGAGACGAATTGAACGTAGCGGTGACACTGCGTGCCGCCGTCATCGAGACCGTGCAGGTTCCAGTACCTGAGCAGGCACCGCTCCAGCCTGCGAACGTCGAGCCGCTGTCCGCAGAGGCCGTCAGCGTCACGCTCTGGCCGGAAGCGTAGGAGGCG
>JAABPV010000040.1:0-5389 GCA_011391865.1 Desulfobulbaceae bacterium | reverse complement strand
GGAGCATGTGCTGCCGCAGCTGATCCCAGCCGGATTGCTTGTCATCGTGCCGCCGCCTGTGCCGTTTTTGCTCACAGAGAGCTGATAAGAGCTTGTCGAGACGGTTGCAACACCGGTGGCACCATAACCCTGCCATCCTCCATTAGCGTAAGCTCGGACGCGATAGGCGTATTTTCCGCTGCTTTTTCCGCTCACGGCATACGAAGTCGAGGCGACACTGCTTGACAAAGTGGTCCAGTTGCCATAGCCCTTTATTTCTGCGCCGCTTATTTGAAAATCATCAATCGCATAGCCGTATGATGGCCATGATGTCCATCCAGATGCCTGTTCAAAACTGGCGATAAATCTGAACAATATTTGATCATTTTCCGCAATGCCGAGAGCTGTCAAGTTGGCATAGGTGAACACAATCTGTGTCCAAGCATCTTGATACCCGCCCTGTGTTCCAAGCGTCAGCCATGTGTCTCCTCCATTTTTGGATATTTGATATTTCAAATATCCAGAATCGACAGGCATCTTTGACTTGAAGTGAAAAGAAAGAGACGTGCCGCTTTTAACGGTGAACGGCTTGCGCAGCGTCAGAGCCTGCACGTTTGAATACCACTTGGAGACAGAGGCGTCATAGTATTGGAACACGTAACTCCAAGATCCTGTTCTGGATCCGCCACTGCTCCTGCGAGCATCGCCTTGCGCCGCCCAGCTGTCAAACATCACACTTTCATCTTCGGCACCGTCAGAGAAAGTGGTGAGTGTAGTTTCGCTTCCTTCCTGAATTTCGTATTGCGTGGCATTGCTGCTCGCGCCCCAAGTCACTGAGTAGCTGCCTGTTGATGAGCTGACATCTGAGACCTGTGGCCTCAAGGTTTCCGCTGTGTATGTCATCACATTTCCAGCGGCTGAAAAATTTTTGAGCCTGATGTAGGAATACGAAGGGGAACTGTTCAAACGGTTGTAGTAATGCGACTGATACATCATCGCATTAGCACTTTGCACGCCTGTCGTGTCGCTCAATCCTCCAGCGATACCGCTAGTGTTGGTCCATGCGTCACCTGCTTGCGAGGGAGCTGTTTTCAGCCCAAGAGAGTTATTTCCATCTGCCTCTTCAATCTTCACAACAGGATGCGGCCATGTGTTGAGATCATTGTTTGAGCTTTTGGCATCTACGTGATAGATCAGTATTCCTGGATAAATCTCCGCAGTGTTGTCAAAGCCGTATTTCGCCCTATTTTCGACCAGAAAATATTCGCCATCGCTCATTCCGTCTCGGTAGAGATGGACGGTCGGATTGTCTTGAACTCGCGGCAGAGATTTACCGCTCGCAGCATATTGCGGCTCAGGGACGAGAAAGCCAAGCATAGCCTTTGCCCAAGCGGAAAAATGGGCCGGGCTTTTGCCGTCAGAGCCGTTCCATGAGCCGCCCGCCATCAGGCACCAGTCGCCGAGGCCGTGTGTCTGGTCGCTGTAGTCATATAGGTCGGGCAAACCGAAAAAATGTCCCATTTCGTGGGCGATGACACCGATGCGGATGATGCTTGTGGAGCTGGTTGCGCCGCGTAGGGCGGGTTCGGTGTGGTACTGCTTCATCTTCACGCCGTCAACGGTCACAACAGCTGACATGCCCCCTTGATGAGACCATATGCTGTTGGTAGGATTGCCGCTGAATTCTTGGCCATGCCCAGAATGAATGATCGTCAGGCCGTCCACCCAGCCGTCTCCGTCAGAGTCGCCTTGCGCAAAGTTAAAGCCCGCCGCATCGGCAGCTGCGATTGCGTCAGCAGCCAGCTGTTTGCGGTTCGCATCCTTACTGCTTGCTGTCGCGGCTCCATAGTACGCTTCGTTTTGCGGCAGCCTGACCCAAGGAGTCACAATTGAGTCAACAGTGAGCTTGCCGTAGGAAACTTCCCGGTAATAATCTTTGATCGAGCCGACCGCGCCGTCCGAGACGTGGCCGAGCTGATTGAAAAGATTAGCATACTCCGCCGTGTTCACGCGGCCCTTGCTGGACAGCACGGCACCTATCCCAGCATCCCAATGATCGCTGAAGCTGGCAAGAATAACGATATTTTTGACGGTTTTTGTTCCTGACACAGGGATTTCAAATGTCGGAGGCTCCACTTGACTTTCAGTTGCATCGCCTGTCGCCTGCGTTTCCTGTCCAGCCTCACTCAGATCAGGCTGCTGATTGCTGTCAAACAACTTTTTCAGCAGCTCTTTTTTGGGAAGATCACGCTTTTTCAGCTTCAGCGTCACAGGATCAACAGCACCAACCTCAGCACCGTCAATCACATCGAAACCAGCATCGTCCTCCTTCGGTTTTGCATACTTCCAATAGGAATCTTTCTCGTCACGCTTGACGGCATATCCCTTCTCATCTTCATGCCAAGAAAAATGTTCGTCGCCGCGAAGATGTATTTTTATTTTCTTGCCGTCCGGCTGCGCTGTCTCAAAAGCGATAGGATGGGCAGGAACCGCAAAAAGTGCTGGCGACTGAAGGAATAATGCGGCAAAGAGGACGGATACTATGACTGCGCCGTTTTGAGGCAGGCGATATGTTATTCTCATGCTTCATTCTCCTTTATTTTATGCTATGTGTATTCCAGCCGTCTCAATAAATCGGCATGGTTTTATGTATTCTATTCTGTTTTTGACAACTGCGCAATTCATAAATCATTATCGTAAAAAACACACCCAAATGTCAAATTAGAATTTTTTGAAAAATCTTTTGTTTCAAGCAGAAAAAATACTTGACCTGCGCTGCAATTGATGCTAAATCGTCCTGACAACGACTGACAGCGTCACCCTCTGAAGCCGCCGTGAACATCCGCCAGCAACTCGAAGAGCAGGAGCAGCTCATCCTTTCGCCCTGCGCCTGCTTCAGCAGCAGGTCGCGGGGCCGTCTGCGCGACGAGCCGCCCTGCGAGCTGCGCACCGCCTTTCAGCGCGACCGCGACCGGATCATTCATTGCAAAACCTTCCGCCGCCTCAAGCACAAGACGCAGGTCTTCCTTGCCCCGACCGGCGACCACTACCGCACCCGCCTCACGCATGTCCTTGAAGTCTCGCAGATTGCCCGCACTGTTGCCGTCTGCCTGCGCCTGAACGAGTATCTCACCGAAGCCATAGCCCTTGGCCACGACCTCGGCCACACGCCCTTCGGCCATGCCGGAGAATACAGCCTCAACCGTCTGCACCCCGGCGGCTTTCGGCATTACATCCAGAGCCTGAGGGTGGTGGACTTCTTGGAGAGCAACGGCCAAGGGCTGAACCTGAGCTGGGAGGTGCGGAACGGCATCGTCAAGCATTCCAAGGGCTACCGCGACATCCTGCCTGACGACTCGCGCGAGCTGCCTGCGACGCTGGAAGGACAGGCGGTGCGGGTCGCAGACATCATCGCCTATCTCAACCATGACATGGACGACGCGCTGCGGGCTGGGATGATTACAGAAAGCGACCTGCCTGCCCAGCTGCGCAACGTGGTGGGCGACCGTCCCGACCTCCGCATTGCGGCCATGATGCGCGACCTGATTGCTGCGACTTTGAAGGCCGACGAAGGCCGCCTGCGCCTCAGCCCGATGATGCAGGAGGTGATCTGCGGAATGCGCACCTTCCTCTATGACAACGTCTATCGCAACCAGCTGGTGCACAGTGAGTTCGAGAAGGCCCAGCGGCTGATCAGCGAGCTGTATCTCTACTTTCTTGAGCACGAATTCCCTGCCGGGCCAGAGACCTGCCCCAAGCGCAGGCCGCCAGCCGACACCAAAGAGGAGAAGCGGTTGCACCGGCTGGTCTGCGACTTCATCGCCGGGATGACCGACCGCTACGCCTTGGATCTGTACAGCCAGATCTTCATGCCCAAGCCGTGGTCGGTGCTGTGAGCAAGCGCGTTCTCATCCTGCTTCTCCTTGCTGCGCTGATTCTCGCCGCAGGCTGGCAGGCTCCTTTGTCGGATGCTGGTTCCAGCACCTATTTCTGGGCAGACGGCAGACTGATCCGTAGCCAAGGCAGCAGGGCAGGGCAGGGCATCCGCCTTGATGCCGGGACAGCCTGCGCCGACACGCCGCCGGAGCTGTCCGCCTTCTTCAACTTACCTCTGCCGGTGAACCGCGCTGGGCCACCGGAGTGTTTACGTTACAAACACTCTCGTGTTTATGTTACAAACACTCTCGTGTTTATGTTACAAACACGAGAGTGTTTGCACAACGATCACTCTCAGGCCGCCCTGATGCGCCTGCCGGGCATCGGCCCCAAGCTGGCGGCGAGCATCATCACCTACCGGGAAGAGCAGGGCGGCTTTGCCGGGCCGGATGATCTGCTCAAGGTCAAAGGCATTGGCGCGAAGCGGCTCGCCAATCTGACTCCGCTTCTCTGCTTTGACTGATGCAGCCTGTTGACTGCCCTGTCATCGTCTTGGTCGGCCCGACTGCTGTTGGTAAGACCGAGCTATCCTTCCGGCTGGCCGAGCGGTTCAACTGCGAGATCGTCAGCATGGATTCCATGCAGGTGTACTGCGGCATGGACATCGGCACGGCCAAGCCCAGCCTGCAAGAACGGGCGCAGGTTCCCCATCATCTTATAGACATTGTCAGGCCGGACGAGCAGTACGACGCGGCCCGCTTTGTCCGCGACGCTCTTGCTGCGATTGAGACCATTGCCGCACGCCGCAAGACCGCGCTGCTCACCGGCGGCACCGGCCTATATCTGAAAGCCTTGCTGGAGGGGCTGTTCGATGCCCTGCCTGCGGACAAGGCTGTCCGTGAGCAGCTGCAAGCGCGGCTGGCCGAGGAGGGCAGGGCGGCTCTTCATGCCGAGCTGTGCCGCGTTGATCCGGCAGCCGGGGCGCGGATTCATCCCAACGACACCCAACGGCTCCTGCGCGGCTTGGAGATATTTCACGCTTCAGGCAGGACGTGGACAGAGCTGATCGAGGAGCAGAAGCGGGCAGGGCAGGGGACGGCAGTGTTCAGCCGGGCATATTTCGCTGGCCTGCATTGCCCTAAGGAGGAGCTGCGCGAGCGGATTGCCCGGCGCACTCTGGCCATGCTTGATGGCGGTCTGATTGAGGAAGTGGAGCAGTTGCGGCAAATAGGTTACGGGCCGGAGCTGCCGTCCATGCAGGCCATCGGCTACCGGCACGCGAACAGATTCCTCGACGGGGAATGGAGCAAGGCGGAGCTGACCGAACAGCTCATCCTCGACACCCGCCATTACGCCAAGCGGCAGATGACGTGGTTTAATGCCAACAAAGGGCTGCGTTGGTTTGGGCGCGATGAGCATGAGCTGATGGCAGGCGAGATAGCCCGGAAACTTCTCCTATATAGCCAAAGCAGTATAAAATGACTACACTGTGTGTATGGCATACTCAATAGATTTTCGTCGGAAGGTCTTGGAG
>JAABPV010000039.1 GCA_011391865.1 Desulfobulbaceae bacterium | reverse complement strand
TCTCTTGGCTTCAACACGCCAAAAAAGCTATTCTTGGGAACTTGCCAAAAAATTGCACTTGGAACTTGAATCCACGAATGCGCTTCGTGCCTTTCAGTTGCGCTCAGGGCAGGAAGCCCCCTGAGCGCAGCCGAAGGGAGCCGCTACTCCGACCCTATCATAGCTGCATCCGCCGCCTTCGGCCAAGAGAAAAAAGCGGCGGCGCAGGCCATTTCTGCCGGGTCGCGCTTTTTTTCTTGGCATGAGCAGGCTTTTTTGTGTATCATTTTACTTTTTAGTGTCCCGCAGCCGCGCTGCACGATCAGGTGCCCATCGTGAAAGTTCCATTTGCAGAAATCCCCGCCAACGGAAGCCGTTACAGCATCACGGACGACGCATGGCTGGCTGAGGCCGATCTGCGCCGGGCTGCTTCGGTGCAGGCCGAGTTGGAGCTGCATCGCAAAGGCGACAACCGTACCGAGGTGCGCGGCAGTCTGCACACCGGCCTGCGCCTGACCTGCGACCGCTGCCTGAACGACTACGATTTTCCTGTGGACGCAGACTTCTGCTTGGTCTTGGAAGTCGCAGAAGAGGAAGACTGGAGCGTCAAGGAGCTGGACAACGCGGCGGAATTAGACGTGGTGCAGGTGGACGAGCCTGCGGCTGACTTGGAGGACATCCTCCGCCAGCAGGCCCTGCTCTGTCTGCCGGTGAAGCAGCTCTGCTCGCCGACCTGCCGGGGTCTTTGCCCCGGCTGCGGCGCCGACCTCAACTCCGGCGGCTGCGGCTGCGCGTTGGAAACGAAGAAATCCCCCTTTGCCGTTCTATCGGCATTGAAGAACAAATAACCCTTCCAGTCCTGTCTCAGGGCGGAGACATTTCAAGGAGAACTATCATGGCCTTGCCAAAAAGAAGACATTCCTATTCACGCACCCACAAGCGTCGGGCACACGACTTCCTCACCGCGCCGTCCGTGGGCCGCTGCCCGAACTGCGACGAGCCGAAGATGCCGCACCAGCTCTGCTCCGGCTGCGGCAAGTACAAGGGCAAAACCATTTATCAGCTGGGCGACGAGCTGGCATAAGCCGCTGTGAGAATAGCCCTTGACGCGATGGGCGGCGACCGTGGATCCGGGCCGCTGATTGACGGGGCCGTCCAGGCGGTCGAGCAGTTTCCGAGCATTGAGGTGCTGCTGCTCGGCCCGGAGGAGCTGCTGCGGGCCGAGCTGGCCCAGCGGGGCAAAGGCGCGGAGACGCGCCTTTCCGTCGTTCATGCCCCACAGACGGTCTCGATGGACGAGGCGGCAGTGGACGGAGTGCGCCGGAAAAAGGACTCCACCATCATGGTGGGCTTTGATTTGGTCAAGCAAGGTCAAGCGGATGCCTTGGTCTCTGCCGGTCATTCCGGCGCGACCATGACAGCCGCCATCCTCCAGCTGGGACGGCTGAAAGGCATTTCCCGGCCCAGCATCGCCAGTGTTTTCCCGACCCTCAAAGAGCCGGTTTTAGTGACCGACATCGGCGCCAACGTGGACTGCCGCCCGCAGCATCTCTATCAGTTCGCGGTCATGGCCTCATCCTGCTCCGAGCTGCTGCTGAACCGGGCCAAGCCTCGCGTTGGTCTTCTCAGTATTGGTGAAGAGCCAGGCAAGGGCAACGCGGCAGTGAAGGAAGCATACGACCTGCTCAAGGCGAGCAGCCTGAACTTCATCGGCAACGTCGAAGGCCGCGATGTCTTCAGCGGCGACGTGGACGTGGTGGTCTGCGACGGCTTTGTCGGCAACATTGTGCTTAAAATCAGCGAAGGGCTGGCCGAAGCGATTCAGCAGATGCTCAAGACCGAGATCAAAAAATCTTTGGGAGCCAGCCTTGCCTCCTTCTTCATCCGCCCGGCCTTCCGCGCTTTCCGCAAGCGGGTGGACTACGCCGAATACGGCGGCGCGCCTTTGCTCGGCATCAACGGAGTGGGCATCATCTGCCACGGCACATCCTCCGCAGTGGCCATCCGCAACGCGATCAAGGAAGCGGCCAAGATGGCTGAATGCCAGGTCAACGCGGCCATCACCCGTCATCTTCAGCAGGAAGCGGTGCAGGCATGACACGGGCGGCAGTGCTTGGCACTGGCTCCTGTCTGCCTGAACGTGCGCTGACCAATGCCGAGCTGGAGCGGATGGTGGAGACCTCGGACGAGTGGATCACTGCCCGCACCGGCATCCGCAGCCGCCGCATCGCCGGGCCGGACGAGCAGAACTACCAGCTTGCTACGCGGGCGGCCCGCCGTGCTCTTGATGCAGCCGGAGTCGCGGCGGACGAGCTTGGCCTGATCATCGTCGCCACCATCAGCCCGCACATGCTGATGCCTTCCTGCGCCTGCTTTGTCCAGGCTGAACTGGGCGCGGCCAAAGCCTTCGCCTTTGACTTGAACGCGGCCTGCTCCGGCTTTCTTTATGGGCTGGATGTGGCGGCTAAATACATCGCCGCTGATCCGAGCATGAAAGTGCTGGTGATCGGCTCGGAGACGCTCTCGGCGCGGGTGGACTGGGACGACCGCAACACCTGCATCCTCTTCGGCGACGGCGCAGGAGCCTGCGTGGTCGGCGGCGCGGAAGGGCGCGGCATTGTTGATAGCTGCTTGCTTTCGGACGGCAGCCTGTGGAATCTGCTCTACATGGACAGCCCGGCCAGCACCAATCCTGACTTGCTCGATCCGAAGAGCAAAGGCTGCGTCATCCAGATGTCAGGCCGCGATGTCTTCAAATACGCCGTCCGGGCAATGGAGGACGTTGTCCGCCAGCTTTTGGAGCGGCAGCAGCTCGCTGTCCAAGACATCTCGCTCATCATTCCCCATCAGGCCAACATCCGCATTCTCGACAATCTTGCCGAACGGCTCGGCGCGGCACCGGAGCAAATTTTCTGCAACGTGAACAAATACGGCAACACCTCAGCGGCCAGCATTCCGATTGCCTTGGACGAGGCGGTGCGCGAAGGGCGGCTGCATCGCGGTGACAAGCTGCTGCTCTGCTCGTTCGGTGGCGGCTTCACGTGGGGTTCGATGCTGCTGGAATGGTAGCAAAAATGGCTGGGATACGCGGTCGCTTTTTGCCCGAACGTGCTTAGAGAAAAAAGTTTATAGCACATGAGCGGAAAAGTTTCATGTGCTTGTGGGAAAAAGTTTATAGCACATGAGTGAGAGAGATCTATGTGCTTAGGCCGATCTCGTCTAAGCACATAGATGGCGTTCACCTATGTACTTAGAACTGATCCTTCCATGTGCATAGATCAGATTTCCCCATGCACATGTGGAAAAAAGTTTCATGCCCATGAACGGCAGGCGGTTGTGAGCAAAGGAGAACACGGTGGATTATTTTCTGACAGAAGAACAGCGGATGATCAAAGAGACCGCCCGCGAGCTGACCGAGGCGAAGATCATTCCCAAGCGGGCCGAGCTGGACGAGCGCAACGAGTTCGCAGGCGAGCTGCTGGCTGACATCGCTAAAGCTGATCTCTTCGCTGTGCTGGTGCCCGAAGCCTACGGCGGCATGGGTGCTGGCATCTTTGACATCGTGCTTGCTTTGGAAGAACTGGCGCGAGGCTGCGTCGGCGTAGCCACCAGTTTTGCCGCCTGCGGTCTGGGCATTTTGCCGATTCTCATTTCCGGCAGCGAGGAGCTGAAGGAGAAATATCTGCCCGCAGTTGCTGAAGGCAAGAGTTTGGCCGCCTTTGGCCTGACTGAGGCCAATGCCGGTTCCGATGCCGCAGGCATCCGCACCACGGCTGTGGACGGCGGCGACTGCTGGATCCTCAACGGCACCAAGCAGTGGATCACCAACGGCGGCGAGGCGCAGATTTATTCGGTCATCGCCCTGACCAACCCGGAGAAAGGCATACGCGGGGCCTCCATGTTTGTGGTCGAGGACGGCGATCCCGGCTTCTCCTACGGCAAGAAGGAAAACAAGATGGGCATCCGCTCGTCCGCCACTTGCGAGCTGGTGATGAAGGACTGCCGCATTCCCAAAGACCGCTTGATCGGCAGAAAGGGCCACGGCTTTATTACGGTGATGAAGACCTTGGACGTGTCGCGGCCCGGCATTGCCAGCCTTGGCGTGGGCTTGGCGCAAGCGGCCTTGGATGAAGCGGCGCGTTATGCCAAGCAGCGCGTGCAATTCGGCAAGCCGATCATCAGCTTCCAGGCTGTGCAGCACATGCTCGCTGATATGGCCATTCAGACTGAGGCCGCACGGGGCTTGGTCTATGGCGCAGCTCGGCATATTGACGCGCATCCAGAAGACGCAAGCAAGATTTCGTCCATGTGCAAGGTCTTTGCCACGGACACGGCAATGAAGGTCACGACAGATGCGGTGCAGGTCATGGGCGGTTACGGCTACATGAAAGAGTATCCGGTTGAGAAGATGATGCGCGATGCCAAGATCCTCCAGATCTATGAAGGCACCAACCAGATTCAGCGCAATGTCATTGGCCAGGAACTCAACCGGGAATACGCATGAAGATCATCGTCTGCATCAAGCAGGTGCCGGATGCCAAGGACGTGCGTCTTGATCCCAAGACCAACACCTTGGCCCGCGAAGGCGTAGCTGCGATCATGAATCCCTTTGACCGCCATGCCTTGGAAGAGGCGGTGCGCTTGAAGGAGCAGCTCGGTGGCACGGTAACGGTCTTGTCTATGGGGCCGCCGCAGGCCAAGGACGTGCTGCTGGAGGCGATCTCCTGCGGCGCAGACGAGGCTGTGCTGGTCTCTGACCGGGCCTTTGCCGGAGCAGATACGTGGGCGACTTCCTACACCCTTGCCAAGGCCGTGCAGAGCTTGGGCGCGTTTGATCTGATTCTTTGCGGCAAGCAAGCGATTGACGGTGACACGGCTCAAGTCGGGCCGGGACTGGCGGCGCAGCTCAAGCTGCCTTATGTCACCTGTGTGCAGAAGACCCGCGAGGCCAGCACTGCCGCGCTTCGGGTGGAGCGGATGATGGATGATGGCTACGATGTGGTGCAGCTGCCGCTGCCTGCTTTGCTGACTGTGGTCAAGGACATCAACGAGCCACGGGTGCCCTCGCTGAAGGGCAAGATGCGGGCGAAGAAGGCGGAAATCAAGGTGCTTTCTGCTGCGGACATCAAGGCGGAAGCCCAGTGCATCGGCTTGGCTGGTTCGCCAACCAAGGTGGCGCGAGTGTTCTCGCCAGAGCCGCGCGGGAATAGGAGGATGTTCTCCGGCACAGCGGTGGAGCAGGTGGCGCAGTTGGTGGCGGAGATCAGGGGGTATTTGTAGGAAAGAACTTAGAGCAGAGTTGCCTCACGCTTCAGCATGTGAACATATAATAAGGTAGACTGGGATGAACAAACGGGCAGAGCACGAGATTCAGCATGGAAAACTGCTTGCTGAGGGAGACACAGAGACTCTTTGGGGCTGGGGAACGCCAGCCGGTCGTTTGCGTGCTCGGCGGAGAGCTGAACTCATTGGAACTGGTGCGCAACTGAGCAACACTTCACGTGTGTTGGAAATTGGCTGTGGAACTGGAATGTTCACAGAAATGTTTTCGCAGGCGGGGTGCTCCATTGTCGCTGTCGATATTTCAGAGACGCTCCTCTGCAAAGCGGAGGAGCGCAAGCTGCCGAAAGAGCAAGTTCGCTTTGTGCAAAAACGGTTTGAAGACTGCAAAGAAGATGGCCCTTTTGATGCCGTTATTGGCTCCTCGGTTCTGCACCATCTTGAACTACACGAAGCCATCCCTAAAATTTATGAGCTGCTGAAGCCTAACGGCATAATGAGCTTCGCCGAACCCAACATGATGAATCCTCAAGTTTTTATTGAACGAAATTTAAGAAGTTTTTTCCCTTATATTTCTCCAGATGAGACAGCATTCATACGCTGGAATCTCGTGAGAGATCTTAAAAAGGCAGGATTTTGCAATATTCAAATTGTTCCTTTTGACTGGCTGCATCCATCTGTTCCTGAAAAATTAATAGGAGCTGTTTCTACGGTTGGCAACATATTGGAACAGCTTCCATTCGTACGCGAGTTTTCAGGATCTCTGCATATCAGAGCCATACGGCCTTCCGTTTGATGTTTTTTCATCATGCTCATAGTTGACACCACGTTATTTATCGGCATCGGCTTGGCTGGTTCCCCGACCAAGGTGGCGCGGGTCTTTTCGCCGGAGCCGCGCGGCAACCGGAGGATGTTCTCCGGCACCGCAGGGGAGCAGGTGACGCAGTTGGTGGCGGAGATTAAGGGGTATTTGTAGAATCGGGCTATGAAGTTTGAATGGGACAGGAAGAAAGAAAAAAGCAATATTGAGAAGCATGGCGTTTCATTTGAGCAGGCTTCGTATGTTTTTGCTGACCCTTTTGCCTTGAACAGATATGATGATGAGCATTCCCAAGAAGAAGACAGGTGAGTATTGCTGGGAAAGTCATTGAATGAAATTCTTCTCCTTGTTGTTCATACGCTCAGGGATGATGAAGGAACTAAGATTGTGAGAATTATCAGCGCAAGGAAAGCTACCAAGCAAGAGCGGCAGGTATATCAAAAGAGGATTCTGTCATGAAGGATGAGTATGATTTCACTGATGCGGAGCAGGGAAAATTCTACACGCCGATAGAAGAGCTGGACATTCCTATCTATTTAGATCAGGAAATAAAGGAGTTCTTTATAAAAAAGATGCGCGGAGCTGGCCGGTTGCATTCTTTAAGCAGTATTGTTAATTCATTGCTGAAGAAAGACATAGAAATATCTAACCAGCTCGCAAGTTGAACGGGCGAGGAAGTCAATACAGTGTCAAGCGAACAGCCGCGTAAATTGGAGTTTATATGGGAAGGCGCATTAGCTGACCTGAAAGATCAATACAGCTCTGTAGAGTTGCAGCACGAGGCGATGCGGTGGAGGTTTGACGAACTTGATGAGCTTGTTGCTCAGGCTCAGACAGCTATCAGCAAGGCGGGGATGAAAGAACATGAGAACAGTTAGATATACTTACTGGATAGACGGAGAGTTCTACTTAGGCTATCTGAATGATTATCCTGATTACCAGACTCAGGGGTATTCAAAGGAAGAGTTGATTGCTAACTTGAAAGAATTGCTGCAAGATATTGAGTCGGACGAGATTCCGTATCTTCGGAAAGTGGAAGAGCTGGTTCTTGCCTGATGAAGCGAAGAGATTTGATTAAGCTGCTTCAAGAAATGGGTTGTGTCTTTGTAAGACATGGCGGAGCGCATGACTGGTACACAAATCCAGAAACGAAGCAGTCTCAGCCCGTTCCGCGCCATGCCGAGATAAATGAGAGCTTGGCAAAATCAATACTCAAGAAAATGAGCGGCAAATAACTGACCAACTTAAATTCAATTCGGAGCTGATTGTTATGAAGATTTATACGGTTATTGCTTTCTTCGCAGTTGTTTCCGCCACAGTCTTAAGTTTTGCTGGTATTGCAGCAACAGCAGAAATCCAAATTCCACGCAGTGTTCCCGGAGACAAAGGGAAGTATTTCCTTTTGGAAATGCAAAAGAATGGAGATATTGTCACAGCGTTGCATAAACGTGTCGGTGTTGACAGCGTTGGATACACCAAAACAGAGACCAACTGCGCAACTATGCAAATGCGAGAGCTGGGTTATAGTGAAGAGTCTCCTACAGCTATAAAAGAAAATCCAACAAAGTGGTTCGATCTTGAGCCGGGTTCCAGCAAGAGTGACTTGGCAAATTTTGTCTGTAAAAATTAGAATTTTCTGAGCGAAATAATATGCTCATAGTTGACACCACCTTATGTATCGGCTGCGGAGTCTGCGAAGCCAACTGCGCCTTTGGAGCCATCATCCTCAAGGACGGCCTTGCCGTGGTTGGCGATGGCTGCAAGCTCTGCGGCTCCTGCGTGGACACATGCGAACCCGGTGCCCTGCGCATTGAAACCGCCGCCAAAGCCGCGTCGAACGACCTGTCTGCCTGGTCTGGCATCTGGGTCTTTGCTGAAGCGCGGCACGGCGTGGTTGCGCCAGTGGCCTTCGAGCTGCTGGGCATCGGCAGAAAGCTGGCTGATCAGCGCGGCACGGCACTGACTGCCGTTTTGCTGGGTGCCGAAGTCGAAAACAAGGCCGCCGAGCTGATCGCTGCGGGCGCGGACAAGGTGCTGCTCGCTGATGACCCCGCTCTTGCCCAGTACCGCGAGGACGTGTACGGCAAGATCTTGGAGCATCTGATTGTGCAGCATAAACCCGAAGTGGTGCTGGCCGGAGCAACCGCTATTGGCCGCTCGGTTATTCCGCAGGTGGCGAATGTGCTGGGCGCGGGCTTGACTGCCGACTGCACCGCCCTTGCCATCCGCGCTGAAGATGGTGTGCTGCTGCAAACCCGCCCGGCCTTTGGCGGCAACATCATGGCAACCATCGAATGCCCGCAGACCCGGCCTCAGATGGCGACGGTGCGGCCAAACGTCATGGCTCCGCTTGCGCCCGATGCAGCCCGCGTCGGCGCAGTGATCAAAGTGCCGCTCGCGCCGGAGCTGCTGGCCTCCAAAGTCGAGGTGCTGGAAACCGTGTTCAGCCAGGAGCAGCAGGCGAATATTCAGGAAAAGGAAGTGCTGGTCAGCGGCGGGCGCGGCTTGGCAAGCGAGAAGGGCTTTGCCCTGCTCCACGAGCTGGCCACCGAGCTGAACGGCGCGGTGTCCGCCTCGCGGGCGGCTGTGGATGCAGGCTGGATCGGCTATCCCTGTCAGGTCGGGCAAACCGGCAAGACAGTCAGCCCCAAGCTCTACATCGCCTGCGGCATTTCCGGCGCGGTGCAGCACACGGTCGGGATGCAGTCGGCAGAAACCATCGTCGCCATCAACCGCGATGAGAAGGCACCGATCTTCGACCTTGCCACTTATGGACTGGTGGGTGATTTGTTTGAAATCTTGCCCTTGTTGACAGAAAAAATACGGGAGCAGCGCAGGCTATGACACTTGCAGGAAAAACAGCGTTAGTCACCGGCGGCAGCCGGGGTATAGGCCGGGCGATTTGCCTGCGCTTGGCCGCTCAAGGCGCGAATGTCGGCATCAACTACGTCAGCCGGGCCGCTGCCGCTGAAGAGGTTTTGGCGGAAATCACCGCTGCTGGCGGCAAGGGCTTTGTCATCGGCTTTGACGTGACCGACAGCGCGGCAGTGCAGAATGCGGTGAAAACAATTTCCACTGACCACGGCGGAGTTGATATACTGGTCAACAACGCAGGCATCACCCGCGACGGCCTGATGGCCCGGATGAAGGACGAGGACTGGGACGCGGTGCTGAACACCAACCTCAAGGGCGCGTTCATCTGCTCGAAAGAAGCGATGCGCGGGATGATGAAGAAACGCTGGGGCCGGATCATCAACATCAGCTCAGTGATCGGCTGCGTCGGCAACGCGGGCCAAGTGAACTACGCGGCAGCCAAGGCTGGGCTGATCGGCCTGACCAAATCAATGGCTAAAGAGCTGGCCTCGCGTAAAATTACGGTCAATTGCGTTGCGCCAGGGTATATTGTCACAGACATGACCACCGAGCTGCCGGAGGAGATCAAGGAGAGCATCCTTGCCGACATCCCGCTCGGCAGCATCGGCAAGCCGGAAGATGTGGCCGCTGCAGTGGCTTATCTTGCCGCCGAGGAAAGCGGCTATGTCACCGGCCAGACGCTGCATGTCAACGGCGGCATGTACATGGGCAATTAAGGCGGAAAGCCTGCCTCAAATGCCTTGCCGGGTGCTGCGAACGCCGCATCCGAGGCTGCGAACGAGGCATTTCACGCATCGAATGCCTTATTCGCGGTGTGAAACGAGACGTTGGCAGCGTTGAATGAAGCATTCGCAGCTGCAAATGAGGCGTTTGATGTTGCAAACGTCGCATTCGATGCGTGAAACGTGGCAGCCGAAGCGTTGAATGAGGCATTTCGAGCTGCAAACATCTTGTTCGCAGCGTGAAACGAGGCGTTCGCAGCCGCAAACGGAGCGTTTGCAAGCGCGGACAAGGCAGTGCAGCGCGAGGAACAACTGTTCGGAACGGCGGATTTCCGTCCGAAATTTTTGCATATCTAAAAAAGAACTATCAGGAGAACGAGCATGGCAGCAGTTGCGGATAAGATGATTGATATTATTGTCGAGCAGCTCAGTGTGGACAAAGAGAAGGTGGTGTCAGCCGCCTCTTTTGTGGACGATCTGGGCGCGGATTCCCTCGATCAGGTCGAGCTGATCATGGCAATGGAAGAGGCCTTTGACATCGAGATCCCGGACGAGGACGCGGAGAAGATCAGAACCGTCCAGAACGCGATTGACTACGTCGAGAAGCTCCAGTAAGACGCAAGGCAACAGAACAGGTCAGCAGGCGGAGCGTCCTGCTGACAGCCGCCGTTTTGACTCATTTCAACAGGATCAGGACGTGAAACAGCGACGGGTTGTTGTGACAGGAATCGGCTTGGTGACTCCGCTGGGCACCGGCACGGACAAGACGTGGGAAGGGCTGCTCGCTGGGCGCAGCGGCATCGGCCCGATCACCCGCTTTGACGCTTCCGCTCATGCGGCCCGCATCGCCGCCGAGGTCAAGGATTTTGAGCCGGAACGCTGGTTCGAGCCGAAGCAGGTCAAAAATCTCGATCTCTTTGTTCAGTATGGCGTGGCCGCTGCGGATTTGGCCATGCAGGACAGTGGCTTGATCATCAGCGAAGAGCTGGCCGAGCGGGTCGGCGTGATCACCGGCTGCGGCATGGGCAGCCTGCCGACGATTGAGGAATATCATTCGGTGCTGTTAGCCAAAGGGCCGCGCCGAATCACGCCCTTCTTTATTCCGAGGGTGATTCCCAACATGCCGTCTGGCCACATTTCGATGCGCTTCGGGGCCAAGGGGCCGAACCTTGCCCTGTCAACGGCCTGCGCTGCTGGCACCCACGCGGTGGGCGAGGCGTACCGTCATATTCTTTTCGGCGACTGCGACGCGGCCATCACCGGCGGCGCGGAGGCGGTCATCTGCCCGATTGCGGTCGGCGGCTTTGCGGCGATGAAGGCTCTGTCCACCCGCAACGAGGAGCCGGAGCGCGCCTCGCGGCCCTTTGACCGCGACCGCGACGGCTTCATCATGGCAGAAGGCGCGGGCATGATCCTGATTGAAGAGTTGGAGTCAGCCAAACGGCGCGGAGCGAAGATTTACGCGGAATTAGTCGGCTACGGCCTGAGCAGCGATGCCTACCATATCGCCGCGCCGCCTGACAACGGCGAGGGCGCGGCCCGCTGCATGAAAATGGCTCTGCGCAGCGCGGGCATGAACCCGGACGAGATTGACTACATCAACGCCCACGGCACCTCGACCCCGCTCAACGATAGCTGCGAAACCGCTGCGATCAAGACGGTGTTCGGCGATCACGCCTACAAGTTGGCGGTCAGTTCGACCAAGTCCATGACCGGCCACATGCTCGGCGGCGCAGGCGGCATCGAGGCGGCCTTCACCGCTCTTGCCGTGCATCATCAATGCGCCCCGCCGACCACCAATTACGAAAATCCCGACCCGGCCTGTGATTTGGATTATGTGCCAAACACGGCCCGCAAGATGCAAATCCGGGCGGCGATGTCCAATTCCTTCGGCTTCGGCGGTACCAACGGGGTCATCATCATGAAGCGGTTTGAGGGCTGAGATCGTGAAAATTGCAGTCGGCAGCGACCATGGCGGCTTTGAGCTAAAGCAGCAGGTAGTGGAATTCCTGAGCAAGGCCGGGCATGAGGTTGAGTCTGTAGGCTGCTTCGATCTGGCCTCTGTGGATTATCCCGATTTCGCCGATAAAGTTTGCACCTTGGTGAAAGCCGGGGCTTGCGAGCGCGGCATCCTCATCTGCGGCACCGGCATCGGCATGTCCATCGCCGCCAACCGGCACCGGGAAATCCGGGCCGCGCTCTGCCACGAAGCCTTCACCGCCCGCATGAGCCGCGAGCACAACAATGCCAACGTCCTCTGCCTCGGCGCAAGGATCATCGGCCCGGAGCTGGCTTTGGAGATTGTGCGGACGTGGGTGGCGGCGGAGTTCGCAGGCGGCAGGCACCAGCGGCGGCTGGATATGCTGAGTTGATGCGGGAATTCCGCTGTTTTCATTTTCAGAAAACCTTCGGCGGCCCTGCGCGGTGCTGCCGTTTTTTATTTTTGCATGACAGGAAAACCACAGCAACAGGCAGATATTATGGCGACTTTGAAACAAACTGACACCGATGTGCATCAATATATTCAGTACGAGCTGGAGCGGCAGGCCAACCAGCTTGAGCTGATAGCCTCGGAGAACATCGTCTCTCCGGCGGTACTGGAGGCGCAGGGTTCTATTTTCACCAACAAATACGCGGAAGGCTATCCCGGCAAGCGCTACTACGGCGGCTGCGATTACGCCGACAAGATTGAGTCGCTGGCTATTGAGCGGGCCAAGGAGATTTTCGGGGCGGAGTACGTCAACGTCCAGCCGCATTCGGGCAGCCAGGCGAACATGGCAGTGTATTTTTCCTGCCTTAATCCGGGCGACAAAGTGCTGGGCATGGACTTGGCCCACGGCGGCCACCTGACCCACGGGGCGGCGGTCTCCTTCTCCGGCAAGCTCTTCAATTTCATGTCTTACGGCGTGAAGCGTGACACCGAAACCATCGACATGGCCGAGGTGGAGCGGATCGCCTTTGAGAACCGGCCCAAGCTGATCGTAGCCGGAGCCAGTGCCTATCCAAGGATTATTGATTTTGAGCATTTCCGCCATATTGCCGACCAGATCGGTGCGCTTTTCATGGTGGACATGGCCCATATCGCCGGACTGGTTGCAGCGGGCGTGCATCCCTCGCCGGTGCCGTATGCCGATTTTGTCACCACCACCACCCACAAAACCCTGCGCGGGCCGCGCGGCGGCTTGATTCTGGCAAAGAAAAAATACGCCAAAGCGTTGGATTCCAACATCTTCCCCGGCATTCAGGGCGGGCCGCTGGTGCATGTGATTGCGGCCAAGGCAGTCAGCTTCAAGGAGGCTATGACCGAGGAGTACCGGCAGTATCAGCGGCAGGTCGTGACCAATGCCCAGATGCTGGCCGCGCAGCTCAAAGGCCACGGCTTCCGCATCGTTTCCGGCGGCACCGACAACCATCTGCTGCTTATTGACCTCAGCAGCAAGGGGCTGACCGGCAAGGAAGCCGAGCATCTGCTCGAAGAGGCGGGCCTGACCGTAAACAAAAACGCCATCCCCTTTGACACCCAGCCGCGCTTCGTCACCAGCGGCATCCGCATCGGTACTCCGTCCGTCACCACCAGAGGGCTGAAGGAGGCGGAGATGGTCAAAATCGCCGACTGGATCAACCGGGTGCTGACCTCGCGCAGCGCAGCGGTGATCGCCCAAGTTCGGCAGGAAGTGCGCGACCTGTGCGAGGAGCTGCCGCTCTATCCTGAAATGGCGCGGGAGGAGGAGTTTGCGGCCTGATGAAATGCCCCTACTGCGGCGACATCGACAACCGGGTGATTGACTCCCGCCTGAACCGCGACAAGACCATCACCCGGCGACGGCGGCACTGCGCCGCCTGCGAGCAGCGCTTCACCACTTATGAGCGCATTGAGATGACCCTGCCCATGCTGGTGAAAAAGGATGGCCGCCGCGAGCCGTGGGACCGGGGCAAGATGCTGCTCGGCCTTGAAAAAGCCTGCGAAAAGCTGCCGGTGAGCATGGAGCAGCTCGATGCCTTTGTGGACAAGATCGAGTGCAGGCTGCAAGACGTGGGCAAAAAGGAGATTCCCACCTCGCAGCTCGGCGAATGGGTGATGGAGACCCTGCCGGAGCTGGACGAGGTGGCATACGTCCGCTTTGCCTCGGTTTATCGCCAGTTCAAGGATGTCAACGAATTCATGGTGGAACTTAAGCATTTCCTCCATAAGGAAAAATGAGCGGGGACGACCTGCGCTTCATGCGCCAAGCCCTTGAGCTGGCCAAAAAAGGGCTGGGCCGGACTGCGCCGAATCCCTGCGTCGGCGCGGTGATAGTCCGGGCCGGGCAGCTTGTCGGCAGCGGC
Organism: Desulfobulbaceae bacterium; assembly: GCA_011391865.1. Taxonomy (GTDB): domain Bacteria; phylum Desulfobacterota; class Desulfobulbia; order Desulfobulbales; family Desulfobulbaceae; genus Electronema. The sequence continues at coordinate 9,058 of JAABPV010000039.1, read as the reverse complement.
TGGCATAAAAAGGCGGGCACGCCTCATGCCGAGATTCACGCCATTGCTGAGGCCGGGGCCGCCTGCGACGGAGCCACGCTCTACGTCACCCTTGAGCCGTGCAATCACACCGGCAGAACCCCGCCGTGCAGTCGGGCAGTCTTGGCCGCCGGAATCGCCCGCGTGGTCGTCGGCATGGCGGATCCGAACCCGGTCGCCGCAGGCGGGGCGGAATTCCTCCGCAGCCAAGGCATCGCAGTGGAGATGGGGATTCAGGAAGAGGAATGCCGCCAGATCAACCGGCCTTTCATCAAGCATTCGCGCACCGGCCTGCCCTGGGTGGTTTTGAAGGCGGGCATGAGTTTGGACGGCAAAATCAGCCGGGTGCGCGGACAAGGCGGGCCGATCACCGGGCCGGAATCGCTGCGGCGGACGCATGAGCTGCGCGACCAGATCGATGCCATCCTGATCGGCATCGGCACAGCTTTGATTGACAATCCCGCGCTCACCTGCCGCTTGGAGCAGGGCCGCGACCCGTTGCGGGTGGTGTTGGACAGCCAGCTCCGCCTGCCGCCGGAGGCCAAAGTGCTGCGCCAGCAGTCCGATGCGCCGACATGGATTTTTTGCCAAGCTGATGCCTGCTCCGAAAAGCAGCGCAAGTTGGAAGCGGCTGGCGCGGTCGTTCACCGCGTTGCTGCTGACGAAAATGAACGGCTCGATCTGAAGCAAGTGCTGCGGCAAATCGGTAAGGCGGGTCTGACTTCCGTGCTGGTCGAAGGCGGTGCGGCAGTGCATGGGGCCTTTCTGCGGGCCGGGCTGGCGGATGAAGCCTGCCTTTTTGTCGCGCCCTGTTTCATCGGCGAGAGCGGAACGCCGCTTCTCAGCGGCACCGGGCCTGCTGACCTGCTGCTGACGGAAATGACGGCGGAAAAGCTGGGGCAGGATGTGCTGCTGCGGGGTCTGCTGCGGAAAAAATGAGCTTCACACCCGCGCTCAAGGACTGCGCGGGTGTGAAGCTCCATGCGGACGGATTATTTGCCGTTGTTGATCTTGCTGCGGAGGATGCCGGAAGGCTTGAAGGTCACAACCCGGCGCGCGTCCAGAATCAGCTCGTCGCCGGTCTGCGGGTTGCGCCCGCGCCGGGGCTTCTTGTCCTTCACGTTGAACTTGCCAAATCCACTGAGGAGCAAATCCTCGCCCTTTATCAGGGATTCCTTGACGAGCTGGATGAAGGTCTCCACCGATTCAGCGGCCTGCGTCTTGGTCAGGCCGGGATGCTTCTTGTAAACCGCTTGAATGAGATTTGCCTTAGTCAGGGTCATTTTGTATGTCTCCATATTATCGCCTTGTGTGGAATAGTCGTTCCAACCTATTCTAACTATAAGAAAAAATGAAGGCAATGTCAATGATTATCACTATTGCCTATGTTTGCTCTGCTGTCAGAGGTTGTCGGCCATGGTGAAGATGGGCAGGTACATGGCCACAACCAGACCGCCGATCATGCCGCCAAGGAAGACCATCATGAACGGCTCAATCATCGCGGTGAGGTTCTCAACCGCCTGATCCACCTCCTCGTCGTAGAAGTCAGCAATTTTCGACAGCATGGTATCCAGCGCGCCGACCGACTCGCCGACGTTGATCATCTGCACCACCATGTTCGGGAACACGCCGGACTCCTCCAGCGGCTCGGCAATCGGGCGGCCTTCGGCGATGGAGCTGGCAACATGAAAAACGGCCTGCTCAATGACCTTGTTGCCCGCAGTTTTAGCCACCACTTGCAGCGCGTCCAAGATCGGCACGCCGCTCTCCAGCATGGTGCTGAGAGTGCGGGTAAACTTAGCCACAGCCACCTTGCGGATCAGCGGGCCGAAGACCGGTGCGTGGAGCAGCAGGCCGTCTATTTTTATCCGCCCGCTTTCTGTGTTGTAATACTTTTTGAAAGCAAAAGCGGCAGCCCAAGCAGCAAAAATCATATAGAGAAAATTCGCCTTGGCGAACTCGCTCATGTTAACGACAATTTGGGTCGGCATGGGCAGTGCGCCGCCCATGCTGGCAAACATCTCTTGGAAAACCGGGATGACGAAGATAAGGATGACCGCCAGAATAAGAATCGAAATGCCGAGGCAGATCACCGGATAGGTCATGGCCCCCTTGATCTTCTTCGTCAAGGCCATAGACTTTTCTTTAAACTGCGCCAGCCTAGAGAGGATGGTGTCCAAAATGCCGCCCACCTCGCCCGCCTCAATCATATTGGCGAAAAGGGAATCAAATATTTTTGGATGCTTGCGCATTCCGTCTGCCAGCGTCAGGCCGGTCTCGACATCGCTGAGGATTTCTGCGAGCGCCCGCTTGAAGGTGGGGTTGTCCTGCTGCTTGGAAAGGATTTGCAGGCTCTGCACCAAGGGCAGGCCTGCGTCGATCATCGTGGACAGCTGCCGGACAAAGATGACGATGTCCTTGCCCGTGACCTTGGGCTGCATGAAGGCCACGTTGGCGAACATGTCCTTGGGCTTCTCCTTCACCGTCGGGTTCTGGATGCGCAGGCGTTTGAGCTGCGCCACGACTCCCGCCTCGTTCACCGCTTCTATTTCGCCCTTGATCTTGTTGCCAAGGGAGTTCTTCCCTTTCCAGACGTAAACAGGCATCGCTCAAACCCCTCAGTGATATTTTTCAGCCGGAAATTCCGTATAAACAGTTGACAGCGGGCGCAATACCATTTATAAAATGGCAGCTTGGCGCAACCAGTTTCATTGTATGCAAGATTTCTTTCCAGTTCAAGGAAAACATCATATTTTTTCAGGAGGTTCGCAGAATGCAGACCAGCAGCGCAGGAAAATACAGCTCCGGCGGCTTTCAGCCGATCATTGACAAGTGCAGCGGCTGCGACCGCGTTGTTGCCGAAAACAGCAGCCAGTACTGCGGCACCTTCATGCAGCCCTCGGCGAAATGGCGGCTCGGCTTCTGCAACTTGGCCACCCATTCCAAGCCGGAAATCAAAGTTGTCACCATCAAGGTCAACCCGCTGAAAGCCGCTAAACGCGCTTCGGCCCGCAAAAAGTAGTCCCGGTCACGTTTCAGGCGGCGGGTCTTGGCTGCGCCAGCGCAAGACCCCGCCTGCTCCGCTTTTCTTATTTTCTCCCCACTCCGACGTAGCGGAAGCCAGCCGCCTTCATCGCCGCAGGCTCATAGACATTGCGCAGGTCAATAACGACCGGCTCCCGCAATGCTTTTCTCAGCCGCTCCAGATCAAGGGCGCGGTACTGGTTCCACTCAGTCATCAGCACCATTGCGTCCGCGCCCTCGCAGGCGGCGTAGGCATTCTCCACGTACTCCACGCCTTCGGGCAAATATTTCCGCGCCTCCTCCATGCCTTTCGGATCATGAGCCTGAATTGTCGCGCCTTTTTCCATCAGAGCCGGGAGAATGCTGATTGCGGGCGCGTCGCGCATGTCGTCGGTCTCCGGCTTGAAGGTCAAGCCAAGCACGGCGATGACCTTGCCCGCCTCTGAACCGCCCATCGCGTCGCGGATCTTCTTGACCATCCGCGCCTTCTGCGCCGCGTTCACCTCCACTGCCGCCTCGACGATGCGTAGGCTTTCGCCGTATTCCTGCACCAAGCGCATCAGGGCGAGGGTGTCTTTCGGGAAACAGGAGCCGCCGTAGCCAGGGCCAGGATGGAGGAATTTACTGCCGATCCGGCCATCCATGCCGATGCCCTTGGCCAGCGCGGCCACATCCGCGCCCACCGCCTCGCAGACGGAGGCGATTTCATTGATGAAGCTGATCTTTACTGCCAAGAAGGCGTTGGCGGCATATTTGATCAGCTCGGCGGTCTCAATGCTGGTGCTGACTATCGGCGTTTCGCGCAGATAGAGCGGCTTGTAGATTTCGCGCAGCAGCAGCTCCGAGCGTTCCGAATCCACGCCGATCACCACCCGGTCCGGGCGCATGAAGTCAGCGATGGCCGCGCCTTCGCGCAGAAATTCCGGGTTGGAGGCCACATCAAAATCCGCCTGCGGATTGGCCTCGCGGACGATGCGGGCCACTTGCCGGGCCGTGCCCACCGGCACCGTGCTCTTGTCCACAATCACGGTGTAGCCGCGCAGGCAGGGGGCGATTTCTTTGGCCGCCGCGTAGATATAGCTGAGGTCCGCGTAGCCGTCGCCGCGCCGGGACGAGGGCGTGCCGACGGCGATGAAGACCGCCTCCGCCTCTGGCACCGCCTCGTCCAGCTTTGTGGTGAAGCGCAGCCGCCCTTCGGCCACGTTTTTGGCCACCATCACATCCAAGCCCGGCTCGTAGATCGGAATCTGCCCTTGCCGCAGGCGGACGATCTTCTCCTCGATCTTGTCCACGCAGACCACGTCATGGCCGAACTCCGCCAAGCAGGTGCCAGTGACAAGGCCGACGTAGCCGGTGCCGATCATTGCTATCTTCATCTTCTTCCTTTCACGTTGAGGTGAGTTTTTTCAGGCGGGACAGAGCTGCGCCCGGTTCTTTTCAGTTCCCCTCGCGCTGCCGATGAGGAACTGGGTGTAAGGATGCGCGGGCCGCTCCAGCACGGCTGAGGCCGGGCCGCATTCCACCAGCTCGCCCTTGAGAAGCACGCCAACACGGTCGCTAACCTTGCGGGCCAAGGCGAGGTCGTGGGTGACAAAAAGCAGCGAAAGGCCCAGCTCGGTTTGCAGGTGCAGCAGCAGTTTGAGCACCTTGGCCTGCACGCTGGGATCCAGCGCGCTGGTCGGTTCGTCGGCGATGAGCAGCGAGGGCCGCAGGATCAGGGCGCGGGCGATGCTCAGACGCTGGAGCGCGCCCATGTTGAGCTGGTGCGGATACTGCCGGAGAAAGGCATCGTCTTCCGGCAGATGCACCTGCGTCAGCACCTCGTGCGCCCGCTCGATATGAATGACCTTGTTGGTGATGCCATGTATCTTCAGCGGCTCGGTGAGGATGTCGAAAACTGTGAAGCGGTGGCTGAAGGACTCGGCGGGATTCTGATAGACCACGCCGATGCGCCGGGCCAGCGATTTGTAGTCGCTGCGGATCCACTCGTCCATGTCCCTGCCGTCAAAGAGGCGGCTGCCGCTGTCCGGCTTCAGGCTGCCGGAGGCGATCATCGAGAGCGTGGACTTGCCCGACCCGGTTTCGCCGATCAGGGCGAAGACCTCGCCAGCGCGGACAGTCAGATCAACGGGACGCAGGGCCGATACGTCTTTGTAGCTCTTGCTCACGCCGCGCAGCTCCAGCAGCTTGACGATGCCCCGGCGCAGGCAGCGCACCGTGTGCTCCTCCACCGCCTCTAACTGCGGCTGGCTGCTGGAGCACTCCGCCACAGCCTGGGTGCAGCGTTCCGCAAAAAGACAGCCGGGGGGGCGGAGCGAGGCCCCGTTGCGCTGTGCCAAAACCGCAGGCAGAGCGGCCAAGTCGGCACTGCGGCGCAGGGATTCGCCCCGGATGCCGCCAAGGTCTCTGGCGCGCTCCATGTCCGGGCAGGCGCGGCCCAAGGCCATGGTGTAGGGGTGATGCGGCAGGGTGAGCAGCTTGGCCGCAGGCAGCTGCTCCATCAGCTGGCCGGAGTAGAGGACGGCGGCCCGGTCAGCGGCCTGAACTGCGAACTCAAGGTCGTGGGTGATGAGCAGCACCGCCTTGCCCCGCGCCTTGGCCTCGCGGATGACCTCAGCCACCACCAGCTTGGTCGCCGCGTCAAGGTTGGAAGTCGGCTCGTCCAGCATCAATACATCCGGGTCAAGAACCAAGGCCATCGCCAGCATGACGCGCTGCACCTGTCCGCCGCTCAATTGGTGCGGATAGCGCTGCCGCTCCTGTTCAGACAGGCCGAGGCGGCTGAGAGCCTGCGCGGCAACAGCCAGAGCCACCGGGCGTTTGGTCGCTGTCCGGCAGAGCAGCGGCTCGGCCACCTGCTCAATGACCGTATGCACCGGGTTGAGGTTAGCCGTGCCGTTCTGGAAGGCCATTGCCACCCGGAACCAGCGCAGGCGTGCCACTGCCGCCGGATCGGCGTAATCCACCGCCTCCCCGTTCAGCCTGATCTCTCCGCCGGTGATTGCGCCCTCCGGCAGCAGGCCAAGACAGGCCAATGCCAAGGTGGATTTGCCGGAGCCGGACTCGCCGATCAAAGCGGTGCTGGTTCCGGGCGCAAGCTCCAAATCCACTTCGTCCAAGGCGTGGATCAGCGCGTGCTCGGTGCGGTAGATGACGGACAGCTTGCTGACGCTCAGGCTCATGCTGAAGGACTCCGGTCTGATTGATGGATGCCGCGCAGGCGGCTGACAAGGCAGGATACTGTACAATATTTTCACGCCCCGGACAATGCGTCTTGCCAGGCAATTTGCTCACCGGGAACATTGCAGCTGCGTCGCTTGCCTTCACCTGCCTTTGACCACTGCCAGCATCCTTGCCGCCACCTCGTCTGCTGTCATGTCCGAAGCATCAATCAGCACTGCGTCTTCAGCCATGCGCAGCGGGGCAATGGTGCGCTCGCGGTCGTTGCGGTCGCGCTCGATGATCTGATTAAGCAGCTCGGCCTCATCCTCCACTGCCTGCCCTTTGGCGCGGAGCTGCCCAACCCGCCGTCGGCACCGCTCCTCCGGTGGTGCGTCCAAGTAAAACTTCCACGCTGCATCCGGGAAGACCACTGTGCCGGTGTCGCGGCCCTCAGCGACGATCTCCCCTGCCCTGCCCATCTTCTGCTGCAAGGCCGTCAGCGTTGATCTCACTGCCGGCAAAGCTGAGACCTGCGAGGCCATCATTCCCGCTTCCGGGCTGCGAATGGCCGCGCTGATGTCCTCGTCATGCAGGAAGACCCGCACGTCATCGCCCTCGTGCAGAGGCGGCAGCAGACGGATGTCTAACCGCGCCAGCAAGGCGTTGAGCGCGGCGGAATCAGCCAGTGCAATGCCTGCCTGCTTGCATTGAAAACCGACGGCCCGGTACATCGCCCCAGTGTCCAAATACGTCCAGCCCAAGGCAGCAGCCACCTTGCGGCTGACCGTGGACTTGCCCACGCCGGACGGGCCGTCAATCGTGACCACCTTCAGCCGCATCGCGCCGCTCATAACCATTGCCTCCTCCATAAGAGTACCTCCTGCTTGTTCTCGCCGTATGCGCCTCCTCATACGGTTGGTATGCGCCTCGGCATACGGGTTGGTATGCCCCTCGGCATACGGTTGGTATGCCCCTCGGCATGTTTTACAGCTGATGAGCGAGGGCCGCCGCGATGAAGGCCCGGAAGAGCGGATGCGGCAGCATGGGCTTGGATTTGAACTCCGGGTGGAACTGGCAGCCGAGGAACCACGGATGCCCGCCAAGCTCGACGATCTCAACCAGACTGCCGTCCGGCGAGGAACCGCTTATGACCATCCCTGCCTGCTCCAGCCGCTCACGGTAGATAGTGTTGAACTCATAGCGGTGTCTGTGGCGCTCGCTGATCTCGCTCTGTCCGTAGGCGGCATGAGCGAGGCTGTTTGCTTGCAGCACGCATGGGTAGGCACCAAGGCGCAATGTCCCTCCCATGTCGGAGCGCTCATCCCTTGTTTCCGTCTTGCCGCTGCGGAAGTCAAACCACTCCTTCATCAGGTAGATGACTGGGTGGGCTGTGGCCGGGTTCAGCTCCACCGAATCCGCTCCCTCAAGACCAGCAACGTTGCGGGCAAATTCCACCACCGCAAGCTGCATTCCCAGGCAGATGCCAAAGAAGGGTACCTTGCTTTCTCTGGCGTGCTGAATGGCCCTGATCTTCCCTTCTGTGCCTCGGCTGCCAAAGCCTCCGGGCACCAGTATGCCGTCGCAGTCTGCCAGCTCATTCACAGAGCCGCCGCCTTCCAAGTCATCTGCCGCGATATAGCGCAGATGCACCTTGGCATCGCAGGCCAAGCCGCCGTGAATGAGCGCCTCATGCAGGCTTTTGTACGCCTCTTTCAGCTCCACATATTTGCCGGTGATGCCTATGGTCACGCTGCGCGACGGACTCTTGCTCCGCCTGACCAGATCCTGCCAAGGAGCAATGTTCGGCGCACCGGTCCAGATGCCCAGCTTCTGGAGGATGCGGTGATCTGCTCCCTCCTCATGCAGGCGCAAAGGCAGCTCGTAGATGTTGTCCACATCAACGGCTGTGAAGACCGCTTCTGCCTCGATGTTGCAGAAGAGGGCGATCTTCTTCTTCACTCCTGCATCCAAGGGCATTTCCGTGCGGCAAATAAGGATGTCGGGCTGAATGCCTGCGGCCAGCAGCTCTTTAACAGAGTGCTGTGTTGGCTTGGTCTTTATCTCGCCAGCGGTCTTAATGAACGGAACTAATGTCAGGTGAATAAACAGTGAGTAGTCACGCCCCAAGTCGCCTCGCAGCTGGCGGATAGCCTCGATGAAGGGCAGTCCCTCAATGTCTCCGACCGTGCCGCCTATCTCCACTATCGCCACGTCCGCCATCCCGTCTAACTGCATGACGGAACGTTTGATCTCATCAGTGATATGCGGAATCATCTGCACGGTGCCGCCAAGGTACTCGCCGCGCCGCTCCTTCATGATCACCGAGTAATATATCCGGCCAGAGGTGTAGTTGTTGATCCGCCCCATGACCGCCTTGGTATAGCGTTCATAGTGGCCCATGTCGAGGTCTGTTTCCGCGCCGTCGTCCGTTACATAGACCTCACCGTGCTGGAAGGGATTCATCGTCCCAGGGTCAACATTGATGTAGGGATCAAGCTTTTGGAAGGTAACGGTCATACCTCTGCTTTCCAGCAGAGCACCGATGGAGGCTGCGGCCAGCCCCTTACCGAGGGAGGAGAGCACGCCTCCGGTGATGAAGATGAATTTTGTCTTTCTACTGGCTTGGATGTCCATTGCTGTCCTCAGTTGTCGGTTCGGAGAGAGTCACGGTCTGACTCGGCTGTCTGCAACGGGAGGAAACAATACTCTGTCTGGAGGGCTTTGGCAACACTCCGCGCCGCCGCCCTCCTGATGTCTTGCCGACAGACAGGCCGGGTTGCTCTCAGACCTTCAGCTCCAGCACATCCACCAGCCAGCCTGCGTAGTTGTTCCTGACTAATTCGGTTAGTTTGGC
>JAABPV010000038.1:20521-23170 GCA_011391865.1 Desulfobulbaceae bacterium | reverse complement strand
CGGGCAAAACATCGCTGCTGCGGAGGTGGATTGACGATAAGCGGTATCGCGGCGCGGATGCGGTGTACACTTGGTCGTTTTATTTGCAGGGATCATCGTTTTATTTGCAGGGATCAAGCGGTGAGGAGCAGGCTTTAGCGGCTGAATTCTTTGACAACGCCCTTGCCTGGTTCGGTTATAACGGCAGCGCGATCCGCTCGGAGCATGACCGGGGCGTGAAATTGGCTGAATTGGTGCGCCGCCAGCGCACGCTGCTGGTGCTCGACGGCCTGGAGCCGCTCCAGCACCCCTTGGGCGGGCCGATGAACGGTGCGCTCAAGGACAAGGGCCTCCTCAGCCTGTGCAAGCAGCTTGCCGCGAACGGCAACGGCCTGCTGCTGATTTCCTCCCGCCAGCCGGTGATGGAGCTGAACGGCAGGCCGCATCAGCAGCAGCACGAGCTGGAGCCGCTCAACGCCGCAGCGGGCATGGCCTTGTTCCGCGCCGCAGGGATCATCGGCACCGACAAGGAGCTGTGCGCCACGGTGGAGGCGTACAACGGCCACGCCCTGTCCCTCAGCCTGTTGGCCAAGTACCTGAGCGAATACGAGAAGGGCGACATCCGGCAGCAGGACACGCTGCGCGGCCTGACCGAGTTCCCGGAGGCCACCCGCGACAGCCGCCACGCCTTCAAGGTGATGGCCGCCTATGAGCGGCAGCTCTCCGGCAGCCCGGATTTGCAGATCCTCTTCTGCATGGGTCTGTTCGACCGTCCGATTTCTGCGGCGACCATGTCCTTTTTGCGGAAGCAGGGCATTCAGCATCTTGGCGGCGTGACAACAGGTGAGCGGATGCGCCAAATGCTGCGCAAGCTGCTTGGGCAGAAAGGGAAGCAGCCGTGCGGCGGCACGATCATGGATGAGCAGATATTCTGCGCCGCTTGCGCACGGCTGCGCAAGCAGGGGTTGCTGAACACCGCCCGCACGGAGCAGCCGCAGAACCTTGACACCCACCCGCTGGTGCGCCAGTATTTCGGCAGGCGGCTGTCCGAGCTGCGCCAGGAGAGCTGTCGGCAGGCGCATTTCGAGCTGTACGAATATTTCAAGGCCGCAGCCAAGGAGCTGCCCGACACCTTGGAGGAGATGGAGCCGCTGTTTGCGGCGGTGCGGCACGGCTGCGCAGCTGGGATGTACAATGCGGTTATGTATGAGGTGTACTGGCCGAGGATATTGCGGCAGGATGAACATTATCTTCCCAAGAAACTTGGCGCGTTTGCTGCCGATTTGGCGGTTATGGCTCATTTTTTCACGGAGCCGTGGCGTATGCCAGCCGCAGGATTGACTGATGATCGCAAGGCACTCGTCCTCAAATGGGCTGCATTCCACCTGCGCGCCCTTGGACGGCTGACCGAGGCGGCGGAGCCGATGCAGGCAGGGCTGAAGATGTGGATTCAACAAGAAGACTGGATAGAAAGACAAGAAGACTGGATAGAAACTGCCAAAGATGCCTCCAGCCTCAGCGAACTGCGCCTAATCAGCGGCGATCTTGCCCAGGCTGTTGCCACCGGACGGCAGAGCGTGGAGCTGGCGGACAAGAGCGAAGACGCTTTTGTCCGCATGGGCTGCCGCACAACGCTCGCCGATGCCCTGCATCAGGCCGGTGAACTGGCTGAGAGCCACGCCTTGTTTGTTGAGGCGGAAAAAATGCAGCAGGAACGGCAGCCGGAGTATGATCAACTTTATTCATTGCCGGGATTTCAGTATTGCGATTTGCTGTTGGCTGGCGGCGCATGGCCTGAAGTGCGCGGGCGGGCGGAGAAGACGCTGCAATGGGCAGAACAGTATTTAGGCTTATTAGATGTTGCCTTAGATAAACTCTCTCTGGGCCGCGCCGCTGTGCAAGAAGCAATTGCGCAAGCTGATCTGCCTGCTGCTCTCGGCCTTGCACCGGACTTGGCCTGTGTTCAACCTATCAGTGGATACGTTGAACCTATCCGCCGAGAGGATGAACGTATCAGCGGATGCGTTGAACGTATTGACGGAGCCGTAGAACGTATCAGCGGATACGCCGAACCTATCCGCCGAGCCGTTGAATGGCTCGATCAGGCGGTTGATGGACTGCGGGAAGCGGGGCAAGAGCAGTATTTGCCGCGTGGACTGCTTGCCCGCGCCGCGTGCCGCCGCTGGGCAGCGCATTTTTCGGCTGCGGAACAGGATTTGCAGGAATGCGAAGACATCGCCCAGCGCGGCGGTATGCAGCTGCACCTCATTGACTGCCATCTGGAGGCCGCCCGCCTCGCTCTTACCAGCGGCAGGGCCGTTCTGGGGCACACCGCAGAGGAGCATCTGGCCGCCGCAGAGGATGGAATCATCAAAACCGGCTATAAACGCCGCCTGCCAGAGGCGGCGCAGCTGCGCCGATGACTTCATGAGCTACAACAATATCCTCTACTTCTTGGCGGTGATCTTGACGCTCTCCGCCGCGCCGCTGCCCGAAGAGCCGTGGCTGTCGCTGCGGCTGGCTCTGCCGCTCTTCGCCGTGCTGCTGCTCCTCTTCGCCTGGCTTGCAGCGAAACAGTTCCGCGCCGCAAGCCGGAAGGGCGGCGGCAATGCCTATTTCGCCGCAGAAAGCAGGCTGACCCTGCTGGCCACTGCGCTGTTCGTCGGCGCG
>JAABPV010000038.1:17686-20423 GCA_011391865.1 Desulfobulbaceae bacterium | reverse complement strand
ACAGGGCGGCGGCCTGATGCTCTTCTTCCTCTTCCTGCTGCTGCTCTGGCGCGCGGCGCAGCCCTCCTACCGGAAAATTTTCGGCTGCAAGCGCTCGCCGATGGGCTTCGCCGCTGCCAGCCTGCGCAGCAACCTGCCGCTGGTGCTGCCGTGGTTCTTTCTTTCGCTGACCTTCGACCTTTTTTATCTGCTGCCTTGGCCAGCCGCCCGGCAGATGCTCTCGGCTTCAGTCTGGAGCGAAGCCGTGTCGACGCTCATCGCCTTGGCGTTTCTCTCGCTGCTCTTCCCGCCTCTGATCAGCCGCCTCTGGGGCTGCATCCCGCTGCCGCCAGGGCCGCAGCGCGAGATCGTGGAGCGGTTCTGCCGCAGCCAGAATTTCTCCGCCCATATCATGCAATGGCCTCTTCTGGAGGGCCGAGCACTGACAGCGGCCGTCATGGGCATTGCGCCGCGCTGCCGATACATTCTGCTCACCCCGGCACTGCTGGAAGCACTTGATCAACAGGAATTAGAGGCCGTGTTAGCCCATGAAATCGGCCACGTTAAGAAAAGACATCTCATTCTCTACCTTCTGCTCCTCTCCGCCTTCGGTCTGCTCGCCCAAGCATTGGCTGGGCCGCTGCTCGGACTGCTCCTTGGCAGCGACAGCTTCTGGCGACTGCTGCTCCAATCGGGTCTGCGCATGGAGCGACTGCTGGAATACCTCAGCGGCGCAGCGACGCTGGTCTTTTTGCTGCTTTATTTCCGCTTTTTATTCGGCTGGTTCATCCGTAACTTCGAGCGACAGGCTGATTTGCACGCGGTGCAGGTCCAAGGAGGCGGTTGGCCTCTCTTCCGAGCCTTTGACAAGATCGCGGTATTGAGCGGAATCAGCCGGGAACAGAAAAATTGGCATCATTTCGGCCTTGGAGAGCGCATGGAATTCATTGTCCGCTGCGGACAAGACGCAAACCTGATCAGGCGGCACGAGCACCGGCTGCGGCTCGCGCTGGCAGCGTATTTCACATGCGTCGCTCTTGTCTTGCTCATGCTGCCGCCGGTGGATGCGGACGCGCTGAACCGTATGGCACGTGTTCAGCAGGTCTCAGCGTTGACAGAAGAAAAGCTGCGGCAGGAGCCGGGCAACATCCGCTTGCTTCAGCTGCGGGCGGATCTGCTGCTGGAGCAGGGCAAGGAGCAGGAAGCCGTAGCCGCTTATGAGCAGACCATAGTGATCGGGCCAGCGCGGGCGGACACGCTGAATAATCTAGCCTGGCTGCTGCTGACCGCCAAAGACGAGCGGCTGCGCGACCCGGCGCGTGCCTTGGACTTAGCTTCGCAGGCGGTGCGGCTGGAGGAGCGCGGCCACATCCTCGACACCTTGGCCGTGGCCCTCTGGACGGCGGGCAGAAACGGGGAGGCGGCGCAGGTTGCAGGCCGGGCAGCGGAGATCGACCCAGCCAATCAAGCCTATTACCGGAGCCAAGCGGAGAAATTCACCGCCGCGCCGCAGCTCTAAACCGGCGCCGACGCGCTTCTTCACCGGCCCAGACTGGAAAAGGCTTGCATTTTTTCTCTGGGGGATGTATCAATAGCTCCGAATTTCATGCGCAAACCCCTCCAAGGAGAATATAATCATGGCGTACAAATGTGAAATCTGCGGCAAAGGGCCGGCCACCGGCAATATCGTTAGTCATGCTCACAACAAGAGCAGACGGCGCTGGATGCCGAACCTTCAGACCGTCCGCGCAGTGAGCGGCAGCGGACGCAACGCCCGCATTCGGGTCTGCACCCGCTGCATCCGTTCCGGCGCGGTGGTCAAACCTGCATGAGCGGGCCTGAGCCGTTGCTGAGGGACGGGAAGAGTGTTCTTCCGTCCCTTTTTTATTTCCACCTTTTTCAAACATGAGGAGGCTGCGCGATGAGCAGCGAGGAAATCCGCTTCCTGCCCTATGAGCAGGCCGCCGCTGTGGTCGGCGCGATTCAGGAAGAAGAGGATGTTGACGATCCAGACCGCCGGGTCTTCATGGTTTATAGCAAAGACGACCGCGAGCTGTGCTGGTTCGACTTTGACGAGGTGGTCAGCGAGGTTAATCCGGTCAAAGGCGACAAAGGCCGTGAGCAGATAACCGAGTACATCCTGCACCGCATCCCTGACTGGGTGCTGGAGCAGTAAGCAAGACAGCCCGCCGCTTCCGCGCCGCCGGAGGCCTTTTTTCAGGAAGCATTCCTGATTTCGCTGTTCCTGCCCCCGGCGTTCTGCTATACTGCCCTGTGGCAGCGCAATGCGCATTTTCCCCAAACACAGGCTCTCATGATCAAAGCGTACTCGTCCATCCCCGAACGACTTCATCTGGTCATCACTGGAGAACGGGGCAGGCCCCTCTCCTTTGTCATTGAGCGCGACCGCACCGCTGCAATGCTCGGCGGCCTGCTCGCGCTGCTGGTTCTGCTCGCAGCAGGCACGTGGCTGGGGGCGCAGTTCTTTCATCAGCGCAACGCCTTGGAGGACACGGCGGCCAGCCAGGCTGAAGAGCTGGACCTGCTCCACGCCAATTTTGACGACAAGCTGAAAAACGAGCTGGGCATCCGGGAAAAGAAGTGGCGGCAGCTCATGGCCACCTACGAAGAGATGGTCAGGCAGCTGAAAGCGGAGAAGGAAGAGGCGGCCAGCCAGTTCAGCGAGGAGCGCGAGGAGCTTGTCCGCCGCTACGAGGAGCAGATCGCGGCCCTGACCAAGTCCGGCTCGGCCAAGACC
>JAABPV010000038.1:0-17587 GCA_011391865.1 Desulfobulbaceae bacterium | reverse complement strand
AGCGAGGAGCGCGAGGAGCTTGTCCGCCGCTACGAGGAGCAGATCGCGGCCCTGACCAAGTCCGGCTCGGCCAAGACCACCGCTTTGCAGGCCGAATTGGAGCGGGAGAAGCAGGAAAAACGGAAGCTGATTGAGCGGACCGCCAGCCGTCTTGACGAGCGCAGCCGGATGATTGAGTCGCTGATGAGTCGGATCGGCGTTGAAATCAAACCGGCCAAGCGGAAAACAGCCGCCAACAGCGGCGGCCCCTTTGTCGCGGCGGATTTCAACGAGCGGCGCAGCGAGCAGCTGCTCAAGCGGAGCGACCGCTACATCCAGCTCATCCAGACCATGCCTTTGGGACGGCCTGCGCCCGGACGGATCACCAGCGGCTTCGGCAGGCGGAGCGATCCCTTCAACGGCCAGGCCGCTTTTCATGAGGGCATCGACTTCAAAGGCCGCAGCGGCGAGCAAGTCACAGCCACCGCTGACGGCGTGGTCAAAGAAACCGGCTGGGACGCGGGCGGCTACGGGAATTATGTCATTGTCCGGCACGGCGGCGGCTATTCGACGCTGTACGGCCATCTGAGCGCGGCGAAGGTCAAGAAAGGGGCCAAGGTCAGCAGGGGCGACACGGTCGGACTGCTCGGCAGCAGCGGCCGCTCCACCGGGCCGCATCTGCATTACGAGGTGCGTTACAAGGGCAGGCCGGTGGACCCCGGCAAATACGTCGCTGTGGCCGGTCTGGCCTTTGCCGCGCACAAGCATTGAAAGGAGGAAAGGATGGGCTTATTCAGCAGCAGCAAGGACGACAAGAGCAAAATTGAGCCTGCGGCGGCCCCGCTGGCCCTGCCGCCGGAGAAAAAGAGCATGAAAAACGACAAAGACCCGATTGAGAGCGTGCTGGCCAAGGAGATGGTGATCAAGGGCGAGATTTCCTTCAAAGGCAAGGCCCGCTTTGACGGCACCATCGAGGGCAATATCAGCGGCGAATACCTGATTCTCAGCGAGACCGCCAAGGTGGTCGGCAACATCGAGGCCGCGACCTTGGTTTGTCACGGCAGGGTTGAGGGCAACATCACCGCCGAGATCGTCACTGTCCACGCCACCTCAGCGATTCACGGCATACTCAAGTCTGAGAACCTGACTGTCGAGTCCGGTGCCGCGCTCGACGGCGAAGTACACGCCAGTACGCGCAAGCAGTCCAACCCGGAACGCTCCAAAGTGCTGCTCAATCCGCCGCCGGACATGACCAAGAAGTAGCCGGTGTTGCCCGAAGAAGGCGGCGCGAGGCGGAAGCGGTTTGATAGGCCGCACTCCGCCTTTTCTTTTGCCGCCGGCCTTGGCGGGTTCCCTTCCGCCGCAGCCTGTGGTAAAGTATGCGCATGACTTCCACTTTGGAGCGTTCTTATGGCGATATTAGACAAGGTGTTCAAGGCAGCGGTTGACCTCAAGGCCTCCGACATCCACGTGCTGCCGGGCGAGCCGTTCATGATCCGGCGCTTAGGCAAGATGATCCGGCTGAAGAGCCAGCCACTCACCGACGCGAGCTGCCGCAAGGTGATCATGGAGATCCTCACGCCGGAGCAGCAGCGCATTCTCCGCGAGGAAATGCAGCTCGACTTCGCCCACTCGATTGAGGGGCTGGGTCGCTTCCGGGGCAGCGCGATGCTGCACAACAACGGCATGAGCTGCATCTTCCGGGTTATACCAGGCAAGATTCCCTCCTTCAAAGAGCTGGGTGTTCCCGAAGATGTGATGGGCCGCATCTTGGAGAATCATCAGGGCATCATCCTTGTCACCGGCGCGACTGGCCACGGCAAGACCACCACGCTGGCGGCGATGATCGACCACGTCAACAGCCGCCATTCCCACCACATTCTCACGGTTGAAGACCCGATTGAGTTCATCCACCCGCTGAAAAAAGGGGCGGTGAACCAGCGCCAGCTTGGCCGCGACACCCTTGCCTACGCCAACGCCCTCAAAGGTGCGCTGCGCCAAGACCCGGACGTGATCGTCATCGGCGAGCTGCGCGATTTGGACACCATCTCGCTCGCCATTTCCGCCTCCGAGACCGGCCATCTCGTCATCGGCACGCTCTCCACCTCCAGCGCACCGAAGACCATCGACCGGATCATCGACTCCTACCCGGCAGGCGAACAGAACCAAGTCCGGGCGATGTTGAGCGAGTCGCTGAAGGCGGTCTTCACCCAGCGGCTCCTGCCCGGCGCGGACGGCGCGACCATGCATCTCGCGGTCGAGATCATGATCGGCAATCTGTCCATCGCCAATCTGATCAAGGACAACAAGACCTTTCAAATCCGCTCGACCATGCAGATGGGCAAGACCTCCGGCATGAAACTGATGGACGACTCGATCATCGAGCTGCTCCAAGCGGGCAAGATCACCTACCAGACCGCCTGGGCCAACATCGACAAGAAGGAGCTGCTCAAGCCCTTCGCGCCCAAGGCCTGAGAGAATCTCCGAGTAGGGGCGAAAAATTTTTCGCCCCTACTCGGCTCCTTTTCTCCCCGGCATAGTTCCTTGTCACCCCTCCGGCTTCATTTCTTTCTTAGAGCGGATCATTTCGCCGCTGCGGACATGTGAACGCTGCATTCGCACGTTGAAAAGCTCCTGACGGATGTCTGCAAGGAGCTGCGCGACATGTGAACGGAGCATTCGTATGTCCGTAAGCTCCTTTTGAACATGCAAAAGCTGCATTCGCACGTTGAAAAGCTCCTGACGGATGTCCGCAAGGAGCTGCGCGACATGTGAACGGTGCATTCGTATGTCCGCAATCTCCTTTTGAACATGCAGAAGCTGCATTCGCACGTTGAAAAGCTCCTGACGGATGTCCGCAAGGAACTTTTGGACATCCGAACGGAGCATTCACTCGTCCGCAAGCTCCTTTTCAAGGAGCGTCTGCTCCGCCGCAGCGTTCAGCCCGTGCACTTCGTTCTGAGAAAAGCGCTTGAGCAGCAGCTGAATGAGGTAGAAGCCGAAATCCGGGTTCTGATAATAGAGCTGCCGGATCTGTTTATCGGTCATTGAGAGCAATTCCACGTCGGTTTTGCAGCGCAGGGTGGCACTGCGCAGCTGATCGCTGGCGAAAACTCCCATCTCGCCGAACAGCTCGCCCGGCTTGATCGCCACATCCCACTCGTCAACACGCAGATGCCCCGATTTGAGGAGGTAAATCTTCTCCGCCCGGTCGCCTTTGCGGAAAACCACGTCGCCTTCTTGGAAATTTTCCTTGGTCATGTGCGGGATCATGAACTCAAAGGACATGTCGCCTTCCGAGGCCAGACGCACCTGCTTGATCAGCTTGAGCATCTGCGTCAGCCGCAGGCAGTTCATCGGCAGCAGCGCGGTGTGGAGAACGAAAATCGGCCAGACTTGGTCGTTGAAGGTGTAGATGATGAAAGCTATGTTGCTGGCAATGCCGACAATCCGCAGCGGAATCATGTTCTTCATGTAGAAGGTCGAGAACATGAGGAAGGCCGCGAGATAGCCGAGAAGCTGGATGAAGTCCATGAGCGGGCCGCCTGTGGTGCTTGAAGCGCGAGGAAAAAGCGCATATTATGCCTGCAACCATCTTAATGAGCGGAGCAGCCGCTGACAATCGAATAATTGCCTTTCCAAGAATCCATGAAGCATGTCACCGCGCTCGGCCTTTTTTCCGGCGGGCTGGACTCCATTCTCGCCTGCCGGACCGTGGCCGCGCAGGGCATCAGGGTGCAGGCTCTGAAATTCGTCACCCCTTTCTTCGGCCATGAGCTGCTGGCGGAGCCGGAACAATTCCGGCGGCGGATGCAGGAGAAATACGGCATCGAGGCCGAGCTGATCGACCTGAGCGCGGGCTATATTGAGCTGCTGCGCCGCCCTGCGCACGGCTTCGGCAAGAATTTCAACCCCTGCATTGACTGCAAAATTCTCATGCTGCGCCGTGCCCGTGAGCTGATGGCCGAGCGCGGGGCGGCTTTTCTTTTCACCGGCGAGGTGCGCGGCCAGCGGCCCATGTCGCAGCAGATGGACACCCTCAGTCTGATCGAAAAAAAGGCGGGCTGCCAAGACATTCTCCTCCGACCGCTCTCAGCCAAGCTGCTGCCGCCGACTTTGCCGGAGCGGCAGGGCCTGATTGACCGCGAGCGGCTGCACGGCTTGGCCGGACGCGGGCGCAAAGGGCAGCTCGCGCTGGCCAAAGAGCTGGGCATCAGCGATTTTCCGGCCCCGGCAGGCGGCTGCGTGCTCACTGACCCCATTCTTTCGGCCCGGATTGAGCGTTTTTATGACGGACTCTTCGCTGCCAAAAGCGAGGAAATCAGTGCCGAGGACATCCGCCTGCTCCTGCTGGGTCGGCAGTTCCATCTGCCCGGCGGCCACTGGCTCGTGCTGGGCCGCAACGCGCAGGAGAACGAGCGGCTGGAAAAACTGCGCGGGCCAGAGGACTGGCTCGTGCAGATGCCGGAGCATTTCGGGCCGCTGGGCCTGCTGCGCCGGGCCGCAGCAGCGGCTGGAAAAGAGGAGGCTGCCGTCCTCGCCGCCGGACTGATCGTCCGCTACAGCCGGAAAACCGACGGCGTTCCCCTGCCCGGCGACGTGCGGATTGAGCAAAACGGCAAAGAACTGCTGCTGAGAAACACCGCGCCGCTGGCGGATGAATTGTTCAGCGCATGGATCATCTGATTTCTGTCAAGCAGAAAATGAGGTCATTTTTTATTGCGCTTGACAATAAAAAAAATCGTCGTATTATCACGGTTGCTGCCAATCTTCCGCAAGAAAAACCTGTTTCTGCCGGATTTGCACGAACCTGATCAAGCAGTTGCGGCGGATACGGGAGTCGTCCGCGTCAGCCTGCGCAACACGGGGAAGGATGTCCTCATGCAATTTTAATTTCTTCATGGGCTAATTATGAACGTCGCTCCTGATCTCAATCCGTTCCGTCCGACGATCCAGCGGCAGGTGATGCTGGAAGAGCTTGCCAAAGCGAATCATCCCACCGCCTGCGAACTCTACGAGCTGGTGCGGCGGCGGCTGCACCGGATCGGGCTGGGCACAGTCTACCGCAATCTTGAGCTGATGGCCGCCAGCGGCGTGATCATCAAACTGGAGGTGGGCGGCTCGCAGAAGCGCTATGATGCGGACATTGAGCCGCATTATCATATCCGCTGCTGCCGTTGCGACAAGGTGGAGAACATCGACATGCATGTCATTCAGGACATCATCAAGGCAGCAGCCAAGAAAACCGCTTACAACATCATCGGCCATCATATAGAGTTCTCAGGCGAATGTCCGCAGTGCCAGCGCATGGTCCGGCACGTCTCGCCGCCACCAGAAAGGAGCCTTTCTCATGCAGCAGGAGCATGTTACTGAAGTCAGCAGGAAGTCATGGTTCAGCCGTCTGAAGGAGGCGGTGAAAGGGATCGCTGTCGGATTCATTCTCTTCATCGCCGCCTTCTTCCTTCTCTTCTGGAACGAAGGCCGGGCGGTGAAGGATTACAAGACGCTGAAGGAAGGTGCCGGAGCCGTGGTCTCCGCGCTTGCGGATCAGGTTGATCCGGCCCGCGAGGGTAAGTTGATCCATCTCAGCGGCAAGGCTGTGACCGAGGAAACCCTGCGCGACCCGGATTTCAGCGTGACCGCCAACGCCCTCCGTCTGGAGCGCAGTGCCGAGATGTACCAGTGGCAGGAGCGTTCCGAGAGCAAGACCGAAAAGAAGCTCGGCGGCGCGGAGGAGACGACCACAACCTATTCCTACAGCAAGGCGTGGTCGGAGTCGCTGATCAGCTCGTCCGGCTTCCGCCAGCAGGCCGGGCATGAAAATCCCGGCTCCATGCCCTTCAGCTCGGCAGAGCAGATGGCCCGGCAGGTCAGACTGGGAGCCTTCAGTCTGCCGCCCTCGTTGGTTGGCAAGATCAGCAATTTTCAGCCGCTGCCTCTGAGCGCGGAGACACCGCTGCCGGAGAACGCCGCAGGCCGGAAGGTCTGGCGGCACGGCAATGGTTTCTATCTCGGCGAAGACCCGAACGCGCCGCAGCTCGGCGACCTGCGGATCAGCTTCCGCATCGTGCCGCCGACCGAAGTGAGCATTGTCGCCCGGCAGAGCGGCTCCAGTCTGGAGCCGTACCGCAGCAAGGCGGGCGGCAGCATCGAGCTGCTCCAGACCGGGACGCACAGCGCAGCGGCTATGTTTGAGAGCGCACAGCAGAGCAGCAAAATGCTGACGTGGCTGCTGCGGCTGGGCGGCTTCATTTTGATGCTGACAGGGCTGAACCTGATGCTCAAGGTGCTGTCTGTGACAGCGGATGTCGTGCCGATGTTCGGCAATTTGGTCGGCGCGGGCACCGGCCTCATCTCCTTTCTGCTGGCCGCAGTTCTCTCGCTGCTTACCATCGCGGCGGCGTGGGTGATTTATCGTCCGCTGATCGGCCTGAGCCTGCTGGCCGTTGCTGCGGTGCTGATCTGGGCTGTGCGCGGCAAACTCCGCGCCAGACAGCTTGCCGCAGCCATGCCGCCTCCCCCGCCTCGGTGAATGCCGTCTGCTGATTTCCCGGCAAGCAAGCTCAGGCAATCGCCTTCATCGCTTCTCTCTGTTGCAGGCTTGCATCACCAGCAGCGTCAATAGAGAAAACCTAACAACGCAGCATGCGGCTTCCGCTCCATGCCAGCATGGAGGAAATCTCGATGCTGGCATGGAACGATCCTCCATGCCAGCATGGAAGGAGGTGCCAACGTAGCATGGAGGATGCCTCCAACGTAGCATGGAGACTCGCTCCATGCTTGCATGGACTTTTCCCGCAGCTGACCTTCAAGGTTTGCCGATATTTTCATTGACAGCAAACCTGCTCCTCCGTATTGTGGGGAATCCTTCCGACGCAGTCCGTGCTGGACAATCCGCAGCCAGCGGTTTACAATAGCTCTTTTTCAGGCGGCTTTGAAACAAGAAAGCAGATTTCCTACCAGTTTTTCAGCGGAACATGGACAGCTATTGCATCGGCATTGACACAGGCGGCACTTGCACGGACGGGGTGCTGATCAGCAATTCCACCCTCAAGGTGGCGCACTGGGTCAAGGAGCCGACCACGCACCACGATCTCGGCATCGGTGTGGGCCGCGCTTTGGAGCGGCTGCTGGCTGGTTCCGGTATCCCGCCCGAAGCGGTCAGGCGGCTGTCTGTCTCCACCACACTGGCCACCAACGCGGTGGTTGAGGGACGCGGAGCACGGGTCGGCCTACTGGTCTTCGGCCATGTCCGTCATTTCAAGCTGCCGGTGACAGCCAGCGTCTTCATGAAGGGCGGGCATAAGATCACCGGCGAGGAAGACGAGCCACTGGATATCGAAGGGCTGGTGGACTCGGTGCGGGCGATCCGGGGCGAGGTGGACAGCTACGCGGTGTGCAGCGCGATGTCGATCAAGAATCCCACGCACGAGCTGGTGGCCGAGGAGGCCATCGCCGTTCTTGATCCCAAGCCGGTCTTCTGCTCGCATCAGGTCAGCGGCAGTCCAGGAATGCACGCCAGAGCGGCGACTGCTTGCCTCCATGCCCGCCTGATGCCACTGATGGTCGGCTTTCTTTCCTCAGTGCAGATTTCCATGCTCAGAACCGGCCTGAGCTGCCCGGTGACCATCATCTGCGGCAGCGGCAGAGGCGCAAGTTTGGATGAGGCGGTACGGCGGGCGGCGATCACTGTGGCCAGCGGCCCGGCGGCGACCGCTCGCTTCGGCTGCACTGCCGGAGAGCGCACCGCGCTGGTGGTGGATGTCGGCGGCACCACCACCGATGTCTGCATGATCCGCGACGGCCACTCTGTTCTCAGTAACGAAGGCTGCCGGATCGGTCAGTGGCAGACGCATATTGAGGCCATTGACATGTACACTGCTGGCGGCGGCGGCGACTCCCACGTCATCTGCGCCGCCGAGGACGGACAGGGCGGCAGCATCAGGCTCGCTCCGGTGCGGGTGCAGCCGCTCTGCATGACCGCCGGACTGCCTGATCCTGAAGACTGGCTCGGCTGCGGCCTACGCAACGCCCTAATCATGCCGGTGGAAGGACTGGACGAAGCTGCGGCCTCGCACGACGACATCCTCAACTGCCTGCTCCAGCATGGGCCGCTTAGTCCGCAGTCGCTGGCCATCAAGACTGGGGCGGTCGGGATGCTCTTGGAGAAATGGCTGGAGCGGCTTGCGTACCGCCAGCAAATCAAGGTGATCGGCTTCACGCCGACCGATGCCCTGCATGTCTTGGGCAAGCTGGCCATTGGCGACCGGCATCATGCCGAGCAAGGGGCAAAAGTCTTGGCCGCCGTTCTCGGCATGAAGGTCGAAGAGTTCTGTCTGCGGGTGATCTCGGAGACCGAGCAGGTCATTGAGACCATCATTCTTGATTATTTAGCCCGCAAAGTCTGGCCCGCCAGCGAGGCCGCGCCTTTCCTCAGCAGCAAGGACAACCCGCTCTTCAGCCTCAGCGTGGCGGTGAAGATTCCGATCATCGGCATTGGCGCGGCTTCGCGCTGCTTTCTGCCCGCAGTGGCCGAACGGCTGCGCACCACGGTCAGCTTTCCAGATTATTACGAGGTGGGCAACGCGGTCGGCGCGGCCTTGATCGGACGCGAGGAATGCGCCGTGGCACTGAACTGAATATGCGCGCCCTTCGGCTCCGCTCAGGGAGCTGCAAGTGCCCTGAGCGGAGCCGAAGGGAACGAACTGCGCAGGCAGGAACAAGCCTGTCTGCGAGCACCATCAATTGAAGGAGGAAGACACTGTGAAAAAGAAAATTTTGTTCTCCGCTGCCCTGTTTGCCGCTTTAGCTGCGCCAGCAGTCTCTGTGCAGGCCGCCAGCATCCTGCGCACTGTGGGTCGGCATCCGGTTTCCGCGCCGTTAGCCACGGTCGAAGACCTGCGGGCTATGATGCACGACATGGACCGCGACATTCAGTCAGGCATGACAACGGCGGGCTATCCGGACCTGTTCCCCTTGGTGCAGGCGCACATCGCCAACTATCCGCAGACGCAGATCGCCATTGTCGACTATCAGCCGGGCCAGCAGATTGACTGGATGCTTTTCCGCCGCAACGGCAAAGGCCGGGTGAAAGTGGCGAGGGACGTGACATGGGGCGGCAATGTTCCGCTTCAGGCGTTTGAGTTCGCCGTGGACAAAGACGGCCATCGCTACACCTTTGCCGTGCCCCTGCAATGCGGCAACCTCGCTCTGAAAGAGAGCTTCCCTGCACCGGTGCAGGTGGTGCAGCAGCAGGCTCCGGTGGTGCAGTACAAAGAAGTGATCAAGGAAGTGCCCGGCCCGACAGTCTACGTGCCAAAAGAAGTTGTGAAATATGTGGATCGGCCTGTGGTCAAAGAGGTGGTGAGGACTGTTCCTGGCCCGACAGTCTACGTGCCAAAAGAAGTCGTGAAGTATGTGGACCGTCCTATGGTCAAAGAGGTGGTGAGGACTGTTCCCGGCCCGACGGTTTACGTGCCTAAAGAAGTAGTAAAATACGTGGACAAGCCGGTTGAAGTTGTCAAGTATGTGGACAAGGAAGTGGTGCGGGAAGTGCAGGTTCCTGGCCCGACGAGAACTGTGGTGAAGAAAGTCATGGTTCCCGGCCCGACCAAAACCGTCTATGTCGACAAGCCAGTGATCAAAGAAGTGGTGAAGACTGAAGCCAAGTGCTGCGAGTCGCCTTTCCATTTCATCGCTGATCTTGGCTGGCTGCATCAGAAGGAAGAAGATCACGTGAACTACGGCTTGGGCAGACTGGGCGTGGAGTACGTCGCCAGCCCGCAGTTTTCCTTCTTGGCTTTGGCGGGCGGAGCGGTCAAAGCGGGCGGCGATTCTGGTGAAGATGCCTTCGTGCTGGATTTTCTTGTCCAGTACAATTTCTTCCAATGCACCAGCAACGGCGCGACAGCGGCACCCTTCTTTGCCGGACTGGGCATCGGCGCATGGATGACCTCAGGGGATGATGACGTGGCCAGTGAGAACAGCGGCGCGGACATCATCGCCGAGCTGGGAATGCGCATCTTCGGCAATCCGACAGGAACCAGTGCCGCCATCTTCTTAGAGGGCCGCGCCGCGACCGACGAGCTGGACGAGCTGGAGGAGTACGGTCGCATCGGAGCCGGTTTGCGCTTCCGCTTCTAAGCAGAGTTCAAGCAAAGAAAGAAAAAAGGGCGGGGGTGCTGCTGCGGCCTCCGTCCTTTTTTCTTTGCGTCTCTCCCGCTCTAAAAAACACTTTCCTTTCTTCAGGCCCGGCGATATTCTTGAACCGGGAATCGCTGCGCCGCCGTTTTCCGGCGGCATCAGTCAGCTCGCTGCGAAACACAGAAATCGAAATCATCTCGGAGGAGAAGGCCCTATGAACATGGAAAAACTGCTGGGCAAGCTGTTGCAGGAGGCTATGGGCGGCCAGTTCGGCAACGCCTATGGCAGTCAGGACAAAAAGAAGCCTCAGCCGACGAACAATTCCCTGCTTGGTAGCCTGACGAACCAGCTTGCTTCCGGCAAAGGACTGATGACCGCCATCGGCCTTGGCGTGGGTGCCTATGAAGTGTTCCGCACCAGCGGCCAGCGGCAGGAGCAGCAAGGGCCGCCGCAGCCGATGGCGGCTCAGGACTGGAGCACCGCCGCTCCGCCTGCGCCGGGTGCGGTCGCAAGCCCTCCTCCTCCCCCGCCGCCGTCAGCGGCTGGCCCGGCGCAGGCACGGCCCGCAGCACCTCTGACCGCTGCCGCGCCTGCGGGCGGCGAGCAGGATTTAGCCTGCCGTTTGGTTCAAGTGATGATCGCGGCGGCCCACGCCGACGGCACGCTCGATGCGGACGAGGAGCGGGCCATTCTCGACCGCCTGCGCGGCGCGGAGCTTTCGCAGGAAGAAAAAATGTTCCTGCTGGAGGAGCTGCACAATCCCCGTAGCATCGCCGAACTAACGGAAGGCATCGGCAGCCTCCGCTTGGCGCAGGCGATGTATGCCGTGGCTCTGTCCACCATCACTGTGGACACTGAGAGCGAACGCCGCTGGCTGAACGATCTGGGCGCGGCTCTCGGCCTCAGCGAGGAAGTGCGCCGCTTCATCGAAGAAACCCGTTAGAGCTTGGCCGAAAACGCAATTCCGCCCGCGCCTGCCGAGCGGAATTGCAAGGCTTGTCAATCATAAATAAGTGAATTTAGCCGATTGGCGAGCAAGATGAACTTAGTGGCGCGGTTGGGCAACACACATCAGAGCAATGCGGGCTGACCGTGCGTTTTTTCGATCGCTGAAGCGGAAATCATCACTCGGTCGCAGTTGCAAATTGGCGGCAATCTGCGTAAAATGGTGCGGACAACTCTCCCGCAACCGCCGCAGACAAGACCATCATGCCCAGCCAGCCGCCGCCCATCGTCTCCAAAGCTCTTGAAGCCAACTTCCAGCAGACCGCCAGCACTGTTGAAATCTCCCCGCGCTGGAGGCCGCTTCAGGAGGTGGTGGCCCGCTATCAGGGGCTTGCCTCGCGGCTTGAGCACCTGCTGTACGAGATCAGCCACCCCTACCGCAACTGGCAGCTGATCATCAGCGAGCTGCGGCCCTTTGTCCTCAAGAATTTCAGCCACTACCTCAGCCACGAGCAGGGGCCAGACTTGCTTCGCCCTGTTCAGTTCCATCTTCCTTGATGCGCTCAAGGAGAAACACGGCAACGTGCTGGATTTCTACTACGCTTTTCCGCACCACCAAAGCACGGAAGGCGAAATGTTGCCTACGGCATAGTTGTACATAATGGTATCTTCTTTAAAAGAAGCTCATGATTTTCTTCCAATTTGTACTCATAGTTAATTTTAGAAAAATCTATTTCTTTTTCTCTTTTTTCATACGAAGAAAGGATGTTGTAAATATTATCAGCGGTCGTTGAGTAGCTATTGTCGCTATATTCTATAGCGATTTTTTTGTAAATATTTTTTATTTTCTCAAAAAGATGTCTTTTTTCACTATCTTTCTCGTAACATTGAAGTAGATACATATCTAAATCTGCTATTTTTAATAATGCTTCAGGGATGAATTTACTTTTTTGATATTTTTTAATAAATGATTCGTAACGACCTATTTGCTCATAGACTAACTCTACTTCACACACGTATTCGTATGGCTTATTGAGATAAATATCAGCTATAGCCTTTCTGTCATTGCTTGCATTTTTATCGTCAACAACGTCACGGTAAGGTTTAAAATACTCTTCCATCTGCGCGCATATACTGTCAGCAACACACTCTTCGTCAACTTTCTCAACAGAAGTGGAGTTAATCGCAGGATTCGTCCCCTCCGTTTTTTGTTTTTGATCTTTCATGTCATTAGTTGTAACTTTATTTTCTTTGGTTATAGAAATGGGATTATTCTCCTTCTTAGGAATATAAGCATCCTGTTGAGTTACAACTTGATTCTCCTTCTTAACTTCAGCAAAATAGGGCTTGTAATAAAAGAAAATGAAGGTCGCGATAAAAATAAAAGCTGTAATTATAATTTTATCTTTACGATTAAGAATTTTACTGTCTTTATCAGTTTTAGTTGCTACTTGCTCAATATGTATATCTTTCTTGAAATCATCCTCGGTATTATTCGATATTTTTACTTTTTCAATTGAATCACATTGAGTAATTCCTATAGCCTTAATTAAACGCTGATATCCACTCGCTTCATATAAATTCATCCATTGCCAGCGGCTAAGACGAGCTGGAACCTCGCAATCTTCAAGGCGGATAGGAATAATAAATATTTTTCCTTCCGGTTGTTCTTCAGCAGCATCAAGTGCAAAACATATTTCTTTTTGAACGTATCCGCGCTTGTTGACTGAATCTCTGGAAAGACAAACTATCACTATAGCGGAAGAGCGAACAGCTTTACGTATTTCATACTGCCAGTCTTGCCCAGGCAAGAGGTCTTCTTCATCGAGCCAAGGAAAATGTCCATCCTTTTTTAATCGATGATATAGTTCCCTAACTTTTTCTTTGTCAGCCGAAGAATGGCAGAGAAATATGCGAGAAGAAGGCGATGTCATAGTTCCCCCTAAAAGCTTGCTTTAGGGCGTAAATTTAGTTACGTTCTACGTCGGTGAGTTGCGTGTCGTTCTGCATATGAAAATTGAGCCATCATGCTACCAAAAGTTCACTCTTTTTTCAACAGAGCAAAAGCTGTACGCCAACCCTATTGCCATTACGAAACGAGGAAATCATGCCTACCCAGCCGCCGCCCATCATCTCCAAAGCCCTTGAAGCCAACTTCCAGCAGACCGCCAGCACTGTTGAAATTTCCCCGCGCTGGAGGCCGCTTCAGGAGGTGGTGGCCCGCTATCAGGGGCTTGCCTCGCGGCTGGAGCATCTCCTCTACGAGATCAGCCACCCCTACCGCAACTGGCAGCTGATCATCAGCGAGCTGCGGCCCTTTGTCCTCAAGAACATCAGCCACTACCTCAGCCACGAGCAGGGGCCGGACTGCTTCGCCCTCTTCAGTTCGATCTTTCTGGATGCGCTCAAGGACTCGCGCAAGAACAGTAAGGTCGTCAGCCAGACCGTCGAGGCCCTGCTCGCGTATGCTGACAAGCTGATCAGCTCGCTCACGCCGCAGACGCTGCCGCGTTACGGCGGCGCGCTCAATGCCTTCTTCGAGCAGCTTGTCCGCTTGGACGAGATGGACAGCGGGGTGATGATGCAGATGGTGCAGGGGCATCATCCGCTGAAGAAAATGGCCGAGCAGCTCACCAACTTGGGGCGCAAGGCCGGGGAAGAGAACTATTCCTGCGCGGCTGCGGCCAAGCTGCTGCGGAAAGTCCTCAGCCTCAACTACGCCTGCTGGCTGAAGGAGGAAGACCCGCAGCCTTGGTTTGAGTCGCAATGCGGTAGCTTCTGCGGGGACTGGCAGGCCGGGCCGCAGTTAGCCGCCATCTCCCACGCCCGGATGCGCGAGCATCTTGCCGCCTTGGACCTGATCAATATTGAGGAAGACCCGTATCAGGCCCTGAGCGAGATGCTGGAGCTGCCCGCGCATATTGATGTGGTCCGGCTTTACCGGGAAATCCCGGCCAAGCTGGGCGAGGAAGGCGGCGGGACGGATCCGACCATGATCGAGAACCGCAAGCTCTTCTTCCTCTTCCGCATCATGGACACCGCCGGGCTTTCGCTTATTCATGAGGAGACTCTGCGCGAGATCAACCGCTCGCTTGTGCAGCTCATCCGCCGCCAGAGCTTTGACGAGATCGAGCAGTTCTTCACCACCACCTTTCATCTCCTCAAAGCAAATGTGCGCAAATACCCGCACACTTCCTTGCAGTGCATTCAGGTCATTGGCGGCGAGGTCTTCCAGCGCGGCAATTCCCGTTTAGTGGAAGCATTCCTCTTTGAAACTGTGCGCTTCGGCTTTCAATATGCCAATGTCATGGGCGTGGATGAGGACTGGCAGCCGATCACCAACCCGGCGCATTTGGCCAATATCCGGGTCTGGCTGAACCTGATCATGCAGGAGCCGAAATGGTGCTCGACGCTCTTTTCCGCCCTGATCATCAACATCCGCCTGACCGGCACCTGCGTCAAAGACACGGATCTCTTTCAGCGCGATATCACTCAGCTGCTCAATCACCCGATCAAGCCGATTTACAACCTTGCCAAGCAGTTCACCAAGCTGATGCCGGTCTTCTTCAACGAGATCGGCGCAGAAGGCGAGCTGCGCGATGTCTCCACTGAGCTGGATGAATCGCACAAGCGGCATGACGTGCTCATTCACTTCCTCCGCAAGCAGTCGCATGTCGAATCTTCAAATCTGATTGTCGGCTTCATCCGGGCGATCTTTGTCTTCTGGCTGACGCTCGACAAGAACTGCCTCAAGCCCTATCTGCCAGAGGAGATTCTTGGCCAAGTGCAGACCAGCGGCCCCTTTGTTGACGAGCTGCACGTCCTTGCCCGGCGCGTCCGCGATGAGATGGAATACAGCAATGTGGACGAGCTACTGACCTGGGACGAGGCCGAGCGCAAAGCCTGGCTGGAGCGGCAGACCGACCTCTCGGCTGGCGAGCGCAAACGCTTTGATCTGCTCGTGCGAATGCACCGTCTGCTCCACCACAAATACAGCCTTGGCATGGAGGAGCTGCGCTGTCAGCTCCAGCACGCGGCCCAAAACGGCTTCCCGGAGATGGAGGAGCTGCTGACCGTGCTGGAGAGCGGCGACACGTGCAGCTGTTTGGATGCCCTGCTCACCCACTTGGAGCAGCTCAAGCAGGTCATCCTCAGCGACAAGAAGTTTGAGCCGAAGGAAGAGATATACTACAAGCGGCACATCGCGGTGGACATTCCCTCAGTTTATGGCCGCTATTCCGAGCGCAAATTCGACGCGCTCGGCCTCGCCTTCCGCTTGGAAACCTTGGCCAACATCTACCTTGAGCGGCTGAATCTCTCGATCAACCTTGGCTTCATCACCCAGGCGACCTTCATCCGCATTGCTCAGACCTTGAGCTTCTACATCCGCGCCCTGAAGATTGACGGCATCACCAGCCGCCGCTTGGACACCTACACCAGCCTGCTGGACGCTTCGATCAGCATGAAGCGTTTCACCTACACCCAGCATTTAGATATTGTGCGCGGGCTGTCAGAAGGGGTCAAAGATGTGATCTATGCGCACTACACCAATGTCCATCAGAACAATCTTTCGATCATCATCCCGCAGATCGGCAGAGAGAATTTGCTGACCAAGTTCCGCCCGCTCTGGGATGAGGAGGACATGCCGTCAACCATCCACCGCCTGTCCGAGTCCTTCTTCCGTGATCTCATCGCCACCACCTTTGGTCTCCAGCATCTGGACAATTTCATCACCCGGATCATCCAGACTTTGGAGGCCCAGCGCGACATTCTTGACGAGAAGACCATTGACTTGCTCATGACCTACAACCCGGAGACCACCATCTCCTCGCTGCACAACGAGAACCTGCGCACCCACAACCTCATTCATCTCGGCAACAAAGGCTTCAATCTGATGCTCTTGGCCAATGATGGCAATCCAGTGCCGCCTGCCTTCATCATCACTACCGAGATCTTCCGCTGCTGGCCAGCGGTGCAGCGTTTCACCAAGGCCAAAGAGGAGTTCATGCAGCGGCTGCGGGCGGCGATCACCGGCATTGAGGAGCAGACAGGCCGCAGCTTCGGCTCACCGGACACGCCGCTCCTGCTCTCAGTGCGCTCTGGTTCGGCGATTTCGATGCCTGGCATGATGAGCACTATTCACAACGTCGGCCTGAACGAAGACCTGCTGGAAGAGCTGGTGGCTCATCACCCGGAGCAGAAGTATTTTCTCTGGGACAACTACCGCCGCTTCCTGCAATCGTGGGCGATGGGCACCGGCATGGGCCGCGAGGAATTCGGCAGCATGATGAACGCGCACAAGAAACGCTACAATGTCCGCCTGAAGCGCGAGTTCTCGCCGGAGCAGATGCGCGAGCTAGCCTTGGAGTACCGCAACGCCCTGCGGCGGCATGGATGCAACGCGCCGGAAGACCCCTGGCTCCAGCTCATCGGCGCAGTGGAGATGGTGCTGGAGTCGTGGAACACCCACAAGGCCCGCCAGTACCGCCACCTGATGGATGTCTCTGACGACTGGGGCACAGCAGTGACCGTGCAGGCGATGGTCTATGGCAACCGCAGCCAGCAGGCGGGCAGCGGCGTGCTCTTCACTGCTCATCCCTACCGCAAGGTGCGGCGGGTCGCACTCTGGGGCGATTACGCCTCCAGCGACCAAGGTGAGGACATTGTTTCCGGCTTAGTCACCAGCTACCCGATCTCGGTGGAGCAGGCGGAATTGGATGGCAGATCTGCCGAGCAGACCTTGGAGCGGCGTTTCCCCAAGATCTACGAGCGGCTTCTCAGTATTGCCCGCGATCTGGTCTATACGAAAGAGTGGAATCCGCAGGAGATCGAGTTCACCTTTGAAGGGCCGGAGCCGGAGGACTTGTACATCCTCCAGACCCGCGACATGATCACCATTAAGAAAAAGGAGCATTTCCGGGTCTTTGAGGAGACTGAGGCGCAGCAGGCCGCACTGCTCGGCAAGGGCATCGGCGTGAGCGGCTCGGCACTTTCCGGGCTGGCGGTCTTCACCGACGAGAACATCCGCCAGCTCCGCAGCGAGCAGCCGAATGTGCCGCTGATCCTCATCCGCCAGGACACCGTGCCGGAGGACATCCGGGAAATCTCCATGTCTGACGGCCTGCTGACCGCGCGCGGCGGCCAGACCTCGCACGCTTCAGTGGTGGCGACCAGATTGGAAAAGACCTGCGTGGTCGGCTGCCGCGATTTGCAGGTCTTCGAGGCCAGTGCGCACGCGATGATCAACGGCTTCCGCATCAGCTTCGGCGACCCGGTCTCGATTGATGGACGCAGCGGCCTCTTCCTGCGCGGGATGCACCCGACGAGAGAGGAAGTGCATATTTTGCCGTTGTAGAAAGGGGGCAAAGGCAGGTCGCCGTTGTTCCTGCCCTTGCGTCTCTATGCAAAACAGGATATGTTTTGTTCGCAATCTTATAACTGGGCGTGGATTCAAGTTCCAAGTGCAATTTTTTGGCGTGTTGAAGCCAAGAGATTTTCGTGGCCTGTTGTTAATTTTTTC